>JAEYVE010000173.1 GCA_023432025.1 Pseudomonadota bacterium
CGGCGCGCGTCACGGGCGCAGCGACCGTCGCTGGGCGCGCGGCGCCGCACGCCGCGAGAAAAAGACCGACGAACGCCGCTGCGACCCTGGACGAGCGCGGGGCGCGCATTCTTGGCGCCCGTCGCGAGGCGTGCTCGACGAGGCTTGCACTGCTAGCGCTCCGCGCGCGCGCAGGTGAGCTCGAGCCAAGGCGCATGAGGGCTACCTTGCGCCCGGGACGTGCTCTTGGGCAAGAAGGTCGCGCCTCGTCCGGCGACGAACCGCGCAAATGTTCAGCGGGGCTCGAGCCAAGGCGAGCGCGTGAGCTCGCGCAAAAGCTGAGTGGCGAAGCTGCCCGCCGGCAGCACGAACGACAGCACGAGCTCGCCGGGGCCCGCTGGCTCGACCGTGATTTCCTCCGGACGAACGAAGAGGTCACGTCGCGTGCCGGGCGCCGCATCCGCGAGACGCCGTTGCTCGGCCTCGCCGAGGCCGAGCTCGCCGAAGGCTGCGTCCTCGAGGCGCCCAGCTTCTTCCGCTGCATGCACCGTGCGGGGGCCCACCATGGGCCCGGTCAGGTGGATGTCCCCTTGTTCGAGACGTGGCAGCTCCTTGTCCGGATCCTCCACCGTGAACACTTTGGCGGAGCCTTCGAGCCGGACAACTTCGCCCAAGAGCAAAGGCTCGGGCCGCGCCAGGCGAGCGGTCAGGTAGCGGTTGAAGACGTCGGACTGGAGCACGCTGGGCAAGAGCTTGTTTTCGAAGCGCGCCTTGGGGCCGCGCTTTTTTCCGCGCGCGCCCTCGGCGCTCGGGCGACCGTCTTCGGTCTGCTTCACCCAGGCGAGGGCCTGCTCGAAGCTTCGTCCTTGTCGGCCAAAGCGCTGCGGTCCGAAGTAGTTGGGGAGGCCCCGCTCGCGCAGACGCTGCACCAGAGGCTCGGCGAGCTCCGCTGCGTTTTCAGGAACGTCCACCAGCGTGATGCGGAAGCGGTTCGCCCGAAGGTGTCCGGTGCGCAGCTTGTTCTTGTGGCGCGAGACCTCGAGCACGCGGAGCGACTCGGGCAGCTGCCAGGTGTCCGGAGCGGCGGCTTGCGTGGGCACGGACAGCCACTGTCGGGTGACGCCCTGTTTGTCCTTCATACCGGCGCTGCCGATGTCCGAAGCGCGCGCGCCGGAGGCGCGCGCGAGCGCCATGACGAGGTCTTGCGTCGTGAGGCCGCGCTTTTCGACGTACACGTACCAGTGGTCGCCTTCGCCGCTGGCCGCGTAGAGCGGAAGCTCGGACACGACGAAGTGCTCGAGCTCCGGTCCGATGCGTCCTCCGACGCCGGGGAGATCCGCGGTGAGGAGGGGCGGGACGTGGAGCTCGGTCATTTTTCGTGTGCTTTGCGGGCGCGGAGCAACCCTTCGAGGAAGGCGTCACTGGCGACGTCCGCGTCGAGGGAGAGCTCTTCGATGCCGGTGATGAGCAGCTCGGGCTGCGTGGTTTCGTCCGGGGCGGTGAAGGTGGGGGGAAAGCTCGGCTCCTTGTCCCACGGCGTCGTCGGCGCTTCGTCTTCCTCGAAGCGCGCTTCGCAGTCCACCACCACGACGGCGACGTTGTCGGGCGCGCCGCGATCGTGAGCGAGCTCGACGAGCACGCGCGCGACCACGTCCGGTGACTCGGGCTGCGCGAGGCCGTGCGCGAGATCCGGCGTGGATACCAGCGCGCTCAGGCCGTCGCTACACAAGAGATAACGGTCCCCGGAGCGCGGCACGAGCGTGCGCACGCTGACGCGCAGCTCGTCGGTCATGCCGAGCGCGCGCGTGACGACGCCCCGCGGCAAACGCTCGAGGACGGCGTCGTCCAAATCCGGTCGCTGCTCGAGCAGGTCTTGTGCGAGCGAGTGATCTTCCGTGAGCAGCTCCAAATCGCCGCCGCGCAGCCGGTAGCAGCGGCTGTCTCCCACGTGCGCCACGTGAAAGAGGCCCGTGCGCGGCGCGTGCAAGAGCGCGACCAGGGTGGTGCCCATGCCGCGGTGGCTGTCGGTGGTGCGAGCGATTTCGAGCACGTCGCGGTTCGCCTTGTGAAAGGCGCTGGAGAGGCGCTTGGCCTGGTACGGCGTGCCGAGTCGGTCGAAGTCCGGACGCTCGTGCGTGGCGCGAATCGTCGCGCCTACGTAGTTGCTCACCGAGCGCACGGCGAGCGCCGCGGCTACGTCCCCGGACTCGTGGCCTCCCGCGCCGTCAGCGACGAGGTACAGCCCGAGATCGTCACGCACCTGGGCGAAGTCCTCGTTGTGGGTGCGCACCAGACCGATGTCGGTCAGCGCCGCCGCGCGCAGAGTCAGGCCGGGCATGAAAAACCTCTAACGTGAAGGAGCGGAGGAGCGAAAGGGGCCCCACCCGACGAGCCGAGTCGGGTGGGTGCGATAACGGCGCCGACGAGCTCGGCGCTTCGGCGCGCGGATGCGCGCCGAAGCGCGTGGCGTAGTGCGGCGTAGTGCGGGAGCACCGCGCGGTGACGTGAGGCGCCGCCCCAAGAAAGACGAAACCGTCTCAGAGGTTTCCGAGGACTGCTGCGCCGATTTGCGTGGTGCCGGCGTCGCCGCCCAGGTCGCGCGTGCGCACGCCGCTTTGCAGCGTTTTTTCGACGGCGAGCTCGATGGCCTGCGCTTCGGTTTCCAGCTTGAGGCTGTGACGAAGCAGCATGGCGGCGCTCAAAATGGTGCCGAGCGGGTTGGCCACGCCCTTGCCCGCGATGTCCGGCGCCGAGCCGTGAATGGGCTCGTACAAACCGGTGGAGCCTTCACCGAGCGAGGCGCTCGGCAGCATGCCGAGCGAGCCCGTGAGCACCGCCGCTTCGTCGCTCAAAATGTCGCCGAACATGTTCTCCGTCACGATGACGTCGAAGCTGCCGGGATTGGTGACGAGCCGCATCGCGCACGAGTCGACCAGCTGGTGCTCCAGCTTGATGTTCGGGTGCTTTTGGCCAATCGACGTCGAAACGGCGCGCCACAGGCGCGAGGCGGCGATGACGTTCGCCTTGTCCACGGAGGTCACGAGGCCGCGGCGGCCCTTCGCGATTTCGAAGGCGAGCTCGACCACGCGGCGCACCTCGAGGCCGGTGTACTCCATCGTGTCGTAGGCGCGGTCGCTGTCGCCGTGGCCTTGAGCTTCTTCGCGCTTGCCGAAGTAGAGGCCGCCGGTGAGCTCACGCACGACGAGCAAATCCACGCCCTCCACCAGCTCACGCTTGAGCGGCGAAGCATCGAGCAGCTCCTTGTAACCCTTCACCGGGCGCAAGTTGGCGAAGAGTCCCAGGCCCTTGCGAATGGCGAGCAGGCCCTGCTCCGGTCGCACCTTGGCGCGCGGATCATCCCACTTGGGGCCACCGACGGCGCCGAGCAGCACGGCGTCCGCCTTCTTGGAGGCTTCCAGCGTCGAGTCCGGCAGGGCGCTGCCCGTTTGATCGATGGCGATGCCACCAATCAGGTGCTCTTCGAAGGCGAAGGAATGGCCGAACTTCGAGGCGACGGCCTCGAGGACGGTCTTGGCTTCACGGATGATTTCGGGCCCGATTCCGTCCCCGGGGAGGACGACGATATTCGCTTTCATGGGGGGCGCCGGGTTTAACAGACGCCCGGCCCTGGCGTCACCCCAGAGGCCCCAGAGCCCGCGAACTTGGAAGGGCGGCCCAGTCAGGCGTGGTGCGGTGCTCCCGCACTGCGGATCAGGGAGGAGCCGGTCGAGGTACCCCCGCCTCGCCGTCCATGTCTTTCCGAAGGTCGGCGGTCGAGGGCGCCCCACCTCGCCGTCCATGTCTTTCCGAAGGACGGACGGTCGAGGGCGCCCCACCTCGCCGTCCTCGGGGGGCGGGCCCCTCCTGGGAGGGTGCTCCCTTCCCCCCTGCGGGCGTCGAGGTGGGGCGCCATCGACCTGAGCTTGGGGGAGCGGGGTCGTCGAGGTGGGGGCCTTCGAGCTGGGCTCACTGGAGGAAGAGCTATGGCCCGAGCTTGAGCACCTCCGCCAGCGAAGGTCTTCTGTGGGAACGGGCCGTCGCCTCCGGCGCCACGAAGCTACCGTTGAACGGTCCCGTGCCAGAACGTCCCCGGATGCAAATCAAAGCCGCCGACCAGGGCGGTTGTGACGGTCGCTAGAACGCTGTTCGCAAGCCCCGCAAGGTCTTCCTGGCTAAGCCCGCCAGATAGACTTGCGAGTAGTTCTGCGTACGAGTCGGGGCGCCGCGCCGCTTGGACCCGCTTCGGTTGGAAATGGACAAGTGCGTCTCTTAGCTCTTTGCGTTTTCTCAGCTGACGCACTTCAGGCGTTGCGACCGATCTCAGCACGTCTGCCGCCGAGCTCGGGAGTCGCTTTTCTGAGACAAGGCGATCTTGTACGAGCCGCAAGCTCTCAATGGCATGAAAGGCGCAAAGGACGCAGAGCTTGATATAGGAAGGTGAGTCGACGTCGACGAGCTTTCGTAAAACTTTTCCTACGAAGTTTGCGTTAGCGAGAACGATTGCCAGCGCACCGGACCACGCCAAGTCGAGCTCGCCGAGGGGGCCCCTCTGGTAGAGAGCTTCGCACTTGATGTCCTTCATGATGACACCGATCGGGCGAGCCTCGACCTTACTCCGCGATGGCGGGTGTCCGAACGCACGACTGAGGGACGAGCAGTAGGCGGCCACGATGCTGCTCGCTTCGCGCAGGCGTTGTCCTTCGAAGTCGTCTCCGAACATGAACCGCGTGCCATGAGTCGTTGAGAAGATATGACCATCGCAGAGCGAGAGGCCAAGGTCAGGCTGGAGCCAACGTTTCAGAGGGGCAAGCCAGCCTCGGTGTGAATCAACGAAGTGACGACGTTCGTCCTGCACGATGGCGTCGAATTCAGCGACGACGCGACTCACATCGCTGCTCCGTGAAAGCAACAACTTCGCCCGATGGCGCGCCGGACGAATCGCCCGAAGGGCGTCTTCGGTCAACACAGCCGGGAGTGAGCTGTACTCCAACAATCGCGTGTTGCTTTCCACGACAAAGAGGGAGGCGAACGGCTGGACCGCAGGAGCAAGCAGCGCACTATCCGGGTGGTGGATCAGCGTTTCGATGAGGCGTAGGAAGAAGACCGCATCCTGCCCGATTGACTCCACCACGTACCGAGGCGCGAGCTTCATGCTGTGGCCCATCTAGCATGGGCTCGCCACGCTCCTCCGCCACACCGTCCTCCACCCCCCTCGCCTAACCCCGCGATTCTCAGCACGTCCACCCCGCGGCTCCGGTATCGAAAATCCCCGCTTCAGCCGTTCGTTTCCGCTCCCGAGGTGCCCTGGCTTCGCCCGCGCGCCCCCGAAACCTCACACGCACAGCCCCGGCAGCCGCTACCATGGCGCCATGTTGACTCGTTTGGAGGCTGCCCTGCTTCAGGGGGTGGCGCTGGCGTCTCTCGGCATCGGGTGCGCGGGCAAGGCGGAAACCGCGCCGTCCGACGGCGGCGGCGGGAGCTCCGCGACTGGAGGCGCGTCTTCTTCGAGCGGCGGTACTGCGACGGGCACGGGGGGCACGAGTGATGGC
>JAEYVE010000199.1 GCA_023432025.1 Pseudomonadota bacterium
CGCTACGACCTGTCCAAGGTCGGCCGCCTCAAGCTGAACTACAAGTTCTACAAGCCCGAGGAAGAGAAGCCCACGCTCGAGGTCCAGGTCCTCACCAAGCGCGACATCCTCGAGACGGTGCGCCACCTGATCGAGCTCAAGAACGGTCGCGGTTCGGTCGACGACATCGACCACCTCGGCAACCGCCGCGTGCGCGCGGTGGGCGAGCTCATGGAGAACCAGTACCGCATCGGTCTGGTCCGCATGGCGCGCGCCATCAAGGAGCGCATGAGCGTCTCGCAAGAGATCGACACGCTCATGCCGCACGACCTCATCAACGCCAAGCCCGTCGGCGCGGTGGTCAAGGAGTACTTCGGCAGCTCGCAGCTGTCGCAGTTCATGGACCAGACCAACCCGCTCAGCGAGGTCACGCACAAGCGTCGCCTCTCGGCGCTCGGTCCAGGTGGCCTCACGCGTGAGCGCGCGGGCTTCGAGGTGCGCGACGTTCACGCCACGCACTACGGGCGTATCTGCCCCATCGAAACGCCGGAAGGTCCGAACATCGGCCTCATCGCGTCGCTCTCCACGTTCGCGCGCGTCAACGAGTACGGCTTCGTCGAAACGCCTTACCGCACCGTCAAGGAAGGCAAGGTCACCGACAAGATCGACTGGTTTAGCGCTCTCGAGGAGGAAGGAAAGTACATTTCCCAAGCCTCGAGCCCGCAAGACGAGAGCGGCGCGTTCACCGAGTCCTTGGTTTCGGCTCGTCTGAACGGTGAGCACCGCATGGCCATGCCGGACCAGGTGCAGCTGCAGGACGTGGCGCCGAACCAGATGGTGAGCGTGGCCGCGGCGCTCGTGCCGTTCCTCGAGCACGACGACGCCAACCGCGCGCTCATGGGCGCCAACATGCAGCGTCAGGCCGTGCCGTGCTTGCGCTCGGAAGCTCCGTTCGTGGGCACGGACATGGAGGGCCGCGTGGCCCTCGACTCCGGCGTGTGCGCGTTGGCGCGTCGCGACGGCGTGGTCGAGAGCGTGGACGCCGAGCGCATCGTGGTGCGAGCCACGAGCGGCGGCGGCGAAGAGGTGCCGGACATTTACCACCTCACCAAGTACCAGCGCTCGAACCAGAGCACCTGCTACACGCAGAAGCCCGTCGTGCGCCCCGGCGAAACGGTGAAGGCCGGAGACGTCCTGGCGGACGGGCCGGCGGTGGACAACGGCGAGCTCGCGCTCGGTCAGAACGCGCTCGTCGCGTTCATGCCCTGGCAGGGTTACAACTTCGAAGACTCGATTCTCATCAGCGAGCGCATCCTCAAGGAGGACGTGTACACGTCGGTGCACATCGAGGAGTTCGAGTGCGTCGCCCGCGACACCAAGCTCGGCAAGGAAGAGATCACCAAGGACATTCCGAACGTCGGTGAGGAAGCCCTGAAGGATCTCGACGACGCCGGCGTAGTGCGCATCGGCGCCGAGGTGAAGCCCGGCGACATCCTGGTCGGCAAGATCACGCCGAAGGGCGAGAGCCAGCTCAGCCCCGAGGAAAAGCTGCTTCGCGCCATCTTCGGTGAAAAGGCCGGGGACGTGCGTGACAGCTCGCTCAAGGTTCCCCCGGGCGTCGGCGGCATCGTCATCAACGCGCGCATCTTCTCCCGCAAGGGCACGGAGCGCGACGAGCGCGCCAAGTCCATCGAGGATCAGGAGCGCGCCAAGCTCGAGCGTACGCGGGACGAAGAGGTCAAGGTCATCCGCGACTCCTTCTACCGCAAGATGAAGGACGTCCTCGGCGGCAAGACCACCACGGGCAAGCTGGTGGACGACAAGGGCCAAGTCCTCATCGAGAAGGGCACGAAGCTCACCGCGCAGGTGCTCGAGCCCGTTCCGCGCAAGTACTGGGGCGAAATCGCGGTCGAGGGCGGCGCAGATCAAATCGCGCAGCTGCTCCACGACCTCGAGGAGCTCGTGCGCGCACGCGAGGAACACTTCCGCGACAAGATCGAACGCCTCTCACGCGGCGACGAGCTGCCGCCGGGCGTCATCAAGATGGTCAAGGTCTACGTCGCCATCAAGCGCAAGCTGATGGTCGGCGACAAGATGGCCGGCCGTCACGGAAACAAGGGTGTCGTCAGCCGCATCATGCCGGAAGAGGACATGCCTTACCTCTCGGACGGCACGCCGGTGGACATCGTGCTCAACCCGCTCGGCGTTCCGAGCCGCATGAACGTCGGCCAGATCCTGGAAACGCACCTCGGGCTCGCAGCGCGCCAGCTCGGGCAGCGAATTCGGGAGGCGGTCGAGGCTGGCTGGGGCGTCGAGAGAGTGCGTGAGCGCGTGCTCGCGGCGTATGGCTCGGATCCGGAGTTCCAAGAGTTCGTCAAGGGACTCTCGGAAACCGAGGTGATGAGCTTGGCCAAGAAGCTCAAGCGCGGCGTGTTCTTCGGCACCCCGGTGTTCGACGGCGCCGCCGAAGAGCAGATCAAGAGCGCGCTCGAGGCAGCTGGCATGCAGGCCTCGGGTCAGCAGATCGTGTTCGACGGTCGCACCGGCGATCCCTTCGACAAGGAGGTGACCGTGGGCGTCATGTACATGCTCAAGCTGCACCACTTGGTCGACGACAAGATCCACGCTCGCTCGATCGGTCCGTACTCGCTCGTCACGCAGCAGCCCTTGGGCGGTAAGGCCCAGTTCGGCGGCCAGCGTCTCGGCGAAATGGAGGTGTGGGCGATGGAAGCCTACGGCGCGGCCTACGCGCTCCAGGAGTTCCTCACCGTGAAGAGCGACGACGTGCAGGGCCGTACCCGCATGTACGAGTCGATCGTGAAGGGCGAGTACGCGCTCGAAGCCGGCTTGCCGGAGAGCTTCAACGTGCTGCTCAAGGAGCTCCAGTCCTTGTGTCTCAACGTCGAGCTCGTCGAGGGCGCCGGCCCCTCGCCGGTCGCCGCCGAAGACTGATCGGAGGGGGACGGGCTCTCTCGCGGGGAACGAGGCGATTTGCCTCGTTTCCCTCGCGACGCCCGCTCCCGCCTCCTCGAGCAGTCCCAAGTAGTCAGAGTTTTTGAGAATCCTAATCGAGCCTGAAGTTCGAACCGGAGATAGCCATGCGCGACATTTTCTCCTTCTTTGAGAAGCCCAAGGATCCGCTCTCTTTCTCGGCCATCCGCATCTCGCTGGCCAGCCCCGAGAAGATCCGCGAGTGGTCGCACGGCGAGGTCAAGAAGCCGGAAACGATCAACTACCGCACGTTCAAGCCGGAGCGGGACGGCCTCTTCTGCGCGAAGATCTTCGGCCCGGTGAAGGACTACGAGTGCATCTGCGGCAAGTACAAGCGCATGAAGCACCGCGGCATCGTGTGCGAAAAGTGCGGCGTCGAGGTGATTCAGTCCAAGGTGCGTCGTGAGCGCCTGGGCCACATCAACCTGGCGTCGCCGGTCGCTCACATTTGGTTCTTGAAGAGCCTGCCCAGCCGTATCGGCAACATCCTCGACATCACGCTCAAGGATCTCGAGAAGGTTCTCTATTGCGAGGCCTACATCGTCGTCGACCCCATGGAAACGGGGCTCGAGTTCGGTGAGCTGCTCACCGAGGAGCGCTACGCGCAGCTGCTCGAGGAGTACGGCGACGACAAGTTCGAGGCCGCCATGGGCGGCGACGCCATCCTCGAAATGCTGCGACGCGTGGAGGTCCACGGCCTCAGCGAGCAGCTGCGCGAGGAAATGCGCACGGCCTCCAGCGAGGCGAAGCGCAAGAAGCTCGCCAAGCGTCTCAAGGTCATCGAGGCGTTCCGCGGCTCCGGCAATCGCCCCGAGTGGATGATGCTGACGGTCATTCCGGTGCTGCCGCCGGATCTGCGTCCGCTCGTGCCCCTCGACGGCGGCCGCTTCGCGACCAGCGATCTGAACGATCTGTACCGTCGCGTCATCAACAGAAACAACCGCCTGAAGCGCCTGCTCGAGCTCAACGCTCCTGAAATCATCATCAGGAACGAGCGCCGCATGCTGCAAGAGGCCGTGGACGCGTTGTTCGACAACGGCCGCCGCGGCAAGACCATCACCGGCCCCAACAAGCGTCCGCTGAAGTCGCTCAGCGACATGCTGAAGGGCAAGCAGGGCCGCTTCCGTCAGAACCTGCTCGGCAAGCGCGTCGACTACTCCGGTCGCTCGGTGATCGTGGTGGGCCCCACGCTCAAGCTGCATCAGTGCGGTCTTCCGAAGAAGATGGCGCTCGAGCTGTTCAAGCCGTTCATCTACAACAAGCTGGAGGAGCGCGGCTTCGTCAACACCATCAAGAGCGCCAAGAAAATGGTGGAGAAGGAGCGTCCCGAGGTTTGGGACATCCTGGACGAGGTCATCAGCGAGCACCCGGTCATGCTGAACCGCGCGCCGACGCTGCATCGCTTGGGCATTCAGGCGTTCGAGCCGGTGCTCATCGAGGGCAAGGCTATTCAGCTGCACCCGCTCGTGTGCGTGGCCTTCAACGCCGACTTCGACGGCGACCAGATGGCCGTGCACGTGCCGCTCAGCATCGAAGCGCAGATGGAAGCGCGCGTGCTCATGATGAGCACGAACAACATCCTGTCGCCGGCCAACGGTCGTCCGATCATCAATCCGACGCAGGACATCGTGCTCGGCCTGTACTACGCGACGCGCGAGCGCCGCTTCGCCAAGGGCTGCTACCGCGAAGGTAGCCTCGAGGTGGGCAGCGAGGGCGTGAAGGGCATGCTGCGCGGCGTGTACTCCTCCATCGAGGAGGTGCGCATGGCTTACGACGCCGGCCACGTGGATCTGCACGCGGGCATTCGCGTGCGCATCACCGAGACGAGCCAAGAGGGCAAGACGACGAGCCGCATGGTGAACACCACGGTGGGCCGCGTGCTCATCAGCGAGGTGCTGCCGCCCGGCGTGCCCTTCGAGGCGGCCAACAAGGTGTTGAACAAGAAGGCGCTCTCCGCCCTCATCGACATCTGCTACCGCGTTCACAAGAACAAGGAGACGGTGCTCCTGGCCGACCGGCTGCGTACCCTCGGCTATCACTTCTCGACGCGCGCCGGCATCAGCGTGTGCATGGATGACATGATCATCCCGGACGCGAAGAAGAAGCTGGTCGACGACGCGCAGGCCGAGGTCGAGCGCGTGCTCGAGCAGTACCAGGAAGGTCTCATCACGTCCGGCGAGCGCTACAACAAGGTCATCGACGTCTGGGCAGGCGTCGCGGACCGCGTCACCGAGGAAATGATGGCGGGCATCGGCAAGGAAACGATGACCGATCCGGAGACCGGGACCACCGTCGAGGACTCGAGCTTCAACCCCATCTACATCATGGCCGACTCCGGCGCGCGCGGTTCGACGCAGCAAATGCGTCAGCTCGCGGCCATGCGCGGCCTGATGGCGAAGCCGTCCGGCGAAATCATCGAGACGCCCATCATCGCGAACTTCCGCGAGGGCCTCACGGTGCTCCAGTACTTCACCTCGACGCACGGCGCTCGTAAGGGCCTCGCGGACACGGCGCTCAAGACGGCGAACTCGGGTTACCTCACTCGTCGTCTGGTGGACGTGGCGCAGGACTGCGTCATCACCGCCTTCGACTGCGGCACGATGGACGGCATCCGCGTGGCGAAGCTGGAGGAGGCCGGCGAAGTCATTCAGCCGCTCTCCGACCGCATCCTCGGTCGCGTGGCGCTGGAGGACGTCGTGGATCCGCTCACGGGCGAGGTCATCGTGGAGGCCAATACGGAGCTCGACGAGGCGCGCGTGCGCACCATCGAGGAGGCCGGCATCGAAGAGGTCGTCATCCGCTCGGTGCTCACCTGCCAGACCCGTCGCGGCGTGTGCGCCATGTGCTACGGCCGCGACCTGGCGCGTGGCTACCGCGTCAACATCGGCGAGGCCGTCGGCATCATCGCAGCCCAGTCGATCGGCGAGCCCGGCACGCAGCTCACGATGCGTACGTTCCACATCGGTGGCGCGGCGGCGCGCGGCAAGATCGAGGCGAACAAGCTCGAGACTCGCACGGAAGGCACCGTCCACATTCGCAACGCCAACTTGGTGAAGCGTGAGGACGGGGTCACCGTGGTCATGAACCGTCACGGTGAGCTCGTCGTCATGGACGACACCGGTCGCGAGCGCGAGCACCACCGCCTGCTCTACGGCGCCACGCTCAAGGTCGAGGACGGCGCCCGCGTGAAGGCGGGCACGGACGTGGCCGAGTGGGACCAGTTCGCGCAGCCCATCCTCACGGAGGTCGGCGGCGTGGTGAAGTTCGGCGACCTCGTGGAAGGCGTCACGGTCACGGAAAAGGTGGACGAGGTCACGGGCCTCAGCCGCAAGATCGTGATCGAGTCGCGCGCCGCGGATCTCCGCCCGCGCATCACCATCGTGGACCCGGAAACGGGCGAGCCGGTGAAGCTGCCGGTGTCGGGCCTGGACGCTCGTTACCTCTTGCCGGTGGGAGCCAACATCGTCGCTCAAGAGGACGAGGCCATCACGCCCGGCGAGGAAATCGCGCGTATGCCGCGTGAAACCACGAAGGTGCAGGACATCACCGGTGGTCTGCCGCGCGTGGCCGAGCTCTTCGAGGCACGCAAGCCGAAGGATCACGCCATCATCAGCGAGATCGACGGCGTGGTGGACTTCGGCAAGGACACCAAGGGCAAGCGCAAGGTCCTCATCACGCCGCTCTCGGTGGACGGCAAGATGCTCGAAGACCAGACGCGCGAGTACCTGATCCCCAAGGGCAAGCACATCCAGGTGCAGCCGGGCGACCACGTGCGCGCCGGAGATCCGCTGCAGGACGGCCCCGCCAACCCGCACGACATCTTGCGCGTGAAGGGCGAAAAGGAGCTCGCCGCTTGGCTCGTGAACGAAATCCAGCAGGTGTACCGCCTGCAGGGCGTCGGCATCAACGACAAGCACATCGAGACCATCGTGCGGCAAATGCTGCGTCGCGTTCGCGTCAAGGAGGTGGGTGACACCAACTTCCTGGTCGAGGAGCAGGTCGAAAAGCACATCTTCGAGAGCGAAAACGCGCGCGTCATGGAGCGCGGCGGTCAGCCCGCCGTGGCCGAACCCATGCTGCTCGGTATCACCAAGGCCTCCCTCTCGACGGAGTCGTTCATCAGCGCTTCGTCGTTCCAGGAAACGACCAAGGTGCTCACCGAGGCCGCCATCAACGGCAAGACGGACGATCTTCTCGGAATCAAGGAGAACGTCATCATGGGTCGCCTCATCCCCGCTGGTACGGGTCTGCCCGCCTACAAGCGCCTCAACCTGGTGGTCGAGGAGGGCGAAACGTTCATGCCGGCAGCCCTGCAGCGTCCGGTGCCGGTGCAAGCCGTCGCCGACGACCTCGGCTGAGCTCGCGAAGCGGTCTTCGCAAAGAGGCAGAGACGAACCGAAGGCGCCCCGTAAAGGCGCCTTCGGTTTTTTCGTGCGCGCGTCGTCGAGGGCCTCGACGAAGGGCCCAGCCGCCCGTCCGCTCCCGCGGGCCAGCCCAGTCGCGCGATGGGCCTTCGCCCCACGTCGGTTTCACGGCGTTTGGCGGGACGTCCTCACCCGTGCGATCGTCGCTTCTACGAGTCCCCACGGCGTTCGCGAGGTGTCGCGGGGAGCTGCCTACCGTCGCTGACCTTTCATGGACGCGGTCGTCGTGGAGATCGCTCCCCCCGGAGCTTCGAGTGAGCGCGAAGACGCTCTTCTCCGTGCTTGCGCGGTGGCGGCCCGGCCGCTGCGCTGCGTGTCGGGGGAGTCGAGCGAGCCGCGCGAGTTGCTCGCCTTGGTCGTGTGGGAGCCAGATGGTAGCGCGCGCATCGAGGTCGGCGCGCGTCGACCCGAGCGCGTCGAGTGGGCCGAGCGACGTTTGTCCTTCTCGCCGGCGGATCCAGAGACGGAGCGTTGGGAGGTCGCGGGCTTGACGGTGGGCACGGTGGCCGCCGCTCTGGCTCGACTTCCCGAGCCGGAAGCGAGCGCGTCTGCGACCAAGCCGGAGCCAGCGCCCGAACCCGAACCCGAACCCGAACCCGAACCTCCACACGGCTTGCCGTCGAGCGCGACCTGGGGCGTGGACGCAGCGCTCTTGGTGGCGACCGGGTTCGACGGAAGCGCGCGCGCCGGTGGTTCGCTCGGTCTGCGCTATTCGCGCGCCGCGCTGCGTCTGGAGCTGCGCGGCTCGTTCGCCGGAGACGGCTCGACCCAAGAGGCTAGCGGAGAAAGGCTGGATGTGTCGACGCTGACGGGTCGCGCGAGCGGTCTGGTCGGCGCGGCGTTTTCGTGGAGCTCGTCCGAGCTCGGCGTGTTGGCTGGCCCGTTCGTGGAGCGCATGTCGGTGGAAGCGGAGCCGGACTACGGCGAAGCGTCGCGCGTCGTCGGGGGAGCGGAGCTCACCTGTGAGTTTCGTCAGCGCTTCGCCGAGCGCCTGCTCGTCTTCTTGGCAGCGGACGTCGGAACACGTTTTGGTAGCACGTTCGTCGCCGTCGACGGTCGAGCGGTGGGTCGTTTGCCGCCGCCTTTCGTGGGCGCGCGCGTCGGTCTCGGGACGTGGTTTTGAGGCAAAGCGTCCGAGGTGCGCTTCAGTTGCACTCGCGTTCGCAATCCACGCAGTAGCCCAAGACGCATTCGTGACGCGCGCTACAGTGTGAGTCCCGAAAGCAGTCGACGCACACGCCGCGCTCCACGTCGCACAGCGGACGGGCGTCGGGGCATTCGTCGTTGGTCACGCACGCTCTTTGGCAGAGCTTGGAGAGCGGATCACACGCGTGGTGTCGCGGGCAGTCGCCGCTGCGTCGACACGTGATGCACGGCTCGTTACTGCCCTCGCACGCGATGCGGCGCGGGTCGCACGACACGCAAGCCGAGCCGCCGCAGTCCGGAAAACAAGAGGCCGTGCCCCCCGCGGGCGGCGCGGTGTTGCTGCCGCCGCTGCCCTGCGGCGTCTCGGACGCGCCGGCCGAGCCACGGCTCGAGTCGATGTGCAGCGTTTCGTCGCCACAGGCGATGCCCACGGCGGGCAGCCAGGCGAGCACGATGACGAGGACGAGGCGCCGACCGTACGACAAGCACCGTCGAACGTATCACTTCTTGGCCGCCCGCGAGGCGTCTAGCGAGAAACGCCCTCGGCCTCGAGGGTGCGTCGCCCGCGTGCCTGGTCTCGCGGCGGCCGGGGTACTAGCTCTTGGAGACGTATGGTCAGCCCCAGGCATGTCGCACAGCGCGGTACGCTCCAGGTCATCCCTGGCGGCGCCGGCTCGGCTACGCGCATGGCGCCGACCGACGAGGACATCGTGGAGGCGGTGGTGCGCGGCGACACCGCGATTTCCAACCAGCTTTACCTGCGCCTCGTCGACACGGTGGATGCCACCCTGTACCGAATTTTCGGCCGTCGCGAGCCCGACCACGAAGATTGGGTGCAGCGCGCCTTCGAGCAAATCGTCTTGACGCTGTCCACGCGGTCGTACGCGGGCGCTTGTAGCTTGCGTACCTGGGCGTCGGCGATCACGAGTCGGGTGGCCTTCAACACTCTGCGCGCTCGCAAGAACGAGCGACGTGTCATCGCACACGGCGTGGACTCCGTTTCGGCGGTCGCCGCGAGCGGACACGGCAGCGCGGACGCAGAGCGTGAGGTGGCCGCCCGCGCGGAGCTGGCGCGTCTCCGCAGCGTGCTCGCCACGCTGAAGCCGCACCACGCGGAGGCTGTGTTCCTGCACGACGTGCTCGGGCACGACCTCGCGGAAATCGCGGTGCTCGAGGGGATTTCGGTGGCCGCCGCTCAGTCCCGCCTCGTTCGAGGCCGCAAGGAGCTCTACGCCGCGCTCGGCATCACGACGAGCAAGAGGAGGTTACGATGACCGACACCGAAGCTCGGGTGCAGGAGGCGCTGCGTCGGTTGGGTCGTGAACCCACGCCGCTCGCTTCTGCCGAGGTCGAAGCGGCGCGCGCCGAGGCCGCGCGTCGCACCATCGAAGCGGCCATCGTCTGTGGCGCGCGCGCGCGCCG
>JAEYVE010000270.1 GCA_023432025.1 Pseudomonadota bacterium
GAGCTCACCTTGGTCAGAAATACGCTGAGCGGCGTCCAGGAAACGGGCGCCATCAAGGTCCAAGGGGGGCGCCTGCGCGTGGTCGACTCGATCGTGCGAAACAACTGGTCGAAGACCAGCGGAGCCGCCATTGCCGCCCACGCAGGTGCGCTCCTCGAGGTCACGGGCTCGCTCTTCGAGCAGAACCTGGTGCAGGAAAGAAACAACACCTCGGGCGCCGCCATCCACGGCGACTCCGTCACCGCTTACATCGACGACTGCACCTTCAGGGAGAACCGCGCCGGGTTCGACGGCATCAACACCGTCGGCGGAACCGCCGGCGCCATCTTCTTCCAAAACTCGAGCAGTGAAATCCTCGGCACTACGTTCCACAACAACTACGCGCGTGGCAACGGCGGCGCCGTCGTCATTTCCTACGGCTCGAGCTGGATCGACTCCTCGGTCTTCACCCAAAATAGCGTTTACGGAAACGGCGGAGCTTTGCGGGCGGATCGCGCCGACGTGGTCATCTCGAGCTCCCTCTTCGAGCAAAACACGAGCCGCCTGCATGGAGGCGCCATCGATCTCGGCGCCGGAAGCGTCGAAATCCTCGGCTGCGAGTTTCAGGACAACTCCGCCCAGCAAGGAGGAGGCGCGCTGCACGGCGGCTACAGCAACTGGGAAGCCACCGACACGACGCCTGTCGTGGTGGCGCAGTCCACCTTTGACTCCCACACGGCTGCCTTCGGCGGCCTCCTCTTCGCCCAGCGACATTTCCGGTTCGTTCAGAGCGCCAGTCGCGACAGCCGGGCGTTCCATGCGAGCTCCACCGGGCGTCTGGGACAGGGCGGCATCGTCTTCGCTCGCTTCCCCGTCACTCTCGAAAACTCCACGTTCACGGACTTTCACGCGAGCACCAGCGGGGTGGTGGTGGAGCTCGAGGACGACGTCGAGCCCGGCGCGGGCGCGTTCTCCACTCACGACAGCGTGCTCTGGACGACCGCGAGCGGCGCTTGGATCTCCGGCCCTGGCACAGCCACGTTCGAACGTTCGTGCGTCAACGCGGCGGCCGCGACGGGCAACAACATCGCCCTCACCTCCTCCCCCTTCGCTCCCCTGCCAACGCCCGGAACGTTCGCCGAGGAGCTGCAGCTTGCCGCCGACTCTGTCTGCAAAAACCGTCTCGCGTCGCAAGACCTGCCGCCGGACACCTGGGATCTCGATCAAAATCTGAACACGACCGAAGCCCTCCCCCTCGACCTCGCCGGCGCCCCCCGCATCGTCGAAGGCCTGGCGGACCTCGGCGCCTACGAGGAGCAAGGCCCCCAGCCCTGAGGGTCGCGGCCTGGCTCAGTGCGCTTCGCTCGAGGCCCACGCGGTTGGTCTGCCGTGGGCATCCGCGTCACGGCTCGGGCCACACGCGGCTCACGGCTTCGCCCCGCCACGGCTCCGACCGCCCTGGAAACGAAACGGCTCCGCCACCAGCGCCCACTGCGGCTTCACGCCCCCCATCGCCCCGATCAGCCGGATTCCCCGAGTGGAACGTGTGTCCGAACGCCGCGACCGGCGCTCCTCGCCGTGAATAGTGGTCATAAGTAAAACCGAACCACCACTCCGCGTCGTCGGAAGCGGTGCTCCGAACGTCCCGACAGGCGCTTCCCGCCGTGAACAATAGTCATAAGGACAGTCGGATCGCCGCTCCTCCCCGTCGGAGGCGGTGGTCCGAACGTCCCGACAGGCGCTCCTCACGGCGAGCAGCCCTCGTACGGACGTTCGGAGTGGCTCTCTTCACGGTGAGGAGTGCCACTCTTGATGTTCGGAGGAGGTGGTGCGGCGAGCAGGAGCGAGGGTCAGCTCATTCGCGTCCCTCGAGCACGGCTCGCTACGCCTTTGCGAGATGGGTGCGACGCAGGTGGATGAGGGGCTTCTAACCCGCGCTTTCCTGGACTTCCAATGGTCCCCAGGAAAGTGCGGGCATCAAAAGCGACGAGCGTTCCAGTAGGCGGGATGCCGTCTCAGGTGCATCACGACGCCCACCGTCACGACGTCACCGCGCAGCCGATAGATGAGCGCGTCCCGCACCGGCGCGGGACAGCTCTGCACGTCGCCGCCAAACGCGAGCACGCGGCCCGCACAGGGCCGCGCTCGCCGGTGTCGCGAGCAACGCTTCCTTAGCCGCTGCACCGTGCGTCGTACTCGTTCCCCGCCGTTGCTTCGGCCGCCGCCGTCTTGCGCACCGCACGGCCGAGCTTCGCCGAAGGCTTTCCTTCGCCTGGTGGACTTGCTCCCTTGTAACCAGGCCACTGGTTTCCCTGCAAGGCCCTCCCATGCGTATCCGCGGTCCGGACGGATCTGCCCCGTACACTCAGGGCATGCCGCGCAAGCTCTCCAAGCCTCGCCCTCGACAGGGTGCCAAGCTCGCTGCTCTGCGCCGTGCTATCGGCCTCAGTCAGGCAGAGCTCGCTCGCGCCATCGGCGAAACCCAGCAAAACATCGCCTTCTGGGAGCAGAGCGACAAACCACCTCGCTCCGACGTGCTGCCCAGGCTCGCCAACGTGCTCGGCGTCCGCGTCGACGAGCTACTCAACGCCGACGTCCCGGGCCCCACCAAGCGCCGTGGGCCCGTCGGAAAGGCTCAGAAGGTCTTCGACGAAGTCGCCAAGCTGCCTCGTCGTCAGCAAGACAAGGTCCTCGAGGTCGTCTCCGCCATGGTGCACCAATACAAGCACCAAAAGGCCGGCTGACGGCTCTCCGCACCAGCACGCTTCACGTCACTGCGCCGGCTAATGGAGCGTTGCGCGTGACGCCGGCGAGCACGGACTCGGGCGTCCTTGTGTCGAGCGTGATCCCGCGCTCTGCACATCGACGTTCCGCGCCGGCGCAAGCGAACGCGCCATTAGCCGGACGCCACTACGACACTGCGCGGTCACGCCGAGCGCGGGCCCCTCGCTCCCACGCTCGGCTAGTACCGTCAACTCGGCACTTCGGTGTCTTCGGAATCGTCGTCACCAAGCTCCGCCCACACCTCGAATGAAAGTTCGATACCGAACTCCCCAAGACATCGGAGGGTCTCAGCTGAAAGGCTGAATCCTTGATTCTCTGCCTCGATCGTGATCGAGCACACGATGTCGACTTTCAAGCCCTCGGACACTTCGAGCCAGATCCTCTTCTCCGGCAAGCGCCCAAGGAGCCAGCGCAGGTGATCGTCTACCGATGGGCCGCCGCCGGCCGAGTCGAGCATCCACATGCCTTCCTTCCTGACGCTCTTCAGACGAGGGGAGACCAAGTCGCCTGCAGCATGGGCATGCGAAGGTTCCAAACCCACGGCGGAGGTAAACGCATCCGGCCGAAGATTCACTCCGCTCACCCGAAGTGAGGCGCTCGACCGTCCGATCGGCCCTCCGAGATGTCTCACCGTTTCCCGCATGCTTCGTCCTCGATATGACCAATGTCGTCGCCGGATACCGGATCGCGAACGGTTCCGTCAGGGAGAATATCGACGTTCTCGTTGGGCCGAAGGCCTGCCGCCTTCTTGATCTTCTCGATGGCGTTTCGGACTAGCTCGCGAGCGATTCCAAGTTCTCGCGCAATCTGATCCACCTGGCGCGTGTCCGCCTTCCGAACAAACCAGTTCGCCGGGCTCAACGCGTCCCAGTTGAGGGCGGTAATGGTGACGCCGGTAGCGATCGCAGCCAAGGAAGCAGCTGAAACGGAAATCTCGCCTCCGAGGAATAGCGCACCGATTACGAAAGGCACCACCTTCCCCTCGGGGTCGGTCAGGTTCACCGGGTCATTGCCGGCGTACACGTACAGATTGCTCTGCCTACCGCCGAAAAGGATGGGATCCTTACTCGTCCACCGCCCCACCTCCGGGTCGTAATCCCGCGTGCCGAACCGGACGAGCCCGGTGTCCTCGTCGTAGAGCCCCCCGCCGAACCCGAACGGAACCGGCCATTCGCCGTCGGCAACGCCGTTCACTGAGTACGCGGTGATGCGGCCCCACTCGTCGTACTCCGCGTCCAAGAGCACATCCTCGGGGTCTGCCACGTTGACCACGTACACCGGCGACCCCAGGTGATCCGTGATGACGCGGTAGACCTTGTTGCCCTCCTGAGGCCTCACGATCAGCTCCGGCACGTTCACCTTGTTGCCGTAGATGAAGCGGCTCACGACCTGCCCCGCGCCGTCCAGCTCCGCAGCGATGCGAAGCGGGCCCGACCATACGTATTGACTCGTGAGCGTCGTGTTCACCTGCTTGGTCGCCCGTCGCCCGAAGCCGTCAATGGTTCAGGTGCTGGGCGGGCTTCTAGAACTGCCGAGCGCCCGAGGTCGCAACGTATTGGCAACGTTGATGCGGCACCAAGGCCGCGGAACAAGATCAAAGGACGCAAGTGGGCACCGCCCCCCTCACCCCGTCGAACCGAAGCCGCCGGCGCCTCGGTGCGTCGTGCGTACGCCGTCCGTGCGGGTGACGCCGAAGTGCGCGATGGGGCGCGGCACCATTTGCACGACGCGCGCGGGCAGCGGCAAATCAGGCGCGTTGGGGTCGATTTTGAGGAGTGGGACGAGCACCTCGCCGCGATAGCCGCGGTCGATGACGCCCACGTTGTTTGCGAGAAGGTAGCCCGTTTTGATGATGGAGCTGCGCGGCACGACGTCCAGGTACCAGCCGAAGGGCGGCTCGATCACGACGCCCGTGCCGTAGAGAATGCACGCGCCGACGCGCTTTTTTTCGTAGAGCAGCGTGAGGTCGTAGCCGGAGTCGCTGACGCGCTCTTTGAACGGCGCTCGCGCGTCGGGGTGCACCGGCGTCCAGCGAATGTTCGCGGGCGGCGCGTCGTCCGCGCCGAGCTCGGGGACGCGCTGCGCCCAGCGCAGGTAGCGGGCCAGGTGTTTGCGCCGGTGCGGCGGGAGCTCGTCCTGGGCCGACGTTTCGTGCCCAGCACCGCGCGGCGCCGCGGCGCACTCGTCGTACAAGCGGCCCAGCAAATCGAGGGCGGTCACGCCGTTCCATTGCAGCGTGTCCTCGCCCACGTGATCCGGACGCACCGTGAGGTGCGCGAGCAGGCCCTCCGTGAACGCCTCTCCGGGGCGGTCGAGGCGCACCGTGAGCTCGCCTGTGCGGCGCGGAGAGCTGATGCGCGCCGCCGCGTCGAACACGCCGCGCGCGAACGCAGAGAGCAGCTCGGGCGGGAGCGACGGAAAGCGCAGGCTCTCCTTGTCGCCGGGAGCCGCTCCGAGCCAGCGCGCAGCGACGTCCGCCACTGAACCGGCGAGACGCGCCCGCCCCTCCCGCACCTCGTGCAGCGTCGAGGTATCTGCCTTGTCGCGCTGGCGGAGCAGCGCGAGGAGCGGCTCGCCGTCCCCCCGCAGACGGACTTCCAGCGCTCCTTCGCGGACGCGGCCTGCGGCGGCGACCGCGCCGAGCGCGTACGCATGCTCGCGGCGACTCATGTCGCCGAACGGACGAGTTCCTTCGGTCATCGTGCTCTAACGTTTCGGATCGCCGTCAGGACGCGGCGGCGGGGATACGGTGCCGCTCGAAGATCTCGTCGGCCATGATTTTCAGCTTGGCGGCTTCACGCTGAATGTCCTCGTTGGTCTGGTAGAGCCCGGACGACTTCACGTAGCGCGAGAACGCGAGGTAGCTGCGCGCCACCTCGATTTCGTTGCCGATTTCCTTGCAGATGGCGATGGAGCGCATGAAGTACTCCACCGCCTTGTTTTCGTACTTGTCGCCCCACGCGCCGGCGCCCGTGATTTCTCCGAGCGTGCGTAGCGCGATGGCGAGCGGCGCCTTGCTGCGCACCTGCCCGAACAAATCGACGGCCAATTTGATCTGCGTGCGCGCCTTCTTGAGCTCGCCTCGCAGCAAGTAGGACTTGGCCAGGCCTCGCTTGGCCTCGGCCAGCTGAAGTTTGTCGCCGAGCTCACCGCACAGCGCCACCGCCTTCTCGAGCGTTTCCACGGCTTCGTCGCCTTGGCCGAGGCGCTGCAGGGTTTCTCCGATGTTCGTGAGGCCCGCCGCGATGCGCGCGCGGTCGCCGATTTCGAGCGCCGCTTGGTGGGACTCCCGGAAGTACGCGAGCGCCTGCTCGTACTGGGTTTGGTCCACGGCCAGCTCGCCGAGCGTGTTGAGGCTCTCCGCGATGCCGACCGGATCGCCGATTTCACGGCGGATGCTGAGCGCTGCCGCGAGCGCCTCTTTGGCGTTCGTCGGTCGACCATGGTCAGCCCACACCAGGCCGATGTTGTTCAAGCTGAGCGCGATGGAGCGGCGGTCTCCGAGCTCCTTGCGCATATCGAGCGCGAGGCGCAGCTCCTTCAGAGCGGACTCGTACTCGCCGCGGAGCCAGAGCAGCCGCCCGATGTCGTCGTGGCTCGCCGCCACACCCCGCTGATCTTCCGCGGCCTGAAACAGCTGCAACCCCGCCTCCAGGTGCGCGCGAGACTCGTCGAGCCGCCCGGAGTCGCGGTAGAGCCGCCCGATGCGGTTGTGCGCGGCGCCGCCCTTTCCGAAGAGATTGAGGCGATAAGCGATGCCGAGCATTTGACGGAACGCCTCGAGCGCTTCGTCGGCCTTGCCGAGCAAGCTCAAAACGTCGCCGTGGTCGTGCAGCGCGTCCAAGCGGCGACGCGCGTCGTCGTCTCCGAGGAGGGCCAAGCCCTTGGCGTAGTACTCGTTGGCCTTGCGCGTGGCGAACGTGGAGCGCGCAATGTCGCCCGCGTCCAAGTAAGTGAACGCCGAGCGCGTGAGCGAGCCCGCCTTTTCCAGGTGCTGCGCGAGCATGGCCACGTACGCCTCTTGGGAGCGCGCGCCTTTCTTTTGCGCGAGCCAATCCGCGATGGTTTGGTGGTAGCGCCGCGCCGCGGCCGTGCTGGTCAGCGCGGAAATTTTTTCGCGCTCGAAGTTGTGCTTGAAGACGTACTCTTTTTCGTCGGGGAAAACCGCGCCTTCGAGCTCCACCAAGTAGTCGCGCTCGGCCAGGTCACGCAGCACGTCGCGCAGGCGCGTGATGTCCGAGCCGTGATCTTTCGACCAGAGCTCGGGCGTTTCGCGATCCATCCGCCCCAAGGCGATGAGCCCGCCGAGCCAAAACACGCTGCCGATGGCGGCGGCGTGCTCGAGCACTTTTCGCTCGGGCGCCGAGAGCGCCGAAATGCGGATGGCGACCGCGTCCTCGACGGACATGGGCAGCCGCACCGTGGTGAGACGGCCGAGATTCACGCGCCAACCGCCGGGCCCCTCGGAGCCGCTCACCTCTTCGAGCACGCCGGAGTCGTGGTAGCTCCGCACCATCTGCTCGAGCTGGCCAGGATTGCCGGCGGCGGCTTTGACGGCGGCTTCGACGAGCGCGTCCGGCACTCCGCCCTCACAGCGACGCAGCAGGCGACGGATGATTTCGCCGGCCGCAGCCGGCGAGAGCGGCCCGAGCTCGATGACCTCGTGGCGCGAGCCGCCCAGTGAGGCCCAGTCCTGTTGTCCGCTGAGCAGCTCTCGTCCAGCCGCGCACACGATGAGGATGGGGCCGTTCAGGTGCTCGATGAGCGAACCCAAGAGGTCCATCGAGTCGCCGTCGGCGAAGTGCAAGTCGTCGAAAACGAGCACCACGGGGCCGCGCGCCGCGTCCGCCTCGAGGAAGCGCCGCACGAGCGCCCGGCGCAGCGCGCGCGCCTGCATGGCGTCGTCGTTGGCGGCGGCCGTGAGAGGGCTCTCGGGGAACTTGAGGCCAATGAGCTGCCCCAAGAAATAGCAGACGTCGCCCACCTTGCGGTCGCCGAGCACCTCCGCCACCTCTTGGCTCACCCGCTCACGCGCTGCGTCCGGCGCCATGTCCTCGGACAAGCCGAAACGCGCCCGAAGCAGGCGACCGAACACGCCGTGGCTCAGGCCCTGGCGGCGCGCTCGTGCCACGTACACGCGCGCGCCTCCCTGGGACGGCGGCGGCAGGCCCGCCAGGAGCTCGTGCGTCAGTCGGCTCTTGCCGGAGCCGTTGGCTCCAACGAGCGTTACGGCGCGGCACTTCCGCGCTTCGACGGTTTGAAGGTACGCGGCCCGTAGGCGCTCGAGGGGCTGGTCTTGCCCGATGAGCGGGGCACCAAGATCTCCACTCGGGAGCAAACCCGAGTCAGTATCGGCCATGGTGGCGGCGAGTGTGGCCCCGATACGGTGACCTGCACAAGGGGAGCTTTTCTAGTACGACTAGAAGTTAACGCGCTCTTCTTCGGCGCGCGGCTCCCCTGGCGCAGCTGACTGGGTTTGCGGTAGGGATCCGCCAGCTCCGCGCCGCGTTATCCCTGATCCCAAGAGGCGATCCTTTGGCTTTCCCGTCGAAAACCCCCGCCCAGACCCACGAGAGCGAAAAAAAGTCCGTCGGAAAGGGCGTTTTTCAGAAGTGTACCGGCTGCAGCGCGGTCATGACGGCGGAAGAGCTCGCCAGCCGTTGGCACGTCTGTCCGCAGTGCGGCTACCACCACCGCATGACGAACGACGAGTGGCGCCGCTTGCTGCTCGACGACGGCAAGCTGGATCGCTTCGACGAGCACATCTCGCCGGCGGATCCGCTCCAGTTCCACGACGGCAAGTCCTACAAGGATCGGGTCAAGGCCGCGCAGGCCAAGACCAAGAGCGGAGAAGGCATCGAGGTCGGTCGTGGCCTGCTGGACGGCCGCCCCATCGCCTACGGTTGTTACATCTTCAAGTTCATGGGCGGCAGCATGGGCTCGGTGGTCGGAGAGCGCATCACGCGCCTCTTCGAGCGCGCCACCAAGGACCGTCTGCCCGTGGTGCTTCTCCACACCTCCGGCGGCGCGCGCATGCAGGAGGGCATTTTGAGCCTCATGCAAATGGCCAAGACGGTGTCGGCGCTGCGCCGTTTTCGCGCGGTGCGCTGCCCGTTCATCAGCGTGTGCGTGGATCCGACCACGGGCGGCGTGGCAGCAAGCACAGCGTTCTTGGGCGACGTGAACGTGGTCGAGCCGAACGCGCTCATCGGCTTCGCGGGGCCGCGCGTGATCGAAAATACGATTCGCGCTACGTTGCCGGAAGGTTTCCAGCGTTCCGAATTTTTGCTGGAGCACGGCATGGTCGACACAGTGGTGTCTCGCACGGAAATGAAGCAGCACCTCAGCACCATTCTGTCGATTCTGGCGGGAGGCAGAACCGAAGCTGCTCCGCCCCCACCACGGCGCTCTTCGCCCCACGTGAGCAGCAGCCCCTTCGCCGCGGGGACGCCCATCCGTGAGTAACTTTCAAGCCGCGCTCACACGTCTCTACGGCCTCACCGCCCGCGGCCGCGTGCTGGGCCTCGAGCGCCTCGCGGCGGCTTGTGAGCGCTTTGGGCACCCCGAGCGCTCCTTCCGCGCCATCCACGTCGCCGGCACCAACGGCAAGGGCACGGTTTCCGCGTTCTTGGCGTCCATGTTGCGCGTCTCCGGCAAAACGGTCGGCTTGTACACCTCGCCGCACCTTTGCCGCTTCGCCGAGCGCGTCCGCATCAACGGTGAGCCGCTCTCGGACGACCGCATCGCCGAGCTGGTCAATCGCGTGATGGACGCGGCGCCCGAGCTCACCTTCTTCGAAACCACGACGCTCGTCGCCTTCCTCGCCTTCCAAGAGGCGGGCGTGGAGACGGCCGTGCTCGAGGTCGGTCTCGGCGGGCGCCTGGACGCCACCAACGTGATTCCGCCACCGGACGTGGCGGTCATCACCCGCGTTGCCTACGACCACATCGCCGAGCTCGGCGACAGCCTCTTCAAGATCGCCACCGAAAAGGCCGGCATCATCAAGCCGGGCTGCAAGGTCGTGGTCGGCCGCCTGCACCCCGACGCGCGTGAGGCCATCGAGCAGCGCGTCCGCGAAGTCGGTGCGGAGCTCTTGCCGCTGGGCGGCCCGGAGCCCATCCCCGGCGCGCCGCTCGCTTACCCGCGCCTCTCCATGGTGGGTACCAACCTCGCGGTCGCGGTGACCACCGCTCGCGCGCTGGGCCTCGACCCCCGCCACATCGCGGACGGCATCGAGCAAATGGAGTGGCCGGGCCGCAACGAGCTGCTCCACAGAAACGGCCAAGAGCTCACCCTCTTGGACTGCGCGCACAACCCGGACGGCGCCGTCGCGCTCGCGCACAGCTTGGACCCCAGCATGCTCGGGGACATCGAGTCGCGCCGCGACATCGCGCTCGTGTTCGGCGCGATCCACACGAAAAACTACCGCGCCATGCTGCAGCGCCTCGAGCCGGTGGCGTTTCATCGCGTGTACGTGGCGCCGCCCATCAACAAGGCGGTACCTCCGACGGATCTTCAGGCGGTGCTCCCCGGAGAAATCGCGCCGGACGTGCCGACGGCGCTCGCGCGGGCGCGCGAGCTCGTGGGCGCGAAGGGCGTGGTCGTGGTGACGGGCTCCACGTTCCTCGTCGGAGCCGCGCGCGCGGCCCTCTTGGGTCTGCCCATCGATCCGCCCGTAGATCTCTAACCCGCGGGGGAGAGCGTATGCCGTCGTTCGATGTGGTGTCGAAGGTGGAGTGGGCCGAGGTCAAAAATGCGGTGAATCAAGCCGCGCAAGAGGTCGCTCAACGCTTCGACTTCAAGAACACCGACGCGTCCATCGAGCTGCGCGACAAGCTCATTCTGCTCAGCGCCAACACGGAGGACCGCGTGAACGCCATTTACGACGTGCTTCAGCAGAAGCTGGTGCGTCGCAAAGTGAGCCTCAAGCACCTGGACCGCGGCAACCCCATCAAGAACCTCAAAGGCGCGCGCCTGGACGTCAAGGTGAAGGAAGGCATCGAAACGGAGAAGGCCAAGGAAATCGTCAAGCTGCTCAAGGACAGCAAAATGAAGGTTCAGGCCGCCATCCAAGAAGACACCGTGCGCGTCACCGGAAAAAAGCGGGACGATCTGCAAGAGGCCATCGCGCTCCTGCGCGGCGCGGAGCAGCTCGGGCTGAACCTGCAGTTCGTGAACTTCCGAGAATGACGGAGCGCCGCCTCCCCTCACCCACCTCACGCCGCCCCGGCCCCGGAGAGCCACGATGACCAAACGGAAGCGAAAATTCTTCGGAACGGACGGCGTGCGCGGCCGCGCCAACGTGGCGCCCATCACACCCGAAATGGCGCTCCGTTTGGGCCGCGCCATCACGCACGTCGCGCGCAAACGTGGCCGTAAAAATCCGCGCGTCGTCATCGGCAAGGACACGCGCCTGTCCGGCTACATGATCGAAACGGCGCTCGCCTCCGGCATCTGCGCCATGGGCGGCCGCGTGATGTTGTGCGGCCCCATCCCCACGCCCGCGGTCGCCAACCTCACGCACTCCATGCGCGCGGATGCCGGCGTCGTCATCAGCGCCAGCCATAACCCGTTCGCGGACAACGGCATCAAGCTGTTCGGCCCGGACGGCTTCAAGCTGCCGGACGAAGAAGAGCTCGAAATCGAGGCGCTGCTCGAAGATCCGACGCTGGATCGCGGCCCCACCGGCGCGGGTATCGGCACCGCGGTGCGCATCGACGACGCGGGCGGTCGTTACGTCGTGTACGCCAAGGCGACGTTTCCGAACGATCTCACGTTGAACGGCATGCGCGTGGTGGTGGATGCAGCGCACGGCGCCGCCTACAAGGTGGCTCCCGCCGTGTTCGCGGAGCTCGGCGCCGAGGTCATTTCGCTCGGCGTGCGTCCGAACGGCACGAACATCAACCGCGCGTGCGGCGCCCTGCACCCCGAGCACGTGCAGCTCGAGGTGCAAAAGCGCAAAGCTCACTTGGGCGTCGCGCTGGACGGCGACGCGGATCGCGTGATCGTCGTGGACGAGCGCGGTCAAATCGTGGACGGCGACGCCGTCATGGCGCTTTGCGCCACGCGCATGCTCAAAGAAAATCGCCTGGCGCAAAACACGCTGGTCGCCACCGTCATGAGCAACATGGGCCTCGAGCGCGCCCTGGCTGCGTACGGTGGCAAGCTCGTGCGCACGTCGGTGGGAGACCGCTACGTCGTGGAAGAAATGCGCCGCTCGAAGCTCACCTTCGGTGGCGAGCAGTCGGGCCACCTCATCTTCTTGGATCACGCGACCACGGGAGACGGCATCGTCGCCGCGCTGCAGGTCATGGCCATCGCCATGCGCGAGCAGCGTCCGGTCAGTGAGCTGAGCCAAGTCATGGAGCGCGTCCCGCAGGTGCTGGAAAGCGTCGATCTGCCGGCGCGGCGCCCCATCGACGAAATGCCGGAGCTCTCGAAGGGCATCGCGCACTTCGAAAAGAAGCTCGGCTCCGAGGGCCGCCTCTTGGTGCGCTGGAGCGGCACGGAGGCCAAGCTGCGTCTCATGGCGGAGGGTCCGGAGCCAGAAGAGTTGAAGACGCTCATTCACGAGCTGGCTGCAGCCGCGCTGCGCGACGTGACCGCACCCTGACTCTGCTGGCCCGCGGGAGCGACCGGATCCGGCCGCACGTCGTCGAGGCCCACGGAGCTCATTTTTGCGCGGTTCTTTGCGGCAAAAAGCGCCTCTTCGGGGCGCTTCTACGGCGAAGAAGCTGCCTTTTTTTGGGGAGGCTCTTTACGTCGTAGCGCGGTGCTCCCGCACTACGCCACCGTACGCAGCGCCCACCGTCAACGACGCGGCGGATCGCTGTCGTTGTCCGCGCCGCCCATGAAGGGCATTTCTACTTGCTGCAGACCCTGCAAGCGCTTGGGACGCGGAAGCCCACGCTCGTTCAAGAGCTCGGCTTCCCGCTCCATGTCCGCCTCCATGACCTCGGGGTTGTCCAACGCAAAGGCCAGCGCGTCGAACACTTTGGCGGGCGCAAGCTGCGGGTAGCGCTTGAGGATGCGCTCGATGGAGGTGCCACTTCGATAAAACGCGTACAGGCGGCGCACCGGAACGCGCGAGCCGGCCACGTGCGGGCTGCCCTGCAGAACCTTCTTGTCCACGCGAACGTGCGGATGAGGAACCAGGACGATGGGCAAAGACGACACGGCGGCGCTCCACATGGTGACCGCACGGCACTTACACCCGCGCGGCTCGCGGAGTGAAACATTCGGCGAAAACTGGGCGTCTGTCGAGCCTGCTCCGCGCGACCGCTCGGAAACCTGCTCGAAGACCGCGCGGGGCCCACGCAAAAAAGGGCCGCGTCCCAGGCGGACACGGCCCTATTGCGCTCGGACGGGAGGGCGCGCTCGCTCAGATTTCGGCGAGGATGCGCTCCGCCACCTGTGGAGCCGTCAGTCCGAACTTTTCGGCGATGACTTCCCACGGTGCGGACACACCGAAGCGATCCACGCCGATGCAAATGCCGTCCAAACCAGTGAGCGCGCGCCACGGCGAGGTGACGCCAATTTCGAACGAAGCGCGGCGCACGCCCGGCGGCAGCACCGCGTCCTGCGCGGCCTTGGGCAAACGCAAGAACGCGTCCACGCACGGCATGGACACGACGCGCACGCGCTGCGCCTTTTCGCCCAGTGACGGATTTTCCAGGAGCTTCTTCACCTCCACCGCGACGGAAACCTCGCTGCCGGTCGCGATGAGGACGAGCGTGGGCGCCGCTGCGTCGGAAAGAACGTAGCCGCCGTCCAGGACGCGCTGGGGGTCGAAGCCCTCGGGGCGCGCGAGCTCCGGCACCACGTGGCGCGTGAGCGAAAGCACGGTCGGGCCGCTCTTGCGCGACAGCGCGTGGTACCAGGCAGCCGCGCACTCCAGCGAGTCCGCCGGGCGCACCACGTCCAGGTTCGGCGTCATGCGCAGCGTCCAGAGCTGCTCCACGGGTTGGTGCGTGGGGCCGTCCTCACCCAAGAAGACCGAGTCGTGACTGAACACGTACACGACCTGCTGGTTCATGAGCGCCGCGAGCCGCATGGGCGGCCGCATGTAGTCGCTGAAAATGAGGAAGGTGGAGCCGTACGGCACGAACAGGCCCGACAAGGCCAGACCGTTCATGACCGAGCCCATGCCGTGCTCGCGCACGCCGAAGTGCAGGTTCTTTCCGGAGAACGCGCCGGGGCCGATGTCCGGTGAGCCCTTGATGAGCGTCTTGACACTGCCGGCGAGATCGGCGGAGCCGCCGACCAACGACGGCACCAACTTGGCCACCGTCTGCTGAATTTTGCCGGCGTGCGAGCGCGTGGCGTCGTTCTTTTTGTCCGCTGCGGCGATGAGCTTCTCGAAGAGATCCGCGGGGACGCGCTTTTCCAAGAGCTCGTCCAGCGCCGCCTTTTGTTCGGGCGCCGCAGCGGCGAGCTGCTTTTGCCACGCCTCGTACACGGCGAGGTTTTCCTTGCGACGCACGTCGAAGGGCTGACGCGCTTCCGGCGGAACGAAGAACGCGGGCTCCAGCGGCCAACCCGCGGCTTCCTTCGTGGCGCGGACCTCGGCGGCACCCAGCGCAGCGCCGTGACAGTCCGGCGTGTCTTGCTTGTTGGGTGAGCCGTAGCCGATGTGCGTACGAGCCACGATGAGCGCCGGACGCTCCGCCGCGACGGCGGCGTCGAGCGCCTTCCGCACCTCTTCGGGGGCGTGGCCATCCACGCGCTGCACGTGCCAGCCCAGCGCCGCGTAGCGAGCGCCGACGTCCTCGGTGAACGCGATGTCCGTGGTGCCGTCGATGGTGATGCGGTTGTCGTCGTAAACCACGACCAGGTTGTCGAGCTTCAGGTGCCCGGCATAGCTCGCGGCCTCTGCGGCGACGCCTTCCATCATGTCGCCGTCACTGGCGAGCACGAACACGCGGTAGTCGACGAGCGACGAACCTTCGCGATTGACGCGCGCGCCCGCCAACTTGGCGGCGAGCGCCATACCGACGGCGTTGCCGATGCCTTGGCCGAGCGGCCCCGTCGTGGTTTCGACGCCGGGCGTGTGGGCGTACTCGGGGTGGCCGGGTGTTTTGGAGCCCCACTGACGGAACGCTTTGAGATCGTCGAGCGTGACGTCGTACCCCGCGAGGTGCAGCATGCTGTAGAGCAGCGCCGAAGCGTGTCCACACGAAAGCACGAAGCGGTCACGGTTCGGCCACGCAGGGTCCGCCGGCTGATAGCGAAGGTGACGCGTGAAAACGTCCACCGCGATGCCGGCGAGGCCCATCGGCGCACCGGGGTGTCCGCTGTTCGCCTTTTCTACGGCATCAATCGACAGAAACCGTACGGTGCGGACCGCTTGGTCGAAAGAACTCATGGGGGCGCTCTTCGGGGCGGCGGCCGTGTTGAGGGCCCGATCCGCGGAGGAGAAGTTGGTGTCCAAGGTTCAGCTGGGGGGCTGGAGGGGCCGCTCATGTAGCACGCCTCGGCCGAATGGCGGAGGCTTATCTTGGGCCGCGCAGCAGCGAAAACGGGTGCAGCAGCGAAAACGGGCGCAGGCTCACTCGACCGCCGCGGGCGTCAGGGGCGCCGACGGCGACGGGCCACGAAGCGCACGCAAACGGTCCACCGCGAGCTGGTGCTCCTCGAAGGTTCGGCTGAAAGCATGCCGTCCGGAGCCGTCCGCCACGAAGTACAGGTAGTCCGTCTGGGCTGGCGAAAGAACGGCCTCGAGCGCCGCCATGCCGGGGCTGCCAATGGCCCCGGGCGGGAGCCCGGCGTGTCTGTAGGTGTTGTAGCGATTGTCGGCGTCTCGCAGCAGGGCCGGCGTGACGCGCCCCGTGAACTCGGCGCAGGTGCGGGCGCGCTCCGGCTCGAACTCACAGCCATACGCGGCCGTCGGGTCGCTCTGGAGGCGCCCCTTGGGCTCGAGCGACGGGTCGCTCAGCCGATTCAAAAAGACGCTCGCGATGAGGGCGCGCTCCGGCGCGTTGCCCGTCTCCCGTTCGACGATGGAAGCGAGCGTCACCCAGTCGCGATCGCTGAGGCCTTTCTGCGTCAGACGAGCGTGTGCCTCGGGGTGCTTGGCTTTGGCCGCCTGCAGGCGCCTTTTGGCTTCGTTCACCATGCGACGCACGACGTCTTCGGGCCGTGTGTCGTGAGCCAGCTCGTACGTCGCGGGAAAAAGGTAACCCTCCGCGCTCGGCTCTTCGAGCCCGAGCTCCCCGAGCAACGCCAGGGACTCTGTGGCAGCCAAAAATGCCTGCGCCCCGCAAACCTCGGCCTTCTCGAGGCGGAGCGCGATTTTTTTGCGATGAAAACCCTCCGGAACCAAAAGCGAGGACTTGCCTCGAGCCGGTAGACGGGCGAGGCGCGCCGCCAACTCGCGCGGGCTGAGGCCGCGCCGCAGCAGGTGATCCCCTGCCTCGAGCTCCACCGTGGGAAGAAGCGCCTTCAAGTAGAGACGGAAGAGCCCAGGGCTCCCCAAGAGCCCGTGTCGGACCAGCTCTTCCGCCGCGGCCTCTCGGTCACTGCTCGTGAGTGAGACGAAGACCGGCTCTCCCTCCCCCACTTTGCTCGCCGGTGTGAGCGACCAAGCCAAGAGCCCCGAGACGAAAATGACGACGACCGCAGCCGTGGTCACCAAGACGAGCAAAAGCGAGCGACGCGACCGCTTCGACGTGAATGACGCCGTTGGCGCGCCTCGGGGCCGCGCCGAGCTGCGCCCCCGAGGCGCTTCGCCCCGCGACCGCGAACCGCGTGAACGCTGGGATTTTCCCTCGGGAGCGTCTCCCGAAGGGGACCTCACGCGGCGCCGCCCGCTCACGCCGAGCTCCGCCTGCCGTCGAGCCAACTCTGCAGCAAGATGGCCGCCGACGCGCTGTCGATGCGCTCACGAGAGCGTCGCACGTCGAGCCCCTGTTGGTGCAGGCGCGCTTGCGCCTCGACCGTGCTCAAGCGTTCGTCCACGAGCTCCACGCTGCGCCCCGTCCGCTCGGCGAGCAGCTTCGCGAACTCCCGCGCCCGACGGGCGCCCGGGCCCTCGCTGCCATCCATATTTCGCGGCAGCCCCACCAAGAAATGGTCGATGCCCTCTTCGTCCGCGATGCGTCGAAGCTCGGCGAGGAGCACGCCTCCCTTTTTGGCGCTCAAGTACGGTCGGGGGTGCGCCAAAAGGCCCAGCTCGTCCGCTACGGCAAGCCCCACCCGGACGCTCCCGAGATCAATGGCGGCAGCCCTGCGACCCACTGGCGAATGCACGGCGGCTACCTAGCACGTTCCCTCCCGGACCACGGAGGCCCAGCGGCTCGGTCCCCGACGAATTACGTCGCAGGGGCTCGCCCGGCGTGCCGAGCGAGGGGCCGCGGGGCACGGGCCGAAACGGCGGCAGGGTTTCCGAGCGGCCGCCATGTTTCGAGAGCTTTTGCACTGGCCGAGCTTGACCCGGTGCGCATGACTTTGCATAAGCGCTTGCCGCTTCGCGCCAATCGAGCGCTCGACGCGGTAACGGTCGGGAAAGGCCCATGAAGTTACGCGCCGTCAAGGGGATGAACGACATCCTCCCAGAAGAATCTCGGCGCTGGCAGCGTCTCGAAAGCTGCTTTCGACGCACGGTCGAGCTGTACGGCTACGAGGAGCTCCGGACGCCCATCGTCGAGCAGCTCGAGCTCTTCCACAAGTCGACGGGCGAAACCAGCGAGGTCGTCCAGAAGCAAATGTTCACCTTGGAGCGCTCGCGCGAAGCTCTCGCGCTGCGCCCCGAAGGTACGCCCAGCGCTGCGCGCGTTTACATCGGCGAGTCGATGCAGGCGCGCGAGCCGGTAACACGCTGGTACTACATCGGTCCGATGTTCCGCGCGGAGCAGCCGCAACGCGGCCGCTACCGTCAGTTTCACCAGGCGGGCTGCGAGCTGTACGGCGACGCGGGTCCCGTCGTGGACGCGGAAATGATCGACATGCTCTACGGCATGTTGGTGTCGCTCGGGTTGCGCGGCGTGTCCGTCTCGGTGAACTCGCTCGGCGGTCCAGAGGCGCGCGCTACGTATCGCGAGCAGCTGCGTGCGTTTTTCGAGCCCAAAAAGGCCTCTCTCAGCGCGCACGCCGTGGAGCGTCTGGCGGACAATCCGTTGCGCATCCTGGACTCCAAGGACCCGCGGGACCAAGAGGCGAGCCAAGGCGCGCCCACCTTGTTGGACGCGCTCAGCGGCGAGGACCGCGAGCACTGGAACGGCCTTCGCGCAGCGCTGGACGCGCTCGGTACCCCCTACACCGTCGACCCGCGCCTGGTGCGCGGCCTCGACTACTACACGCGCACCTGCTTCGAGCTCAGCGCCACGACGGGAGAAATCGGCTCACAAAACGCGCTGCTCGGCGGCGGCCGCTACGACGGCATGGTGGGCAGCCTCGGCGGCCCGGACGTGCCCGCCATCGGCTTCGCGATGGGTCTCGAGCGCATTTTGCTCGCGCTGGGGGACACTCCAATCGACCGTACGCCGCTCTGCTTCATCGCACCCCTCGGGCCAAAGGCGGCGCTCGAGGGTTTGCGTTTGGCGCGCACGCTGCGCCAGCGAGGCGTCCGCGTCGAGCTGGACGGCCGAGGCAACTCGCTGAAGAGCATGTTGCGTCGCGCCAACACGATGGGCGCGCGCCACTGCCTGGTCTTCGGAGACGCCGAGTTGGACCGCGGCGTCGTCCAGCTGAAAGATCTCGCGGGGCACGCTCAGAGCGAGCTGACCAGCGCGGACGCCGTGGAGCGCGTCGTCGCAGAGTGCGCTTCGGCAAGCGCGCCCTTGCCCATTTCGAGCGGGAGCGGCGCTTGATTCAACGCCGCCACGAGGCCGCCGGGAGCATCCCGAGCTGCGCCGTCCCCTCGCGGCTCACAGCTCGGCGCGCTGCCGGTACGTGGGCGCTCTTCGCGGGCGTGCTCGGCTTCGCTTGGGCGCCTCCCGCGCTCGCGCAGACGGACTCGCTGCCCGGCGTAGCGCCCATCGGCGGCGGCGCGCCGCCCACGCAGAGTGGCCCGAAGCCGTCCGATGGTCCGGAGCTCCACGCCGCCTCCGGCGGCAGCGACACCACTTTGCCCCAAGGCAACGAGCCGACACTCCCGGAAAACCCGCTGGAGATTTCGGACTCCGTGCGCGAGCGCATCGGCACGGACGGCGCGCCCCCCGCGCCCGGCACGGGAGAAGACGTCAAGCGCCAGTTCTACGGCCTCTACTACAACGAAGAAGCCGGCGAGTACCGTTACCGCGTGGCCTTCCCGGTGTGGGCGGAGCGCCGCATGCCTTCGGCCACCAACCCGAAGGTGGAGGACCGCGCGTCGTTGTTCGGCGGCCTCTACTACAATCGCCGCGCGGCGGATCACGAGGACGACGTCCTGTTTCCGCTCGTCTGGAACCTGAAGAATCCGCTCGAGCAGTCGCGCACCACCATCGTCGGTCCCGTCGTCAACCGCCGCACCAAGACCGAGAGCGACGATTGGCTCGCGCCGCTCTACTTCACCGGTCGTCGCCCCGACGGCGGCTACACCATTTTGCCTCCGCTTCTGTCTGCCTTCACGAGCGACGCGGAGGGCGGCTTCAACCTGGTGGGGCCCGGCTTCTGCAGCTGGAAAGGCGGCAAGAGCTGCGACGTTCGCACCGCAAGCGACATCGATCTCGGCGTCGCCCCGCTCTACTTCTTCGGACAAAACGAAAAGAGCCTCTACGAGGTCATCCCGCCGCTCCTCCACTACTACGGCTACGACGGCGGCGACGGCTCCTGGCTCAATCTGTGGGGCCCCTACTACCGACAGCACACGGAAAAGCGTGAGCTCTTCCACTTGCTCCCGTTTTACTGGAGCATTTGGGGCAACCCCGACGCGCCGGGCGGCGTCAAAGAACGCCACACCACGCTCTTGCCGTTCTTTCACTACGGCTACCGCGGCGAGCGCGAAGAGCTACTCGTCACGCCGCTGTTCATGAATCGCACTGGCAGCGAAGGTGAAAAAACCTTCGTGACGTGGGGCTACGCGCGCCACCGCGGCCGCACCGAGCTCGACATGATCACGCCCCTGTACTGGGACTACCGTGATCCGGACATCGGGCTCCAACAAAAGCTGCTCTTCCCGTTTTTGTTCTCGCGCACCAGCCCGCGCGAAAACACGACCACGTTCTTCCCGTTCTGGTCGCGTTCGGAGCGCTTCGGCATCAGCCGCTCCACGTGGGTCACGCCGCTCTTCAACCACACCACGGATCTGCGCGGCTGGTCGACGAGCATTCTTCCGTTCTTCTTCGTCGGAAGAAACGGCAACGACACCCACACGATCGTCGCGCCGTTCTTCTGGGATTTCGCTTCGCCCAAGAGTCGAGCCACGGTGGTGGCGCCGCTCTACTGGCGCTTCAGCGACACGGACAGCGTGCACCAGCTGGTCGGCAACGTGTACTACACCGAGCAAAAGTACAAAAACGGCCTCGACTGGAAGCTGCACGTGTTCCCGCTCTTCAGTTACGGAGAAACACCCGACGGACATTCGTGGGACGTTCTCTTCGGTCTCGCTGGTTACAAGCGCAAGGGCACGGCCACCGCGGCCAAGGCGCTCTGGGTCCCCATTCAGCTGAGCGAATAGACCCGCTCGACACCTCCCATCGGCGCCGTACGTTGCTTTTCGGGGAAAGCAGCGCGCGACCGAGTCCGTCCGCTCCCGCGCTACGAAAACTCGCCACGGAGGCGCATCCACGCCCCCGGACTCCCCGACGATCCACCCTCTGCCATACTTATTGATATCATGACGAATCGCGCCCGCGTTGCGGTGCTGGGAGCGACGGGTTTTGCTGGAGCCGAGCTCCTGCGCCGTCTCTTGGTTCATCCCCACGTCGAAAT
>JAEYVE010000271.1 GCA_023432025.1 Pseudomonadota bacterium
GGCTGGGGCCCCGCGCGCAGCCGCTCGAGCGACGAGCCCGAGAAGGTGCGAGGCGCGGGCGGAGGTGGGAGGGGGCCCCCAAAAACCGCGAGGTTTTTAGGGGGAGGGTCTGCTCCAGACCCTCCTAAAGCTCATGCGGCATCAGATCATGCGGCGAGCGGAAGTACTGCTCAGGCGAGTACGCTCCCAAACAAGACACGCGCCGCATGTAGATGTCCGCGTAGAGATCCACTTGCTGGCCGAAGAGGCTCATGCCGTTGAGCTCCTTGAGGAGTGAGCCCCAATAGGGATGGAAGGCCGCGTCGATGGCCTCGGAGAGCTCGCCGTACTCTTGTTCGAGGGTGCGTAGCTCGCCGCGAACACGCTCGACGTGCCGCTTGACGCGCTTGCGCTCGTTTTCGCGCTGCTCGGGGTCGGCGAAGGCAGTGGGCGTGTCTCCCGTGGCGCTCGGCTGCTTGCTGAGCTCCTTGTAGTGGTACTGATAGAAGCGAAGCTCGTCCTCCAAACCACGCCGCGCTTCCGTGAGCTGCCTGCGCCGCACGCGCTGCTCCGTGGTGGACTCGAGCGCTGCGATTTCCACGTCCAGCTCTTGGATGATCATGGCCGTGCGCCAGACGCTGTCCTTCTTGCTGCGCAGGATGTCGCCGTAGATGTGGTCTCCGATGTAGAGCACGGTAGAGCCGGGCTGTTCGATGTAGCGCTCGAACTCGCGCAGGCTACCGCCCTCGTACACCTTGCCGCGCGCCAAGCTGCCGTCGACCGGGCGGAGAACGTCTCCGTCTCGCTCCATGAGGGGCCGCCCCTCTCCGAACCAGCGCGGCTTTTGCGCGGCGCAAATGGCCACGTCGAAGTACTGCTGCCACGAGCCGTACTCCTTGCTCGCGGTGCCGAGCAGGTAGGTCATCATCGTGTTCGTGTACGACCACGGTGAGTTGGTGAGCAAAAACAGCTTTTTCCCGGCGGAACGCAGCTTGTGCAGCGTGCGCGCCAGGTACGGATCTCGATCGATGTAACGCGGCAAGTCGCTCGTGACGTGTTTGTACACGGCGCCCTCCGCGTGGGCCTCGTCGATGGCGGCGCGCACGTCGTAGAAGAGCTTGTCGTAGTCTACGGACTCGCCGCGAGATTCGAGCGCGTGGACGATGGCGGCGTAGCTCGTCACCTCACACAGCGCGAAGAGCGTGTCGATCCAATGGTACCGCGCGGTCTGCGGGCGGATTTTCTTTTCGTGGTAGAGGTCGGTGATTTCCTCCGGCGTGAGGCGGCGCAAGCCGTGGTAGCCGGTGTTCACCACCTTGTGGCGGTCCATCTTGAGCACGTTGCCGTACTTGCGGTCGATGAGCAGACCACGGATGGGAAAGCGAGGATCGAAGACGATGTCCTCGAGATACGCCGGGTAACCGCGTCGGATCAGACGCTCTACGGTCAGCTGGATGCTGAGCGCGTCCATCTGCTCCTGGCGATAAATGGCCAGGGTGTAGTCCATGTCGAACCCGACCCAGCGAATGCCGGCCATGCGCAGGTTGCGATTGACGAAGACCCGATCGGGACGGGGGATCGCAACGCCTTCAGCGGGGAGCGGGATGACTCCCGGGATGGGGAGAGTCAGCTGACGCGGAACGCGCGTCTCCTCGGATGTTTCGGTCACGCAAAGAGGCAGCGTAGCACAAGCCGGGCTGCTACCCTCGCGAGGACATGTCTCACGACGGACACCCGGCACCGGAAGAGGCGCGGGAGGCTCCTTCCGCGGCGTCCGCAAAGAAAAAGGATGGGCGGCCGCTGTCGATTTGGATCACTGGGCGGCCGGTGTCCGAGGCGGAGCGGAGGCGCGGCTCGTTCGCGCACATGATTCAGCACACTGTCGCCGATGCGTGGAATGGGCCCTGGCAGTTGGTCGACTGCACGAGAGAAGAAGCCCGGCTTCCCCGCTTGGAGGAGGTCGCGGGGGTGGTCGTCACTGGCTCGGCGGCGCATGTCGCCGAACAGGCGCCGTGGATGCTGCGTCTGCAGACGGCTCTACGCGAGGCGACGGAAAGAAACGTGCCCACTCTCGGCATTTGCTTTGGGCATCAGCTGCTTGGGCTTGCCCTCGGGGGTCACTCGGGCACGAACCCGCGCGGCCGAGAAATCGGCGCCGTGTCTCTGCGTCTGACGCACCCTGATCCGCTCTTGGGCTCCTTGGACGAGCTGCGTCCGGCGGGCGGCTACGACGTCATCATGACCCATCTGGACTCCGTGCTGTCGCTACCGCCGGGGGCGCGTGTGCTGGCGGAGACGGACGGCGAGCGTCACGCCGCGATTCGCTTCGGCGAACGGTGTTGGGGCGTGCAGTTTCACCCGGAAATGGACGCGGAAATCATCGGTTACTACGTGGAGGCCCGCCGCGACGCCTTGGTCTCGGAAGGGCGCGAGCCGGACGCCATCGTCCAAGGTCTGCGCGATACTCCGCACGGAGCGCGCGTGCTCACGCGTTTCGCGGAGGAAGTGTGCCGCGCGGAGGCCGAGCGCGGCTGACCTCTGCGGCCCGAGCGCGCGGCTTCCGAGGTGGAAGTCGCATCGGGGGTGCGCGGCCGCCCCGAATGAGCTAAAGGCCGCCCCGCAATGGGATTTTCCTGCGGAGTCGTCGGTCTGCCCAACGTGGGCAAGAGCACCTTGTTCAACTCGCTCTCGAGCGCGAAGGCCGAGGCGGCCAATTTTCCGTTCTGCACCATCGAGCCGAACGTCGGCATCGTGCCGGTTCCGGACAAGCGCCTCGACATCTTGTCGAAGATTTACAAGACGAAGAGCACGGTACCGACCTCGATTCGCTTCGTGGACATCGCCGGCCTGGTGCGCGGCGCGTCCAAGGGTGAAGGGCTGGGCAACCAGTTTTTGACGCACATCCGCGAGGTGGACGCCATCGCGCACGTGGTGCGCTGCTTCAGCGACGAGAACGTGATTCACGTCGAAGGCCGCGTGGATCCCGTCGCGGACGTCGAGACCATTCACACCGAGCTTTGCCTCAAAGATCTGGAGACGGCGACCAAACGTCTCGATCGCGCGCGCAAGCAGAGCAAGGGTGGCGAGGCCAAAGAAAAGGCGGCCGTCAGCGTCCTCGAGCGCCTCGTGCCGCATTTGGACGCAGGCAAGCCGGCGCGTTCGTTCGATATCGGCAGCGACGAGAAAGAAATCGAAGCGGTGCGCGAGCTGCAGCTCCTCACCATCAAACCCACGTTCTACGTCGCCAACGTCAACGAAGCGGACCTCGGGAGCGTCGAGAAGAACCCGCACTACCAGGCGCTCCTCGCCTTGGCGAAGTCGGAGAACGCGCGCGTGGTGCCGATTTGTGCCGCGCTCGAGGCGCAAATCGCCGAGCTGGATCCCGCCGATCGTCCGGAGTTTTTGGAGAGCGCCGGGCTGGAGGAGCCGGGGTTGAACCAGGTGATCCGGACCGGCTACGAGCTGCTCGGCTTGGTCACGTTCATCACCGCCGGCGAAAAGGAATGCCGCGCGTGGACGGTGGAAAAGGGCGCCACCGCGCCGAACGCCGCCGGCGTGATTCACTCGGACTTCGAGCGCGGCTTCATCAAGGCCGAGGTCATCTGGTGGGAAGACTTGGTGGCGCTCGGCAGCGAAGCCAAGTGCAAAGAGGCCGGAAAGCTCGCCATCGAAGGCAAGGAGTACGTCGTGCGCGACGGCGACGTGATCCATTTCCGCTTCAACGTGTGAGGCGGAAAGCGCGCGGCGTCGTACGGTGCTGGCCTGCGGGAGCGACCGAGCTTCGGCTCGCGCTTTCGAGGAGCGAAATCGTGAGGACGCGGGAGCGACCGAGCTTTGGCTTGCGCTTTCGAGGAGCGAATCGTGACGGTGCTGGCCCGCGGGAGCGACCGAGCTTTGCCCTCGCGCTTTCGAGGAGCGCGGCGAGGCACTTTCAGCGTCCGAGCGTTGAAAGCCACTCTCGGTAGGTCGTCACGGGCACGGGACCTCCGAGGTAACCTGCGAAGCGCAGGAGCCACGCCGCGATCATGAGTGAAACGACGACGAGGCCGAGCGCGCCGAGTCGTCGCGTGGCGGTAGGGCTCCAAGGGCGTCCCAGCGCGCTCGAGGCGGCGTAAGCCAAGCCCGCGCCGTAGGTGGGGAGCGCGGCGACGACGAGGGGATGAAAAGCGAGCGCGCTCTGCAATTCTCCGCACGTGAGCGCCGCCGCGGCGCGCGTCAGCCCACAGCCGGGGCAGGGCACACCGAAAAGGCCGGCGCTCGGGCAACACGGCGCGCCCATTGCAACGAGCGAAAGCCCGAAAGCGAGCGAAGCTGCGAAGAGCGTGACGGACAAAACGCGCCGAGCCCGCGGAGCGGGCTCGGCAGTTGGCTCGTTCGCCTCGCCGGGAGACATGGCGTACGGCGCGCGGGCTAAGACTCAGCCGGCGTTGCGGCGCGCGGCCGCCCACGTTTCGTTCAAGTCGGCTGGCAAGAAGTACATGCCGAAGAAGAGATAGAGCACGGGGTGAGCAACCTGCGGATTTTGAATGCCGGCCAGCCGCTGCGCCTCCGCCACCTTTTCCGGCAACTTCAGGATTTCGATGATTTGAATGATGGGGAGGAAGAACAGAAGCAGGCTGATGTCGTTCTTCTGTCGGAAGGCGCGCAGCTCCGAGAGCATGCCGATGAGCGAGATGAGGCCGTAGATGCCGCACGTGGCGTACGTGAGCACCAGCACCAAGAGGGGATTTCGGTCCTTGCCGATGGGGCCATGCGAGCTCGTGCCGGTGATGGCTCCGTACGGCGCAGGCTGACCGAACGCTGCCGGCGCGGAGAGGCGCGCCTCCCCCGAGAGATCTCCGAATGCTGGAGCGGGGGAGCCGGAAGGCTGACCAGGGGGCACGTAGACGGGGTTCGGCTGCGTGGAGGCGACGGCGCCCTGCTGCGCGCCGGCTCCGTGCTGAAAGGCGTCCGGAATCGCGGCGCCGAGCATGGTGCCACCCAAGGGATTGACGTCCCGGGGGAGGGGCTCAGCGTCGGGGACGGCCGAGAAAGCCGTGGTTTTTGCGTAGGCACCGACGGTGGGCGAGGGGGGCGGCGGCTCGGTCGGATTGTGACCAAACGCCTGCGTTGCGTCGAAGCCCGCGCCGCGCGTTGCGTCGGTTGGCGGCTGGGCGGCTGGGGCGGGCTGCGCGACGGGCTCCTGAGGTTGCCCGCCCTGTGCATTGAAACCTTGCGGATTGAAGCCCTGCGGATTGAAACCCTGCGGGGCGACGCCGATCATCGTCCCCTTGAGCTTGTTGGCCTGGCTTGCGGCGCCGGCCGCGGGCGGCTGCGCTGCGGGCGGCTGCGCTGCGGGCGGCTGCGCTGCAGGACTGGCCGCCGGGGTGGGTGGCGTTTGTGCGCCGAACCCGCCCTGCGGGGCGACACCGATCATGGTGCCCTTGAGGTGGGCCGGTCGTGCGGCCGCGGGAGCCTGCGCGGGGGGCTGTCCAGCGGCAGGGGTCTGCGGTGCGGCCGGTCCGGGGGCGCCGAAACCACCGGGCGAGAAACCTCCCTGAGGCGCAACGCCCACCATCGTGCCCTTGAATGCGGAGCGGGGCTGCGCCGGAGCGGCGGGAGGCTCCTGCGGAGCCGCTGGTGCGCCGGCCGCTGGTGCGCCGGCCGCTGTCGCGCCGGTGGTCGACGGTACGGCCCCGGGCGGCACAGCACCGCCCGGCTGCATGCCGGCGAAGGGCGAATTGCCCATCATCATCGTTCCCTTGAACTTGGGGGCAGCTTTCTTTTCCGCCAGCTCGAGGCCGCACTGGCGACACCGTTGGGCCGACTCTTCGTTCTTGGTCCCGCAGTTGGGGCAAAACACCGCTCAGTACCTCCAAGGCTGGCCCGACGAGGGGCCGTAGCGGGCGGAAGCCTACACGCCCCGGATGGGGGGGAACAAGCGCTGTGGGCGAAACCCTTCAGGATTGCGGGCATTCCGCCAGGCAGCGGGTTCCGCGGCGCCCTTGACACCCCGTCTCACGGGTCACTACGGTTCGCGTCGCCCGCCCCCCGGGTCGGAGGCTGGCTTGCCTTCCAGGACGGTTCGGCTGTCCGGGGCGACCAGGCCGCTTGGTTCCGGCTTTTTGGAATCAGGTCGCCGGCCACCGCTGTCGGTGTGTCGCGCGCGGGCAGAACCCCACCAACGCTGAAAGACACATGGCATTCGCCCTGAGCGCGGAGCACGAACGGGAGCTGAGCGAGATCCTGTCGCGCTACCCCAACAAGATGGCCGCGTGCATTCCGGTCCTGCACCTCTGTCAGGACGCGAACGAGCACTGGGTCAACGAAGAGGTGATCCAGTTCGTGGCGGATCGGCTCGAGCTGAGCACGGCGCACGTTCAGGGCGTCGCTACGTTCTACCACCTCTTCAACAGGGAAAAGCCCGGCAAACACCAGGTGTGGGTTTGCCGCACTTTGTCGTGTGCGCTGCGCGGCGGTGAAGAGCTCGTCAAGCACTGTGAGAAGCGTCTCGGTATCCACGTCGGAGAAACGACGAAGGATGGCCGAATCACCCTGCGCACCGCCGAGTGCCTCGCTTCGTGCGGCTCGGCGCCGATGATGCAGGTCGACAAGACCTACCACGAGAACCTCACGCCCGAGCGCGTCGACGAAATCCTCGACGCCCTCAAGCGCGACTGAGAGTCGCTATCGGACTATCGCCTGTACCTGGGCTGCCGCCATGCTGAAGCGAACGAACTATCTCTCCCACAGCTACGACAAGCCTGATGGGCACACCCTCGCCAGCTACGAGCAAGCGGGCGGCTACAAGAGCGCGCGCAAGGTGCTCGGCGTTTACCCTCGGGACCAAGTCATCGAGGAAGTGAAGAAGGCGCACATCCGCGGACGCGGTGGCGCCGGCTTCGACTGCGGCACGAAGTGGAGCTTCATGCCGAAGGAGAGCAAGAAGCCTTGCTACCTGGTGGTCAACGCCGACGAGGGTGAGCCGGGGACGTTCAAGGACCGCACCATCATGGAGCGGAACCCGCACGCTCTCATCGAGGGGTGCATCATCGGTGCGTACGCCATCGGCGCGCACGCCGCTTACATTTACGTCCGCGACGAGCTGCACCTCGCCAAGGCGCGCCTGTGGGCCGCCATCAAAGAGGCCAAGGCCAAGGGTTACCTCGGTAAGTCGCCGTTCGGGCGCAGCTACGAGGTCGAGGTGTACGTCCACACCGGTGCCGGCGCCTACATCTGCGGTGAGGAAACGTCGCTCTTGAACTCGCTCGAGGGACGTCGCGGCGAGCCTCGCCTGAAGCCGCCGTTCCCGGCGCAGGTCGGCGCCTTCGGCTGCCCGTCGACGGTGAACAACGTCGAAACCATCGCCATCATCCCGACGGTCTTCGACATCGGCGGAGACACCTTCAGTCAGCTGAGCTCGCTCCATTCCTTCAACGACGGCGGCTCCCGCCTCTTCGGGGTGAGCGGTCACGTGAAGCGCCCGGGCATTTACGAGTGCGCCGTGGGCCTCACCCTCCGTGAGCTCATCTATGACCTGGGTGGCGGCATCCTCGGAGATCGACCGCTCATGGCGGTCATCCCCGGCGGCTCTTCTTGCCCGGTTCACCTGGCGGACGAAATCGTCAACGTTCCGAACGACCCACGCTTCGAGCCGTACAACGGCAAGAGCATTTTGGACCTCCCGCTCGGCGTGGACACGTACCGCTCCGTCGGCGGAATGCTCGGCACTTGCTGCGCCATCGTAATGAGCGACGCCGCCGATCCGGTGCTGGCTTTGCAGAACCTGATGCGCTTCTACCGCCACGAGTCGTGCGGTCAGTGCACGCCGTGCCGCGAGGGTTGTGGCTGGATCGAGCGGATCTTGGACAAGGTCGCCGCCGGTCAGGGCACCATCGAAGAGCTCAATCAGGTGAGCGAAATCGCGTCGAACATCACCGGAAACACCATCTGTGCTTTCGGTGACGGCGCCGCCCAGCCCGCGCTGTCCTTCGTGCGTAAGTTCCGCAAGCAGTTCGAGGACTACATCCTCGAGGGTGGCAAGAGCCAGACGAGGACGTTGCAAGCATGAGCGCCGGAGCCCTTCTTTTTGCGGTGTGTAGCGTCGCCTGCGTCGTTGGGGCGCTGACGGTCATTTTGGCCAAGAACCCCATCCGCGGCGCCGTCGGCCTCCTCGGTACCATCGTGGGTATCGCGGGCCTGTTCCTGCGCCTGAACGCGCAGTTTCTCGCCGCCATCCAGCTCATCGTTTACGCGGGGGCGGTGGTCGTTCTCTTCGTGTTCGTGGTGATGCTCCTCGGACCGAGCGCTGGCGTGTCGAGCTCCATGGGCACGCGCTCCAAGCTGTCGCGCCTCGTGGCGGGCGGCTTGGTCGGCCTGCTCGGCGTGGGGGCGCTGGTGCTCTTGGCGCAAAGCGGCGTTCCGGAGGGCGGCAAGCCGAGCCCGTTCGGACCGGTGGCGGAGACGCACGGCTCCATCGAAGCGGTGGGCACCTTCATCTTCACCAAGGGTTTGGTGCCCTTCGAGCTCGTGACGGCGCTGCTCATCGTGGCCGTCGTCGGCGCCATCGCCGTGGCGCGCACCAAGCACGTCAAGCCGGAAAAGAAGCAGGTCGCGAACCCGACGTTGCGTCTGTTCCACGGCCCGCTGCACCCGCGGGACGCGGGTCGTCCGCTGACGCGCGAGCCACTGGGCGGCTCTCTGGGGAATGGTTCCTTGGGTAAGGAGCAGGCGTGATGAATCAGCTCGGTCTTCTCGTTCAACACTACGTTCTGCTCTCCGGCGTCATCTTCACGATCGGCGCCATCGGCTTTCTGGTGCGCCGGAACGTGCTGACTCAGCTCATGAGCATCGAGCTCATGCTGAACAGCGTGAACCTGCTCCTGGTCGCTTTCAACCGTCAGCACGGCGGTGAAATGACCGGGCAGGTGTTCGCCTTCTTCATCATCGCCGTTGCGGCCGCCGAAGTCGCGGTGGGCCTCGCTATCGTTCTTCAGTTCTACCGCTTGCGGGCCACCGTCAATAGCGACGAGGCGGACAGCCTGCGGCATTGAGCTCGCCGACCTCGACTCGCTGATTTCGGCACCCTGTCAACGATGTTGGTCGCGCTCCCCGATTGAGTCTCCGATGGACAAGCTCTCGACTCTTTTCCCCGAGAACGACTTCACGCTTCTCGCCATCATCCTGGCGCTGCCGCTCCTTGGCGCGTTCGGCAACGGCGTGTTCGGGAAGCGGCTCGGCAAGCAAGCGGTGACTTTGATGGCGCTCTCCGCCGTCGGTCTCTCGTTCGTCGCCAGCGTGGTTGCGTTCTTCATCCTGAAGGGCGCCGAGGCGCAAGCCGGCGGCGAGCTCGTCCGGCTGAAGTGGACCGCCTGGGAATGGTTCAAGGTTTCCCAAGCGGGCGACTTTGGCAGCTTCGCCATCGACGTGGCGTTCTCGATGGACCCGCTGAACGGGACGATGGCGCTCATCGTGACCGGCATCGGCTTCCTCATCCACCTGTACTCCTCGAAGTACATGGAGGACGACCCGGGCTACTACCGGTTCTTCACCTGGCTGAACCTGTTCATCTTCTCGATGCTGGTTCTGATCCTGGGAGACAGCCTGCCCATCCTGTTCGTCGGGTGGGAAGGCGTCGGCCTCTGCAGCTACCTGCTCATCGGCTTCTGGTTCTCGGACGAGGCCAACGCCGCCGCCGGCAAGAAGGCCTTCATCACCAACCGTATCGGTGACTTCGGCCTCCTCGTCGCGATGGGCCTGCTTCTCTATTACGTGGGCGCCCTCGACTGGGCCGGTATCGAGGCGGGTAAGGGCCGCCTGCTCACCCCCGTCAAAATTTGGCCGATCGCGAACGAGGTTCCGATCGCCGCTGTCCTTCCGGACGGGGCCAAGGAGTTCTTGAACACCCCGCGCTACGTGAACGGCGCGACTTTGGTGGGTCTCGCGCTCTTCCTCGGCTGCGCGGGCAAGAGCGCGCAGTTCCCGCTCTACGTTTGGCTCCCGGACGCCATGGCCGGCCCAACGCCGGTCTCGGCGCTCATTCACGCCGCCACCATGGTGACGGCTGGCGTGTACCTGATGTGCCGCATGGCTGGCGTGTTCGTGCTGAGCCCGGCCGCCATGTTCACCGTCGCGTGCATTGGCGCTTTCACGGCGCTGTTCGCCGCCACCATCGCCCTCGTTCAAAACGACATCAAGAAGGTGCTCGCTTACTCCACGGTGAGTCAGCTCGGGTACATGTTCTTGGGCGTGGGTGTGGGC
>JAEYVE010000294.1 GCA_023432025.1 Pseudomonadota bacterium
GAAACAAAAGCGCCAAGTACGAATACGCCACCGCCTCCACGCCGACGACCTTCGCCAACGCCGAGAAGCTGCTCGCATCCCCCGTTTCCACCACCGCGCCCAGCGCGGCGCTCCCCGCTACGTCCCCTAGACGCCCCCGCCCCAAGGCAAACCTTCGACGACCTCTCCCAGCCCCTCGGCTTTCCCGAACAGCTCTCTCAATCCACTCTGCGTCGCCCCGTACCCCACCAGCACTCGCTCGCTCAGCTGCGCCAGCGTCACCGTTTCGCCGAGCGCTCCCCGGCTTCCGGCGGAAAACCCTTCTGCAGAAAGTTCTGCGTGGTCCCCTCACACCGAAAACTGCACCAACAGCTTCAGCAAACGACCGACATCCTTCGTCTCCTTCTGCTGAACCAGCTCCACCAAATACGGAACCACCTCGTACGAAACCGCCTCCGCGGTCCCTTGGTGGTTCACGTAAGACCATCCAGAATTCCAATGAACCCCTGACGTGCCTCATCGCCTAACGAACAGCGAATCCACCTCTGCCTGCTCCTTCGCACGTTGGCGCGCTATCCGGAAGGTCACCGCCTCGGCTGCACCCGAGGTGACCGGGCTTGCTGCGAAGAACCGTTTCCGCTACCGGCCATTCTGAGTGCATTCTGCGCTTCTCGGAGACCATGGCTCGCACAGCACCCGCGCCGAACATGATCGCTATCCCGGGAATGAACCCGGGCAACATCGTAGCTGGAGGTGGCGGAGACGCCGGCGGAGGCGGCGCGGGCAGCGGAAAGAAGGGGAAAGGCAAAGCCGGAGCGAGCACCGGCGACGGTGAAGAAGACGCCGACCAAGGAGGCAAGGGCGCGGGACCCTGCGGCAACGGCTCAGGCGGCGCCTGCACCAACTGCGCGTCGAACGCCGCGGCCGGTGACCCGGTCAACGTCGTGACCGGCGAGGTCTTTACCGAACCACGAGCCGACTTCTCGCTCCCCGGTCTCATCGAGCTGCGCTTCACCCGCGGCTATTCGAGCTCACGCGTTCAGCGCGACGCGGGGCTCGGATGGGGGTGGGGTCACGCCATGGCGTGGTCGCTCACCGTCGAGCGTCGCGTGATTCGTGTGACCTGCCCGTTCGGCGCGGTGTCCACCTTCGATCGCAAGCAGGCAGAGCGTGGCGCGTTCGGGGATGGCGGCTTCACGCTCGTGCGCAGGCCCGACGGCTATCTCCTCGATACGAACGACGAGTTCATGGTGCACTTCGCGGAAATCGGGGACGACGTCTACCGAGTCGACGAAATCCAGCACAAGAACGGAAACGGCTTCCTCCTCTCGTACCGCCGCGACGGTGGACTCGAGTCGCTCTTGGACACCGTGGACCGACAGATCGTCGTGCTGCCCGCGCCGGCAGGACGCATCGGCGGCTTCCAGGTCACCGAGCCTGCCACGGGACGAACTCTCGTCCTCGCGCGCTACGGCTTCGACGAGGCGGGCAACCTGGTCTGGTCGCAAGACGGCGACGGCTACACCACGACCTATGCTTACGACGAGAGGCACCGCCTCACCTCGTACAGCCGCCCCGACAGCCTCACGTTCTTCTTTCGCTACGACGACCGCGATCGCTGTGTCGAAACCTGGGGCAACTACCCGGACGGCGTGATTGCGGGGCTGGATCCGGACGCGCCCGCAGTGCTCACCGATGGCACACCGGCGAAGGGCATTTACCACACCCGCCTCCTCTTCGAAGCGGGCTACTCGGAGGTCGTCGACTCCATGCGCTTCCAGCGCTTCGAGAGCGATCTGGAGACGGGGACGATCACCAAGGCGGTCGGCACCGACGGCGGCGTCACGACGCGCGAGCTCGATATCGTGGGCAACATGGTCGCCCACACGAACGCCGAGGGCGCGACCACCCGCTACAAATGGGACGTGCGGGGACGTTTGCTCGAGGAAATGGACGCCCTCGGACGCACATTCCGAGTGATGCGTGACCAAGACGGACGAGTCGTGGGAAACGTCGATTTCGACGGCGGCAACGTCGCGTGCGAGCGCGACGACCGCGGCAACGTCGTCTGGATTCGCGACCAAGCCGGCCGCATCACCACGTACCAAATCGACGACCGGAACCTCATCACGCTGCGTACCGATCCGGACGGGTCGCACACCCGCTTCGAAGCCGACGCGTTGGGCAACCTCACGCGGATGATCACGCCGACAGGCGCCGTCTGGGAATGGACTCGGGACTACTTCGGCCGCTTGGTGCGCCGTGCGGATCCGCTGGGGCGCGAGGAGCGCTTCGTGTGGAGCGACGCGGGGCGTCTCCTGCAGTGGCACCAGCCCGCCGGCGTGAGCATCTACTACAGCCACGACGCCCAAGGCCGCACCTCCAGCATCACGGGGCCACTCGGCACGGAAAAAACGCTGTGGGGCGGACTGGATTGGCCCCTCGCCATCGAGTACCCGAACGGGGACCGCGTCGGCCTCCTCTACAACCGCGAAGGCTGGCAAACCAAGACCATCGACGAAAACGGCGAGGTCGCCGTGTGGTCTCTCTCTCCGGAGAGCTACGTCACACGCGAGGTCTTGTTCGACGGTTCGACGCTCGACGTCGAGTACGACCTCCTCGGCGCCTACCGCACTTGGACGGACTCGCTCGATCAAGCCACGACGTTCGAGCGTGACGTGGTGGGGCGCCTGACCGGCTTCGAGTGGGGGGACGGCAAGCGGGACGCGTTCCTTCTGGACGCGAAGGACCGTGACCAAGTCGCCACCACGGCCGACACGGAGTGCCGCTTCGAGCGGGACGCGCTCGGCAACGTCGTGCGCGAGCAGCAAACCGTCGGCGGGGAGGCGTTCGTGGTCGCGTACGCCTACGACGCCAAGAGGCGACTGGCCGCCCTCGAAAGCTCGCTCGGCCATCGCCGGCGCTGGGAACGAGACGGCTCGGGCGCGAGCGTCGCCGTACACCTGGACGAGCGCACCCGCGTGCCCCTGGCGCGTGACCTGCGCGGCGCGCCCGTGGCGCGCCTGCTGCCCGGCGGCGCAGCCATCGTGAGCGAGTGGGACGAGCGCGCGCGCCTACGCCGTCGCTCCGTGCAACCGCTTCGAGCCGGCGTCCCCGGTGAGCCGGAGTGGGTGAGCGCCGGCGCGCCGCTGACCGAGAAGCGCTTCGAGTACACGCCGGGAGACGAGCTCGTCCGCCAGCTGGACTCCGAGCGCGGAGTCATCGAGTACCAGTACGACGGACGCCAACGTCTGGTGGCGCGTCTCGTAAACTCCCAGCCGGAAGAAGCGTTTCGCTGGGATCCCGCCTCGAACCACATGGAGGTGGACGCGAGCGGACAGACCCACCGCACGTACTCGCGCGGCAACCGCCTCGTGGCGCGAAAAGGCGTTCGCTACGTCACCGACACGGCCGGACGCTTGGCAGAAAAGCACGTCCCCACGCCTTCCGGCGTCGACGTGTGGCGGTACGAGTGGGGCGCGAGCGGGCGCCTGGAGGGCGTGGCGCTGCCCGACCGGCGCCGCGTGAAGTTGGTGCACGACGCGTATGGACGCTTGCTTCTCCGCGAGCTCCAGGACGCCGAGGGCGCGCTTCTTTCGAGCACGCGCTTCGTGTGGTCGTTGTCCACGCTCCTGCACGAAATCGAGCGGAAGCCCGGCCAGCCCACGCAGGTGCGGAGCTTCGCCTACGACGACAACGTGCACTACCCGTGGGCCCACGGCGACGCCACGCTCGTCGAGGGCGCGACGCCCACGCATGAATGGTTCTACTACGTGACGGATCACGCGGGCACGCCGCAGGAGCTCGTCACCGGCGCGGGACTCTTGGCGTGTCGTCTCGAGCGCACGGCCTACAGCCTGCAGGTTGCGGAATCACCGAGAACCACGACCGCCGCGCGCTTCGCCGGGCAGCTCGAGGACCCGCACACCGGCCTCTATTACAACCGCTTCCGCTACTACGACCCGGACACGGGCCGCTACGTCAGCGCCGATCCCGTCGGCCTCGACGCGGCGTTCAACGTCTTCAAGTACACGCCGAACCCCGTCTCGTGGGTGGATCCGCTCGGCCTCGACATTCACTACTCGGCGACGAAGCTGAGGACTGGAAAAGGAACGTTCGTCCCCGACGGCGCTTCCACCGCAGACGGGCGCCGTGGCCCCGGCTTTCGCTCCAAGCAAGGAGCGGAGATCCCCGGAACCCGAAAGCTCGACGACGGCACGACGACCCCGCCACCCGGGCAGACCTCCCTCAACCGCAACAGCTCCAACGCGCACTCCGAGCAAAATGCGCTCGAATGGGCCGAAACGAACTTCGCCGAAGACGAGCTCAAGGGCTCACAAATGGACCTCGGCGGGGAGTACCCGCCCTGCCCGCGTTGCCACAAGGCAATGCAGGAGTTTGCTGCCCGAAACAAATCGACGGTGGAGTACTCCTGGCCCGTCAACAACAAGGTCAAGTACGACGGCACCAACGCCGGCAAAGACTGCAAGCGCGCACCCGCGACCGGCAGCGGCACGCACGGGGAAAAGCTGGCGGGCAACTACAACGCCCTCGAGGCACAGGGCAAAGAGTTCGGCAGCAACAAGCTGGGCGGAGAGCAAGGCAAGTCGACGGACCCCGAGGTTCGCCAGGCGTACAAGGATGCGTTCAACGAACAAGCCGCCGAAGGGTCCCTCGGCTCCGAGCGCACCGTGGAGTACCAGGACAAGGATGGCACTCTGAAAAAGAAGAAGCAGAGCGGTCACAAGCAAGAGGGCGCGCAAGCCAAGAAGCCGAAAACCAAATGAACTCCCCGCACCTCGACGCCATCAGCGCCATCAAATGGTCGAAGCTGAAAACCTCCGGCATCCGCGCCACCGCCCTGCCGGACGAGCTGCGTGACGTCCTCCTCGCCGACGAAGGGCGCCGTGAGGGTTGCCTCCAAGACTTCGAGGACTGGCTCGTCGGCGAGGAGCCAGGAAAGTTCTTCTCCGCCAGCGTCGAAGCCGTCCCCCTCTTCATTGGCATGGCAGCCGATCCCCAGGTCGTCGAAGGGGCCAATCTCCTCCGCTTGGCCGGCGAAATTCTCACGGCGAGTCACACCCGTCTCGACCGGGGCCTCGACCTTTCGAACGCCAAGCTCCGCTCCCAGTACGGGAAAGGCACCGCTCAGAAAATCTACCAAGCCGCCATGGATCGCGTGGGCGACGTCTTGGCGCTCGCGGCAAGCGACAATCCCCAGCTCCGCGGGACAGCCGCCTTCGTGCTCGCGTTTCTCTACGACGCGCGCGCCCAGATCGCGGCGGCTTTGGCCGTCGCCATAGCGCGCGAGACAGACGACCTCGTCCGCGGGAGCCAAGCCATGGCTCTCGGCTTGCTCGCCGGGTACGGAGAGCAGACGGCCCTCGACTCGCTGCGCTCGCTCCACGCACCTGAGCGCCCGCCCGCCGTCCGCGCCACGGCTCTGCTCGGTCTTTCCGTCGCAGGCGCCATTCCGACCGAGCTTGCTCCCGACGCCATCAGCGCTCTCTTCGGATTTTCTCGGATCGAGCCCCACAGGTACCCTTACCTCGACCTCCGGTTTCCTTGGGGCGACGGCTGGGTCGCCTCCATCGCTGCACAGCGCTTGAAATCAGCTTCTCCCGAGCTTCGCGAGCCCATTGCTCGGGGTCTCGCCGAGTTCCTCGCCACCCAGAACGAAACCTCGGCCGATCTGTTTCTTCTCTTCGCGAGCCTTCTTTCTTTGGAAGGAAGGGTGATCATGATTCGCGTCGCCGAGCTCACGCCTCTACAACACGAGCTCCTCACCAAGACTGCAAACGTCGACGTAAAGCCGGCAGGACGCGCCAGGTACAAGTTGGTCCCGTACGCTGCAAGCGTACGGAAGCGCTGGCTTGGCCTTCTGCCGCCTTCGCCGCTCGAGAAACACCTCCGGCTCGAGTTGGGCGACGCTTCAGAAGAGCTACGCAACCTGCCCAAGGAAGGGCCGCTTTGGTGGCTGCTTTCCCATGCCATACCTCCAGTGTGGAGGCTCGGCGATGAGGGTGACCTCACAGCACCCCACCGTTTGGCTCGCCTGCTCGCCGAGCAGTTCTCTCCGACCCAGATCGTGGAGCTGGCCCTTTCGTGGAACGAGGCCGAGTACAACAATTTCAGCTTTCCGCTCCTCGTGCTTCAGCCGTTCTTGCTGCCGAGCCTTCCTGAAACCAAAGCACTCCTGCTCGAGCTGCTCCACGCCGGAGAGCACTACTGGATCCAGAAGCGGGCGAGTCGTTGGAATACGCTCACCGCCGATCTTCTCGGCTCCGTCACGGTGGCTCTAGTCACCCATGGGGTCCCGGTCAGCGAGCTGCCCGAGCACATCGGTGAGCTCATCAAGCTCGATGGCCTCACCCCGGACGACCGCGAGCAGAAGCTCCGCGCGTACGCCGCAGCGAATCCGCTACCGAAGCTCCCGTAACGGGTGGGCGCCCGCCGAGAGGCCAGTCACCGACGGGCCGCGTCGGTCCAACGCTTGCCGAGCTCGCGTGCTCGCTCGGACGACGACGCATCTCGCGCAAGCTCACCGAGCGCCTCGGCCGCGCTCTCGTCGCCGAGACGGGCGCGGCAGTAGAGCCACGAGGGCCACGCCCACGCGTGCTCGGCGTCTCCGCGGAGTAGCACGTCGTCGTGCGACGCTGCGTCTTGAAAGCGCCCCTCTTCCAGGTCGATGTCCGCCACGTCGAGATGCGTCACGAGTCTCGTGGGATCCAGCTCGAGCGCTCGCAAGAAGTGCCTTCTCTCGAGCGCCGTCTCAGACGCTCGACGCCGCGCCTGCGCGGCCGCGGTCGCGGTGGTCCAGGAAGGAGCGCGAGCGAGCTCGCCTTCGGCGAGCTCCACGGCTTCGTTCAGCCTCCCGAGTCGCTGCAAGAGGAGCCCCTCGAAGTGGCCCAGCTGCGACACGCTCGGGTGAACCCCGCGCAAACCTCGGAGGAGCGCCAACACGGCTTTGTACGTCCCGCGCCGCGCGTCACTGGCTGAAAGCTCTTCCGCGTTCTTCACGAAAGAAGCCAGCCGCGGCCCGAGGCTCCCGAGCGCGAGCGAGCCCAACACCTCGGCCGTGAGCGGCACCCACCGCAGGTAGTCGACGTCTTCCCGAAAGCTCGCGACTTCGAGCAGCGCCGCTACGGCCTCCGTCCACGCGCCCTCCGCAAGGCGGAGCCGCGCACGGAGCGCGACGAGCCCGAAGAAGAGCCCCGGGCGCTGGGCGAGCTCACGGTGCGCCCACGTGCCATCCGAGAGCAACCGATCGACAAGCGCGAGCCAGTCGGGCTGGTGCGGCTCGAACGTCAACGCGGCCGCCAAGAAGGGCAGCGCCGCCTCTCGGTTGCCGTGCTGTCCAGCGCTCCGGGCTGGGAGAAACCAACGATGCGTTCCATCGACCAATCGTCGAGAAGCCCGAAATGCTCGAGCGGCCCGCTGATTGTCTTTCTGTGCTCTCGCGCGATTCGAAAGAGCGTGAGGGAAATCCATGATCCTTCTTCCTCTTCGCTTCCCCACGCCCCGGTATCCGAAGCCCTCGTGTCCCTCTACGAGCCAGCCCCTGCCTGTTCGAGCGCGCTTCGCAAGAGCCGCGCGAAGTGGGGATTCTTCGCTTCCGCGAGGGCTTCCTCGAGCGCGGGAACGGCGGACACGCCGAGCGAGGCGAGCCTCTCGAGAGCCAGACTCTCGACACGTTCGGCGACTGGTGACTTGCGATCGGGAAAGAGTTTCCCGATTGCCTCGACGACTCGATGCGCGAAGGCCGGCGTCGGACAGAGGTCGACAAACTTCCAGCCGCTTCGCCACACGCGCGCCGTCGGTCCGTTCGCGTCGTACGTGCTGGGCTCGACGATGACGTCGAGGCGTGCCTGGAGCAAGATACGCTCACGTCGTTCGAGCGGCAGCGCAGCCAAGACGTCACGCAAACTCTGGACGTCCCAGAAGCGCTCGTTCACCTGGACGAGGAGTGCTTGGTCGAAATAGGGCCAAACGGCTTCCCCCGTGCGCTCTACGTAGGCGGCGAGAAACGCGGCCGCGAGCGACTGCTTCCGCTCCTCTGCCTCCCGAACGACACGAACGATGTCCTCCGTCGTAGCGGACGCCAGCGCGCCGCGCACCAAACGACCCACGACGCCGTAGGCGGCGATCGCGTCCGGGTAGGGAGGCTCGAGTTGGTACGGCAGTGGCCAGGGGAGCCAGAGTGAATACACCCGCGGATGCGTATCCAACGCAACCGCGAGCGCCATCTTCGGCCCCAACGCTTTCACACGATTCGACCAATCTTCGATGCTTTCGGTGCCACGCAGAACCCGCCGCGCGTGGAGCCATAGCGGCGATCCGTCCACCAGTTCGTCCAGCGCGCCCGGCTCGACGAAGCCGACGATGCGCTCCATTGCTACGTGGTTCAGTAGACCGAAGCGCCTCAGAGGATCCGTGAGCACCTTGTCGTGCTCTCGCGCGATTCGAAAGAGCGTCTGGAGCCCCTCGATTTGCGGAGCGCTCAGGTCGTTTCTCGTGGGCGGCTCAGGGAGCTCCAGTCGCTTCGGAAACAAAAGCGCCAAGTACGAATACGCCACCGCCTCCACGCCGACGACCTTCGCCAACGCCGAG
>JAEYVE010000021.1 GCA_023432025.1 Pseudomonadota bacterium
ACAACGGAGAACGTCACCGGCTCCGCGCGCGCGGCATCGCGCGCGCGGAGCGCTTCTCGCTCAGACGCATGGCCGAGCAAACACTCGAGGTCTACGCGTCCGTCGCCCGCCCGGGGCCGCGCGGCGCGCGGACCTCGACCGGCGTCGGCCCCTGAGTAAGCTGAACCGCGTGAGCGCCATCGCCCGAGCTCTCGCCGAGCAACACGAACGCATCGCGCGCGCCGTGGCGCGCGCCGGCCGCCCTGCGGGCTCGGTCCGCCTCATCGCCGTCTCCAAGACCAAGCCAGCCGCGCTCCTGCGCGAAGCGTACGCCGCCGGGCAGCGCGACTTCGGCGAGAACTACGTGCAGGAAATGCTGAAAAAGGCGGCCGAGCTCTCGGACTTGCCCGATCTGCGCTTCCATTCGATCGGCCACTTGCAGCGGAACAAGGCGCGGCACGTGGCCGGCGTGGTGAGCGCCGTTCACACGGTCGACGACGTGCGTCTCGCCGAAGAGCTCGGCAAACGCGCCGCGCAGAAGCTCGTGGCCCAAGAGCGTTTGTGGTCGCCCGGCGCCAGGCCCGTCGAGCCCAGCCGCTTGCCCGTGTTGGTCGAGGTGAACGTGAGCGGGGAAGCCAGCAAGAGCGGCTGCGCGCCGCACGAGCTCGGCGCTCTTTTGGACGCGATCGACGGTCAGGCGAGCCTCAGCTTGTCGGGACTCATGACGGTTCCGCCCGCAAGTGAGGACCCCGAAGCGGCGCGTCCATTTTTCGAACGGTTGGTGGAGCTCCAGCGCGCGCACGGCGGCCCAGCGCGCTTGCCGGAGCTCAGCATGGGCATGAGCCACGACCTCGAGGTCGCCGTTTCCTCGGGCGCCACGTGCGTGCGCGTCGGCACGGCCATTTTCGGCGCACGCGACTACGGCTCTTCGGAAGGCGAGCCAGGAGCCAAGATCTGATGGCGAAGGCTCCGCCACCACCGCCGGGACAAACCACGCTTCTCGAACGCGCCGCGCAGAAGGGCGAGTTGGGCTCCGCCGCGCGCGCGCCGCTCGCCGATCGCATGCGACCCGAGCGCTTGGACGAGGTGGTGGGGCAGAGCGCTCTGCTCGCCCCGGGCAAGCTGCTGCGACGAGCCATCGAAGGAGACCAGCTGCCGAGCTTGATTTTTTGGGGGCCGCCCGGCTCCGGAAAAACCACGCTGGCGCACGTCGTGGCGCGCGCCACCAAAAAGCGCTTCGTGCCGTTCAGCGCCGTGTTGGGCGGCGTGGGCGAGCTCCGAGAAATCATCGCCCAAGCGGAAGAGGACCGAAAATACCGCGGCGTGTCGACGCTGCTTTTCGTCGACGAAATTCACCGCTTCAACAAAAGCCAACAAGACGCTTTTTTGCCGCACCTAGAAAACGGCACGGTGACGTTGATCGGGGCTACGACGGAGAACCCGTCGTTTGCGGTAAACGCGGCCGTGCTGTCACGCTGCAAGGTCTTTCACCTGGAGCAGCTCGACGAGCAAGCTTTGGTGCGGCTGCTCGAACGCGCCCTGACGGACGCCGAGCGCGGGCTCGGCCGCTTGGGACTCGAGACCGAGCCCGGAGCCTTGGCCGTCATCGCGCGAGCGGCGCGCGGCGACGCGCGGCGCGCGCTCGGCCTCTTGGAAACCACCGTGAGCGTGCTGGAAGGCAAGCGCCTCGACACGGCGGCCGTCGAACAAGCCGTGGAGGACCGGACGCTGCTCTACGACAAGAGCGGCGAAGAGCACTACAACGTCGTGAGCGCGCTCATCAAGAGCATGCGCGGCAGCGATCCGGACGGCGCCGTGTATTGGCTCATGCGCATGCTCGAAGCGGGGGACGACCCGCTCTTCATCTTGCGTCGCCTCATGATCTTCGCCAGCGAAGACGTGGGGAACGCCGATCCGCGTGCGCTCGAGGTCGCGGTGAACGCGGACGCCGCCTTTCGTCGCATGGGGATGCCGGAAGGCATTTATCCCATCGCTCACGCGTGTTTGTACTTGGCGAGCTGCCCCAAGTCCGGCGCCGTGAAAAACGCGTGGCACGCCGCGCGAGAGGCCGTGCGTCGCAGCGGCGCGCTGCCGGTACCGAAAAAGCTTCGTAACGCGGTGACCCGTCTCATGCGCGAAGAAGGCTACGGCGTGGGATACAAGTATGCCCACGACTACGAGGGCAACGTCGTGCCGGGCGAAACCTACTTGCCGGACGAGCTGGTGGGACGCCGCTTTTACGAACCCACCGATCAGGGCCTCGAAAAGGCCATCGGCGATCGCTTGGCGCGCATTCGAGCGCCACGAAGAGCTCCAGAAGCGCGCTCGAACGAGACCGCCGAGCCGCCCGGAGCCGAGCAGAAGCGCGCGGAAGTCAAAGACGCCGAAGCCGAGCCGAAGGGCGCGGAAGACAAAAACGAGAGCTGAGCGCGCCTAACGAGCCGGGGAGCACCCCGGACGGACGGTGTGGGAAACGGTGCGAGTGAAGTGAAGCGCAGCGCGGGTCGTGGACGGTGTGGGCCCACCGCCGAGAGTGGGGCGCACGCTCCTTCACACCGACGCGCCTCGTCGAACTACCGCGCGTTCGATGAACGGTGCGGTTATGCTAGCCGAACCGCCATGACTTGCTCGGAGCGCCTCAAGCGAGACTCGATCGGATTGACCCGCACCCGCGCGGGGCGGGGCGCGCTGTGGGCGCTCGGCTTCGCGCTCGGCTTCGGCCCCGGCTGTGGCTCGACGTCCACGAGTGATTCGAATGACTCCTCGGGCGGCACGTCGTCCGGCGGCGCTGCGTCGGGGGGCGCGGCCAGCGGCGGGGACTCGAGCAGCGGCGGCTCCGCCTCCGGCAGCGGCGCCACCGCAGGCAGTACGGGCGGCACGTCGTCCGGCGGCTCCACCTCGGACGGCGGCGCGCCGGCCAGCGGCGGCTCGGCCAGCTGTAGCAGCGAGTCGCCGTGTGAGGGCGGCGCTTGCACCGGTACGTCGTGCAGCGGCGAGTGGAGCTGCGTCTCCATGCCCTGCACCAAGAACCTGGTGGAGTACTGCGGTTGTGACGGTGTCACCTTCACGAGCAGCGGCAACTGCCCCTCGGAGCCCTACGTGCACGAAGGAGCGTGCAAAGCCGAAAACCTCGTCGACTGCAACGAGGCGCACATCGTCTGTCAGCCGCTCGTGCCGCCGCCGCCGTGTCCCGCAGGGCAGGCGTACTCCGTCGTCGACGGTTGTCACGGCGCATGTGTGCCCGTGGGGCGCTGCGCTTGCGACTCGCACGACGACTGCCCCGATCCGAACGACACCGACGAGTTCGCCTGCTTCAACGACTCGGGCACCTGCGGCTACTGGGTGCGCTGAGCGCGCGCGGGGCTGGCTCGCGGGAGCGGACGCGGCGCGACGTGCGGCGTCGAGACCAAAAAAGAGGCCGCAGATTGCTGAGGATGACGACGTGGCCCGGCCGAACCCACACGGTCCGGCGAATGCGGCGCCCGCGACTCAGGTGGACACGACGCCGATGAAACCGAGGTTTCGGTAGCGCTGCGCCCAATCCAGGCCGTAACCCACGACGAACTCGTCTCCGAGCGGAAAGCCGACGTACGCCACGTTGACGTCCGCTTGCCGGCGGTCGGGCTTTTCGAGCAGCGCGCACACGCGCAGGCTCGCCGGGCGACGCGCCTCGAGCAGACGCAAAATGTAGCTCAGCGTGAGGCCGGTATCGACGATGTCCTCCACGACGAGCACGTCCTTGCCCTCGATGGGCGACGTCAGGTCGTGCGTGATTTTGACGGCGCCGCTCGACTCCGTGCCGTCGCCGTAGCTGGCGACGCCGAGAAACTCGACCGAAAGCGGCAGATCGATGGCGCGCGCCAGATCCGCCGCGAACACGAAGCTGCCCTTGAGGATGACGAGCAGCACCAGCGAGCGGTCTTTGTAGTCCGCGGTCACCGCGCGCCCGAGCTCCGCGACGCGCTCGGCGATGCGTTCGGCGCTGATGAGCTCGCGGACAGGCGCCTCGTCGGGGGGCTGGCTCATGGCGCTCACGGTAACGCCTTCGCGTCGGACGGAGAAGCGTGCGCGAGCGGGGCTCCGGCGGGCGACGCGGGCGACGCGGAGGAGGGCGGCGCGCCGCCCGCGCGCGGCCGCGAATGCGCGGTCCAATTCATGCGCTGTCCGTCCGTTTCCAGGCGCAGGGAGCCGGACCACTTGGTCGCAAAGATGGTGACGTCGTGCTCCCGGAGTGTTTCCAAAGTGCTCGCGCGCGGATGATCGAAGCGATTTCTCACCCCCGACGAAATGGTGGCAAAACGTGGCGCGACCGCTTGAAGGAACGGCTGTGTGGTGGAGGTGTGCGAGCCGTGGTGACCCACCTTGAGCACGTCCGACGGAAGCTTTGAGCGCGCGTGGGCGAGCAGGCGCGCTTCCTCGTCGGCCTCGGCGTCTCCCGTGAGAAGCAGCGAACGCTCGCCGAAGACGACGCGCAAGACGAGCGAATTGTCGTTCAAGCCCGCGCCGTCGGAGACGGGGCACGGCGCGAGCGTGCTCACGGTGACGGGGCCGAGCTGGCGCGCGCCGCGACACAGCTCCGAAGGCCCCACGACGCGTGTGCCTTGAGCGCGCGCGAGACGGAGGAGCTCCGCGTAGGAGCCGCGCTCGGGGCTGGCGCCCGCGGGGTGCCACAGCTCGCGAACACGGTGGCGTAAAAAAACCGGCAAAAGGCCGAGCAAGTGATCGGGATGAGCGTGCGTGAGCACGACCACGTCGACTTCGGTGCGGCGCCGCTCGCGGAGAAGCGGCAAAAGGATGCGCTCGCCCGGGTTCGGCTGCCCCGTCACGAACCCCCCGCCGTCCACGAGCATCAATTGTCCGTTCGGGAGCTCGAGCAGCGTGGAGTCCCCTTGCTCGACGTCCAGCATGGTGACGCGGAGCGTCCCCTCGTGAACGCGACGCTGCGCGACCTCGAGCCCCACGAGCAGGCACAGCGTGACGACGCCCACCACCGCGCGCGCTCCGTAGCGACGAAGCAGCGAAGCGGCGGAGCCCGCGGCCCCGAGAGGAGTGCGTCCCATCGCCACGGCGCCCAGCACCAGCGCCGCAAATTGCCACGCGCTCGGCAGCGGTACGTCGAAGCTCGCAAAGGTCGCCGCGGCGCTCCACAACGCGACCCAGCGCACCGACAGGAGCGCGCCCGAGCCCACGAGCGCGAGCCCTCGCTCGAGCCAAGGAAAGGGGCTGACCGCGGCGTGCAGGAGGCACGCCGGAAGCGCCGCGAGCTCTCCCAGGGGGGCGGCCACGAGGTTCGCGACCAAGCCGGCGGCCGTGAGCTGACCATCCATCAAAGCGAGCAGCGGCGCGCACGGCACCGTCGAAGCCACGGTGGCGATGCTGCCCTGGCTCACGTAGCTGAGCGCTCGCGACGCGAGCGCCGCGAGACCGCGCTGGGGCGCCCGACGTGCGGCGCGCTCGGCGAGCGCCCTCTCCACGAAACGCGCGGCTGGCTGCCCCAGCACGATTAGGCCGAACGTGGCCGCGGCAGAGAGCGCAAACGACAGATCTGCCGCCGCGAACGGATCGACCAGCGCGCCGACGAGCAGTGATACCCCGAGCGCACGCGCGCCCGACAGCTTGCCGCCGAGCGAGCGCACCAAAAACCCCGCCGAGAGCATCCACGCCGCGCGCCAAGCCGACCCGCTACCGCCCGAAAAGTCCGCGTACAGGAGGCTCGCGACGACCCCCAAGCTCGCCGAGAGGCGCGCCACGTCGAAGCGCCTCCCGAGTGGCCCGATGCGCACCAAAAGAGCGCGCAAAGCGTGCACCAAGAGCACGACCGCGAAGACGAGGTGCGTGCCGCTTACGGCCAAGAGGTGCATGAGGCCGCTCCGACGAAAGGCGTCTCCGTCGGCTTCGTCGAGGTCGTTTTCTCCGAGCACCAGAGCGCGCGCGAGGGGCTCCGACTGCTCTGCGAAGTTTTGCTCGATGCGGGCGCGCGCGTGCGCGCGCGCTCGATCCACCGCCGCCCCCAAGCCGTTGCCCGGTGTGTCCACCACGACGGCGAGCGCGCCGCCGCTCAAGAGCGCGCCGCTTCTGCGCGCCAAAGGGACGGGATCGGTGAGATCCAAATTGCGAAACAGGCGCACCGGCGCGAGCTCCGCCACCACGGACACCTCGTCTCCGCGTCCCAGAGAAG
>JAEYVE010000088.1 GCA_023432025.1 Pseudomonadota bacterium
CGGCCGAGGAGCGAAGCCTTCACTGTTCGCTCCTTCTTGCACTAGGGCGCGAAGTTCCGTTCGAGCAATCGCTGAACACGCTACGAGGCGCGGCGCGCTACATGGGATCGCTCAGGTTCTCCGCGGAAGTCGACCTCCTGCAGACGGCGCGACAAGCCGACCTCGCACGACTCGAGGCCATTGCCGCGCACCCTGAGCTGAGTCCAGTTGCCGCTCGCCGTGCGCGCTCCCTGCTCTCCGGCGCGCCGGCGGAAGACGCGCTCGATCGCGCAGTTCTCTCCTGCATCTCTCTCCCTTCGCTCGAGCTCATCGTGCCGGCAGAGGACGCGCGCAGCGCCTGGCAACCCGGCTGGGGCATCGAGCTCTCCACACGCCGCGCCTGGCTTCCCACGGGCGAATGGCTGGATCTTTCTCGTCGAGCGCTCCACCTGCGCCTCCTCCTGGCACTGGCCCGCCACGGCGGCAGCGCGACCAAGGAAGAGCTCGTCCACGAGGTTTGGGAGGAACGAGAGTACCACCCGCTGCGCCACGACACGCGCCTGCAAGTGACGGTTCACAAGCTCCGAGAGCTTCTCGAAGACCAACCCAAAACCCCACGACGACTCATCACCACCGCCGTCGGCTACGCCTTGGCAGGGCCCTTTCGCCTCGCTGGGCGAGAGTGAGACGAGGTCAGCTGCCCGTCTTGCTCACGAGCTCGACGGAGAGCGCAGTGTTGGCGTCGGGCACGACCTTGATGACCTTCCTCTCGTAGCCCGGCAGCCGGAGCTCCACGTCCAGCGTCTTCTGGGTGGGCTCGGAAGTCAGCTCGAGAGGTGTCGTCCCAAGACGTCGCCGTCCCTCCCAAACCTCTGCCCCCGAGGGCTCCGAGGAAATGGTCACGGTGACGCGATCCGAAGCTGCTGCGGACAACGTCGGGGCGCTCGGGGCAAGCGAATGCATCTGCCCGAGCCGGTACGCGACGACCCCGAAGGCGGCTAGAGCCAAGACCCCGCCCGCGACCACCAACGGCCGCGCAAACGCCCGACGCCGGGACACGGAAACGAAGGCGCCGTCGGCGGGCTCGTCGTGCGCCAAGACGCCCGAAGAGCTCGACGGCGTGCCGTCCGAAGCGCCAGCTCGGAGCAGCGCGCCTTTCTCCTCGATACGATCGGCAAAAAGCCGCTTCATGAGCGCGGAGAGCTCCTCCTCGGGCAGCGAATCCACGAACATGTCTCGAAGCGCTCCCGCGATGTCCCTTCGCATGTCGAGGGCGGTCGCGTAGCGCTCGTCCGGGTCACGCGCGAGCGCCTTCATGCAGATTTTCTCGAGCGACGCCGGGTAGCTCGAATCGAGCTCACGTGGCGATGGGATGGGGTCCTCCCGAATCGCTCGCAGCGTCTTTTCCGAGTTGGCGCGCGCGAAGAGACGACGGCCCGAAGTGAGCTCGTACAGCACGATCCCCAGGGAAAATACGTCCGAGCGTCGGTCGAGCGGCGCGCCGCTCGTTTGTTCGGGCGACATGTACGAAAACTTTCCCTTGATGCCGGCCAGACTCGCTCTCGTGATGGCATCGACCACCTTCGCGATGCCGAAGTCGATCACCTTCACCTCGCCGCTGTACGTCACGAAGATGTTCTGTGGCGACACGTCGCGGTGCACGAGCCCTCGATGGCGCCCCTCCCAGTCGGTCGCCTGGTGGGCGGCGTGCAAGCCCGCCGCCGCCTCCGCGACGATGAACGCTGCCAAGCCGAGTGGAAGGGAAACGCCTTCTCTGCGCGCCCGCTTGAGGACGCCAGCGACGGTCTCACCCTCCAGGTACTCCATGACGAGAAACAGCTCTCGCTCCTTCTCGACGAGCTCGTAGACTCGCACCACGTTGGGGTGACGCACGTGCGCGACCGTTTGAGCCTCCTGCGCAAACATGCGTCGGACCGAAGGATCCGCCGCCAAATGCGGCAAAATCCGCTTGAGCACGACCGGCTGTTCGAACCCGCTCGATCCTTGCACCTTCCCGAGGAGAACCTCCGCCATCCCCCCCGCGGCGAGGCGCCCCACGACTCGATAACGGTCGACTTGCATCGTTGCTCGGCAGGGGCCCTCCCCTCGCATCACCCTGGCGCGGGAGGGGCAGAGAGCCTCGCACCAGTCTGCCGCGCGACTCTCGATGCGCCACACACGACGACGCGGCGGCTAGGCCTGACGCGTCGGCTGTGAGGGCGCGCGCAGGTGAGCTCCCCCGATCGAGTCACCAGCGAAAATTCCTCACTGATTTCTGATCTTCAATTGCACGGAGCGTGGTGCGCGCCACAATCGTGACGGGCGTGGTCGTCCGGTCGTCTCGAATTGCGTCGAGATTGCCCGGTTCGGCGACCGCAGCACGGAGGGAAGCACGCGGGGCGAGAGCATGACCGCCATTCGCGCCTGCATGCTTGAACCGAAGGGGGAAAGACATGTCAGGAAATCTCTTGGAGATGGTCAGAGGACATCTCGGGGAAGCTAGCGTCAGCAAAATTGGCAACCTTCTTGGCCAGTCGAGCGGCACGACCCACTCGGCCATCAACAAGGGCCTACCGGTTCTGCTCGGGGGCTTGATTCACAAGGGCTCCACGCGCGAGGGCGCAGAGGAGCTGTCACGACACCTCGACCACGTCGACGACCGGATCTTGGACGATGTTCCCGGTTTTTACGCGCAGAACACGACCGAGGTGATGCGCTCCGGAACCGGTATGCTGAGCGGCATTTTCGGCGGCGGGCTGACGGGCGCGCTGGGGTCGCTCGCGCCGTCCACGGGGCTGGGCGAAGCCGGCACGGGTACGTTGATGAAGCTGCTGGCGCCGATCGCGCTCGCCACGCTCGCGCGTCAAAAGCGTCGCGAAGGCTGGGACGCCGGCGGGCTGATGAGCTACCTCGGTAGCCAACGCTCGATCGTCGACAAGGCGCTCCCCGCCGGTATCGGAGAACGCCTCGGCTGGGGCAAGGCTGCAGCCGTGGGCGCTGGCGCCGGTGCCGTAGGCCAGCGAGTGTTTCATTCGACGACCGATCCAGTCCGGCGTGAGCGCGACCGTGACGTCGTGACGGAGAACGTCACGGAGAAATCCTCGCTCAAGTGGGTGGTCCCCGCGCTTGGTGTCGTTGCCGTCGGCGCGCTTGCCTACGGGCTTCTGAAGAACCGTCACCGCGACGTCGAGGAGGTCGACGTAGTGGGTGTGGAGGTGCAAGGCGAGAAAGGCGCCAGCGAGGCTCCCGAGTACAAGGGCCCGAGCGAGGAGGAGCTCGGACTCGCGCCGCCTCCACCCGAGCCGCCTCCGGCGGAGGTTGCACCGCCCGCTCTGGACCAACCTGCGACACCCGAAGTGAGTGGCGGTGAAGTCGGCGCAGAGGGCGGCGAGCAGAAAGCGGAAGAAGAGCAGAAAGCCGAAAAACCCGAGCAGCACGCCGCGCCACACGAAGGCGAAAAGAAGTCCGGAGGCGCAGCGGGCGCTGGCGTCGGTGCGGGCATCGGCGGCGGCGAGGCAGGTTCGGGCGCCGACGTCGAGTCGGGCGCGGAGGTCGGCTCGGAAGGTGAGGTCGGCGCGGAGCGCGGCTTCGTCGAGGAGGACACGGAGATCGAGACGACCACGCCCGAAGGCACCGAGATCGACGAATACTCCGAGGTCACCGCGATGCCACGCGAGCCGCTGTATCTCGGCACCTTGTTCGAGTCGGGTCAGAGTGCGCTGAGTGGGGACGACGACGAGCGCATGCAGCCGCTGCTCCAACTGATCAACGACAATCCGGACAAGGACGTCGAGGTTCGCGGCTACTCGTTCGGCGCCGACACGCCGCGCACCAACATCCTGGCCCAGGAGCGGGCCGACGCGGTCAAGGCTTGGCTCTCCGACAACGGCGTGGACGAAAGTCGCATCACGACCAGCAACGGCGGCCCGAGCTCTCGCGCGCAAATCGACGTGTTCTTGCGCTGACGCGCAGCGAACACGGATCGACGAAGGGTCCCCGGTGGAGCTCCGGGGACCCCTGCACGAAGAAACGCCGCCGGAGGCTTCTCGCCCCCGGCGGCTCTTGCGTGCGCTCAGTTCGCCGAGAAGTCGATCCAAGCGCCGGTGAACCAATCCGCGCCATCGGCGAATGCGCCCTGGCCGGACTCGAGCACGGAAGCCCCAGGTCCACTCGGACCCTGACAATCCTCGGCGGTAAAGCCTGGTGTCTCTGTGGAGTTGCTCGTGGTGTCGCTGAACCAGGCTTCTGCCTCCTCCACGGTACGAGACGTACTGGCCACAGCTGCTAGGCTCTGGTTGTCGAAAAACACCGAGCTCTCGATACTCACGGGCTCGCTCGGCGGGTCCCACGGCGAGTCGCGCAGGCTGACCGCAGAGGTGAAACCGACGACGACGGCGTTCGATACGGCTCCCTGTGCGTTACGTCGGAAGACCATGCCGAAACGGCTTGCCGGGTTGTTCCCCGCGTTTCCGCACAACGTGACCTTGTCGTAGGTCGGGCTCGTGACGGGAGTCGGCCCGACGAAATTGGCGGCCTGATTGTCGGATTCGAACCCGTTGGGGTCCGCCTCGGTGGGCGAAACGTGGCGCCCGAACAGGTACGTGAGCGTGCCCGTGTAGCCGTAGTCCGTGTCGAACATGTCGTCGTCGGCGTTGTTCGAAACCAGGTGATCGGCGTTCACGGTGCCCCCGAACCACTCGAAACCATCGTCGGCGGAGTTGTTCACCTGGATGTAGCTCAGCGTGGTGCCCCGACCGACGCTCCCGAGCGTGAGTCCGTTCACCTCGTTGTTCGCCGATAGCTCGAAGCCCGGAAACTCGATGCGGACGTATTTGAGGACGCCGCTGTCGTCTTCGGGGTCGTTCCCACCGTACTCCTTGCGCGAGTCCGTCGTGTTCAGACCCTCAATCACCGGCGGCGTCGTCTGATTGTTGGGCGCTCGCCCCAACACGATCACCCCGCCCCAATCTCCGGCGGCACGCTGTCCCTTGGCTTGGTTACTGGTAAACAAGATGGGCTCGTTCGCGGTCCCCTCAGCGTGAATTTTCGCGCCCCGCGTCACCACGAGCACCGCGGGGTCACTCGAGTTCTTGATGCCCTCGATGCGAGTGCACGGCTCGATGGTCAGCGTAGCCCCTTCGTTGACCCAGACCGTACCGTCGAGCTTCCACACTGTGTCGGCGGTAAGCGTCAAGTCATCGTCGATGTCTCCCGACAAGGTTTCCTCCTCGTCGCGCGGCCCATCGATGTCGCAGTCCATTTGATTTGCTCCCCCCGTGCCCGCCACGCCTCCGGGGTCGTCCCCACCGCTTCCCGAGCTCTTGCCGCCCGTGCTCGCTCCCCCGGAGCTCTTGCCGCCGGAGCCTTTGCCACCCGTGCTCGAGCCGCTCTTACCACCGGTGTTGCCGTTGTCGGGCGCGTCGCCGTCGTCGCTGCCGCAAGCCAGTGCCAGGCAGCCGGTGGCCAACATCGCTAGAACCGAAATCTTGATTCTACCCAGTTTCATGTTTTCGAATGTTCTCCTGTGAGCAAGGAGTGTGGAGCCGCCGGGTGAAGCACCCATGGTTCCGCCGTAACATTCCGGTGTCATGCGAGGGCGTGGTTCGAGGTGATGGATGTGGTCACCGAAAGACACGTCACAGCTCGTACTCCGCGCTGAGCCCGAAGACGCGACCCGTTCTGTACTCGAGCTGAACGTTGGACTGATCCTCTGCTTCGTCCTTTCCTTGCGTGACGACGACGGGGCTGTTCAAGAGATTCTCGGCAGAAAGCTTGATTTCCCACCGCTCGCCGATCTGCTGACCGAGCGTGAAGTCCAGCGCGTGGCGCGCCTGCTCGTAGGCGTCGGGGAGCCCCTGCGTGCCGACCTCCACGAGGCGACGCGCCGAGACGTTGTACAGGAGGCGCCCCTTGGTGCCTGATTCGAGCTCCCAATCCAGCGCCGCGTTGAACACGAGCGGCGACTGATTGGCCATCGGCCGTGATGGGTTGGTCAGGTAGGTGACACCCTCCACCGTCGACTTGTCGGCGATGTCGATGCGTGAGTGGGCCAGGGTCAAGTTGGAGACCAAGGAAAAGGGGCGCAGGGCGCCACTCAAAAAGCCGAGGTTTTTGCGCGCCTCTAGCTCGACACCGATGAGCACGGCGCCTTCGGCGTTCTCTGGCCTGAGCTCGGGACTATTGCCCGCGGGCCGCAGCACGGGCTCGATGGGGTCCTTGAAGTGTTTCCCGAAGACGCTGAGGGAAAGAACCTCGCGCAGGCTCGGGAAGTACTCGTAGCGCAGGTCTCCGTTCAAGACCTTCGTCATTTGGAGATCGGGGTTGCCAGTCACCTCGCGTCCGCCGAAGTAGTCCGAGAAAGAGAACGGGGCGAGCTCGCGCACCTGGGGGCGAGCCAGCGTGCGACTCGCGGAGAGGCGCAGCTTCGACTTCTCGGTCACGTCGAACACGATCGCAGCGCCCGGCAAGACCGACACGTCGTTCAACTCGGACGCGTCCTGATCCGGTCGCACCCCGAGCTGACCGACAGGGGTAACCGACTGCTTCGTGATTTCGACGCGAGGACCGAAGATGATGCGCGTGCTCGAGCCGACCTTGGTATCGACCATCATGTAGCCGGCGAAAACGTTCAGCTGCGACTCGTAGGCGTCGGTGCTCCGGGTATTCTCTTGCAGCTCGAGGAGAGACCCCGCCGCACGCGAACCGATGTTTCTCGCCAAAAAATGCTGATCGGGACAACTCGGCGAAAACTCGGCCCCCTCGTCACACGTCAAGAAGCCAGCGTCCGCGTTGGGGGCGAACGAGAGCCGACGCGCCGAGAACTCACGGTGCTTCAAGGAGGCCAGGCCACCCACCTTGAGCTTGGCCTCCTCGGTGTTCAGCGGCTGCGTGAAGTTGATGCCGCCGCCATAGCTGCGCTCGTCCTGCTCCGACCAAAAATGCCGACCCGCTTGCGGACCGTCCCCGAAAGCGTACGCGTTGATGCTCTCGAAGTAGTTGTACACGGTGTCGCGCGTATCTGGCTCGTCCCGGCTCGCGTTCGCCGCGAACACGTTGTAGTCGAGCACCGCGCTCCGGAGGCTTTTGAGCTCGTGCTCGCCCTGGAACTGCGCCAAGGTCATCCCGCGGGAAACGAAGGACAGACGGGTGTTGTTCACCTCGGTCTGCCTGCTGTTGTCGAAGCCTTCGTAGGACGTCGTGACATCCTCGGCGTCCTGCGCGTGGAGGAGGGTCAAGCGAAAACGGTTGGCGCGCGAAGCGTCGTACAAAAGGCTGCCGTACAGACCCCAGCGCACCTGGTCCTTGCCCTGCACGAACCGGTAGTCCACCTCCCGTACGAAACTGCCATCCGGTAGGACGTTGTTCGAGAAGGTTCGCTGAATGCCGTCGGGGATGCGGACGAACGAACGATCGTAGTTGACCGAAGCCAGGTAGCCCCAGCGCTTGCCGGCTCCGGTGTCGATATCGTACCCGTTGCCCACCACGGCGCTCAGCCCGTAGTTGGGCATGCTCGTCGACTCGATCGCCGACATGTAGCTGTTCACGTCGCGCCCGATGCGTTCGATTTCTCCGGGCGTCACCTGACTGCCGTCGGGCTTCCGATTCCCCGTCTGCGCTGGGTAGTCGGTCGGCACGGAGCCCGGGATGCGCCGCGTGCCGTCGTCGAGGCCCAGAAAGTCCAGGCCGCCGCCGCGGTGGTCGAGTCGTTTCCTGAACGTGGTCTGGTCGTTGAAGCCACCTCGACCCGTCAGCACGAACAAGGGCCCTCGAGGGATGCCTCGCGTCTGAATTTGTACGGATCCACCCGCGAAGTCCGCCGGCATGTCGGGCGTGAACGTCTTGGCGACTTGGATGCTGTCGATGACCTGCGTCGGGAAGAGATCGAGGGGAACCGCGGCGCGGTTCGGATCCGTGCTGGGCAGCGGAACGCCGTTCAAGAGTGAGTTGGTGTAGCGCTCGCCCAAGCCGCGAACGTAGACGAACTGCCCGTCGACGATCGTCGCGCCGACGACGCGCTGGGCAGCCTCGGCGGCCGTCGAGTCCGTCGTCCGCTTGATGTCGGCGCGGCCCACGCCGTCCTGAACGGTCGCCGACATTTGGCGAGCAAGAATTTGTCCCTCCAGCGTCGCCCGCTCCGCCTGCTCCTCCACGATGACTTCGTCCACGGCGTCGCTGCTTCCGACGAGCTCAGCGTCGACACGCTGCTGTGAGCCTTCCGTAACGCGCACGCCGTCGATGCGCAGCGGATCGTGCAACTCGTAGAAAAAGCGTAGCGTGTACGAGCCAGGCGGCAGCTCCAGACGAAACACTCCTTCGTAGTCGGTGAGAACCTCGAGCTTCCGCCCTTCGACCTTCACCTGGGCTTCAATCAAGGGCTCACCGCTCGCCGAGGCCACGACGCGGCCCCAAACGACGCCCTTGCCGACCGGGGCAGGTCGGTTCGCTCGCTCCGCGCGCGCGCTGTCTTCTTCGGAGACGGGCGGACCTCCACCGCCAGGCGCCCCCTCGGACGTGTCGGAAGGTCGGTCTTCCGCTTCTCCGGCTGGCTCCGAAACCTCCGCCTCGTTGTCGTTTGGAGGCGGTGTTTCGTCCGGTTGGGAAAACGCGACGGGGGCGTGGAGCAAGAGGGCCGTCAAGGAAAGCAGCGGGCGTCTGAATGTGTGAGTGCGCATGATCGTCGATGGTTCGAGGGCGCGCGCGAGCCGCGGGCGGCGACGCGCTTCTTCCCCCCGGAAGGCTCACGCGACCCTGCGCGCGAGCATGAAAGCGATTTGCGATGCGCAGCCACTCGGGGCCGGCGCGCAGCATCAATCGAGAGTGGCGTGCGTCTCGTCGAACGAGGCCGTCGTTCCGTTCGTCATTCGACGACAGGACGAGTCAGGATGGCGATCGAGCCCGCTCCCGCGCCGCGCGACAAATCCATGACCTCCACGGCTTTTCCGTAGGCCAAGTCACCGTGGGCGTCGAAGTACAGAACCTTACGACGCTGCGCCGCGAGCATACGAGAGAGGCGCACCTTCAACTCGTGCTTCGCCAGGACCGTCTTGTTGATCCGAATGACGCCCTCTTTGTCCACGGTCAGCACCAGGGGCTCGTCGTTCGGAGCGGGCGAAGATCGCTCCTCCCGTTGGTCGTCCTTTTCCGGCAAGTTGATCCAGAAGGTCTTCGTCACGAGTGGAGTGACGACCATGAAGATGATGAGCACCACCAGCGCGACGTCGACCAAAGGCGTCACGTTCACGTTCGGCGTCGGCAGGTTCTTGGAGCCAGCGAGGTTCATTGCCATGAAGCTCGTCCTTTACCCGCCGCCCTCGATGGGCTTCGTTTCGAGAACCTTGAGGCTGACGCCCTTGAAGCCAATGGCCTGTAGCATCGCGAAGTTCTTGCGGACGCCCTCGTAGGGCAGTCGCTCGTCCGTCTTGAGCATGAGGTGCCGCTCCGGATCCGCCGCGTGCAGGCTTCGGAGGGTGTCCTCCAAGGAGCTGGCCGCCACGGCCTGTTCGTCCACGACGACTTTTCCACCGAGGGCGATCGTTACGTCGATGGGATTCATGTCCCTCGGCTTGGGATCGGGAGAGAGTACGCTCGGGAGGTCCACGTGTTCGCCCTCGTTCAGCGTGGGAGCGATGACCATGAAGATGATGAGCAACACGAGCACCACGTCCACGAGCGGCGTGACGTTGATCTCGGGCTCAGGCTGCTTCTTCGAGCCGCGTGCGAAGCTTGCGCCCATGATTGTTCTCCATTTCGTCCAAGAGCTCGCCGACCGAGCGCCCCAACGCGAGCTCGATGGCGGCGACGCGGGACGACAGGTAGTTGAAGAAGAGCACCGCCGGGATCGCGACCATCAAGCCCAGCGCGGTCTCGACGAGCGCCTCTGCGATGCCTGCCGAGACCGCGCCCAGGCCGCCGCTGCCCGTCGACGCGATGCCTTGAAACGCCGTGATGATTCCGATCACCGTTCCGAGGAGTCCGACGAACGGCGCTACCGAGCCGACTGATGCCAACATGTTCATGCCCCGGCGTAGCTCCTGGCCGACGGCCTCGAGACGCCTCTGCGCCTCGTTTCGTGCCAGATCCACCGGCGAAAGGCCTCCTTCGAGGTCGTCGTACCCATCGAGGAAACGAGCCGTCATGCGCTCGAACAAGCTCGCGAGCGGCGAGGCGCGGTGAGCTCTCGCGAGCTCGCCGATTTTCTCGAGCTCCCACGCGGAAAGCGCGGTGCGCGCCTCCCGAGCAAACGCTCTCGAAGCCCTTGCTGCCTTGGCGAAAGTAATGAGTCGCTCGATGACGACGCCGATGCTGGCGATGGCCATCAAGACGAGGAATCCTGCAATCGTCTTGCTGAGCGGGCCCATGTGGGCCCAGATGTGTGCGAGGTCGAATGACATGACCAATTCCTGCTTTCAAAGAGAGTGAATGAGAGTCTTCGTTGCTGCGTTCGTCGCAGAACCATGGGCGAGGCTCAGGTCTTCAGTCGAAACACGCAGTTGCGGATTCGGTACACGGAGACCAGCTTTCCCTGCAGTGAGGCGGGCCTGAATCTGGAGCCAAGCACGGCTCGCTCGCACGAGGAGCGCAGCTCGTCGGGCCCCTTGATGGCCTTCACCTGCGTAGGCAGGCCGGACTCGGTGACGACGAACTTCACGACGACCGTGCCGGAAACGCTCGCTGCTTTGGCAGACGCGGGGTACTCGGGCTGAGGCTGCTCGATGGGCACGGGCGCCACCACGTCCTCGGTCACGCGAATCGGTCCACGTGGCGCGGCGTCCGCGGCGGGGCGCGGCGTGGTCGTCACCACCACGACCTGCTTATCGGACTTTGCCGCGCCGGGGGCGCCTGACCCGTACATGTAAGGGTCGCCGGATGCGTAAGGATTGTCGCCGGGCCCGACGTCGACCTCCCGTGGTTTTTCCTCCGGCACCTGAGTCGGCGGCCTCAACTTCTGGAGATTCGGGCCAGCGGGGCGACTCCGCGCCGGCTGCGCCTGCGGCTCTGGCTCTGGCGTCGCCTCCTCGGGCTCGGGCTCGGGCTCGGGCTCGGGCTCGGGCTCGGGCGCCGAAGCGAAGCTCACGTCGACCACCTTCTCTTCGGGGGCCTCCTCGGCGACGCCCGGAGACGCCAAGGAGAAGAGGGCCACCGCCGTCGCGATGCCGAGGGCGCCAACGCCGTAGCCAGCCAACAGGCGCCGTTGGCGCTCGCGATCGGAGGACGTGTGAGTCCAGGCTTCGAAGTCCATGCGTCACACGGGAATGTGAGGGGACGCCGTGACGAAACCGTGGCGCATCCGGAAAATCCGAGTGAACGAGAACCAGCTCCCGAGCGCGAGAAAACTTTCCTGCCCTTCATCGACACTTCACCGGCGCGTCACCTTGCTGGGCTATCGAGGTGCGCCATGGCGAACATCGTCATCGTCGACGACGAGCAGGACATTTTGGACGTACTGGAGTTCAACCTGCGGCAAGCTGGGCACGAAGTCCGGGCTGCCTCGCACGGCCGAGAGGGACTTCGGCTCGCCCAAGCGTCGCGCCCGGAGCTGGTGATCCTGGACCTCATGTTGCCGGACATGTCCGGGATCGACGTGTGTCGCTTCCTCCGCGAGGGGCGCGACACGCGTGGTATTCCCGTGCTCATGCTGAGCGCGCGGTGCGAGGAGATCGACCGGGTTCTCGGCTTCGAGCTCGGCGCGGACGACTACGTGAGCAAGCCCTTCAGCGTGCGCGAGCTCCTGCTCCGCGTGCGCTCCATTCTCAAGCGCTCGAGCGGCGGCGGACGCGAGCGCGCGACCACGGTGGAGTTCGGACGCCTGCGCATCGATCGCGAGGCGCACCGTGCCTGGGTCGACGAGGAAGAGGTGGCGCTGACGGCGCTCGAGTTCAAGCTCTTGGTCACGCTGTTCGAACGCAAAAACCGCGTTCAAACGCGCTCGTCGCTCTTGGAGCACGTTTGGGGCATGAACGCGCACATTTCCACCCGGACCGTGGACGCTCACGTCAAGCGCCTCCGCGAAAAAATGGGCCCCGCACGGGACTACGTCGAAACCGTCCGCGGCGTCGGCTACCGCTTCAGAGAGTTACCCGACGTCGAGTCGAACGACGACGCCAGCCTGGGCGAAGCGGTGTTTACGCGCTGGCGCAGCTAGCCGCCGCGGACGACGCCCGAACCCGGAGACGCCTTTAATGCGAAGCCCCTCGGTTTCGCGAAGCGCGCGTCCGTTCGACCGTCGCGCGTGCCACCGACGAGGCGTTCCCGACGCGACCCGTTTCGCCGTTTCGCTCCCGTCGGACCAAAAACACCGGCCTTCGCTTCACCTCTTCGTACACCTCCGAAAGGTAGAGCGCGATGACGCCTACGCTGCTCAAGAGGAGGCCTCCGAGCAGGAGCTGCAGCAAGATGACCGTCGTGAAGCCGGTGAGGGCCGTGCCCAAGAAGTACCTGACCAGGGTCTGCACGGCGAGGCCCAAGCCGAACGCCAACGTCACGAAGCCGCTCACCGCGACCAAACGGAGCGGGACCGCAGTGTACGAAATCAGGTTTCTGACGGAGTAGCGGACGAGCGACAGCGTCGACCACTTGGTTTCGCCGGCGACGCGCTCGGCCACCGTGAACGGCACCTCGACCGTGCGAAAGCCGACCCATGCGACCAGCCCGCGAAAAAAGCGCCCGCGCTCCGGGCACGACATAAGGGCGTCCACGACTTGACGGTCGAGCAGCTTGAAATCCGAAGCGCCACGGAACGAGGCCCCCGACGCGCCGCCCATCATGCGATTGAACACGCCCGCCAAGAGACCGTACAGCAGGCTCTCTTTCGCGCGCTCTTCTTTCACGGCGCTCACGACGTCGTTGCCCTCTTGCCAGAGCGCCACCATCCGCTCGATGAGCTCCGGGGGATGCTGCAAGTCGGCGTCCATGAAGAGCACCGCGCGGCCGCGCGCCTCTTCGAGGCCTGCGGCGAGCGCCGCCTCCTTGCCGAAGTTGCGGCTCAAGCTGACGGTGCGCACGCGCGCATCGTGCGTCTCCGCTGCCTGGAGTAGCGCCAAGGTTCCATCGCGTGAGCCGTCGTCGACGCAGATCAGCTCGTACGGCAACGCGACCCTCTCCAGCTCACCCCGAATCACGTCGAGGACGCGCTCGAGGGCGGCCTCCTCGTTGTACATCGGCAGCACGACCGAAATGTCAGGAGAGCTCATGGTGGCAACGGCGGGCCAGCGTAGCCAAGGAGGAATCACGGGGCCACTTTCGCCGAAAACTTGACCTCGGGCGCTCGCTTGCCCGAACGGAGGGAGGGACGATGAGCCGAAATGCCTGGGGCGACGAGTAGCTGGATTCTGGAGGCCCTGGTTCTCGTCCTCGTCGTTCTCGTCGCGGTCCAATCCGCGCGCCTCTTCATTGCCAAGGCGCGCCCTCGCTGGCGTATCGAGCGACACCGCCGCGCGGGCGCTCGAGGTGAGGCGTGGGCGCGCCGGTTCCTCACGTCGCAGGGGTACGCGGTCGAGGCCGAGCAGGTCACGACGCGCTACGAGCTCCGCGTGAACGGTGTCCCGCAAAGCGTGCCACTGCGAGCGGACTATTTGGTGCGGCGCGCGGGGCGACTCTTCGTGGCGGAGGTCAAGGCGGGGGCCGATGCGGCGCGCATCGGCAACTCGGCCACCCGCCGTCAGCTGCTCGAGTACCGGCTCGCCTTCGACGTGGACGGCGTCCTTCTGGTGGACGCCCACGGCAAGCAGATCATCGAAGTCGAGCTACCAGCGCCTCGGGCGCGATCCACGGCCAGCTCCTCGCCGCTCCCGTGGCTCTTCGCCGCCGCGCTACTCGCTGCTTTGGTTTGGTGGCGCTTGGTGAGCCGCTGAGCCTCGCCCCCGCGTGGCTCGGCCGCTAGCAACGACCGCCCAAGAGGCCGCGCTTCAACCCGGGGTTGGGCGGGTTGGGGCCCAGCCAAATCAGAAACAGCGTGCTCGCGAAGTCGGCACCTTCGATCTGAGCTCGCACCTTTCCGTTCACCTTCACGGAGAGCCCCTGCTGGGGAGCGTAGGTGAGCTCCAGCACGTCCTTCTCGTGGAGATCCGGCATCGCCTTCTTGAATTTTTCGATTCGCGCTACGAGCGATTTGAAGCGCTCTCCGGCGTTTTTCTTGAAGCCGCCCTCGATGGCCTCGTTCATTTCACCGGATTCGACGTCCCGCACCAAAGTCAGGGCCATGACCTTCACCTGCTCGGAGCGCGCAATCTCCGGGCCGTCCGTGCCCCGCTTTTCGAGGTAGAGGCCTGCGACGTACACGTCGACCTTGAACACGGTCGCTTCGCGGATGCCCATCCCGTTGAGCACCAAGTTCTTCCCGGCGACCACCTTGCTGTCGGCGTACGTGACGCCGCCGCACGACCTCGCCTCGGCGCCCCGCGTGAGAAGCGCCAGAGCCAGCGCGATGCTTCCCAAGCAGAACCCCCGCCTCGTTCGCGTTTCCGTCACCGCGTTTCGGACCATCCAAGAACGTGACCCGTCGTCTCCCGGAGCGCCACCGGGGCCCAAATTTCAATACAGGCGCAAGAATGTGACTCACCTATCGTGAGCGAGGCCAGGATTCGGGCCGCCAATACATGAATTCCTGCGAAATTGACCAACTTTTCGCGGATTTGTCTTATTGTCCGCCCAACCCACGAGCGCGTGCTACGGTCCCCCCGCTCGTGTTCTCGGGGCAGCTCCGGTTCGGACAGGCCTCGAAGCTCGATCCCTACTTATTTCTCAACGTCAAGCACACCCTTTCGAGGGTATTGCTCAGGCGAACGGAAGCGCTCACCGTTCCGCTCGCGCAAAGACGCCTTCACACGATTCGTACCTCCGACACCCACCAGGGTACTTCATGGCAACGTCCGACTCGCTCCCTCCCCCCCCCTCTACCGAGCCGAACTCCAACGACCCACTCCGCGTCTACCTGCGGAAAATGGGTACCGTGCCCCTCTTGACCCGCGAAGGCGAAGTCGAGCTCGCCAAGCGAATCGAAGAGGGCACCAACGCCGTTCGAGACGCGCTCTTCTCGAGCAATGTCGTGATCGAGGAGCTGACCCGCATGGGCGAGCAGCTCGCGGAGAATCGACTGCGCGCTCGTGAGCTCCTGAACGTCGAGGCGGACGACGACAGCTTCGACGAAGAAGCTGCTTGCAACCTCTTGATCGAGCAAATCGACAAGATCAAGCGCGCGGCCAAGCGCCGCGGCCCGCTCCACAAGGAGCGCGCGCAGGCCGAGGACGGGCGTCAGGCGAAGCTCGACAAGTCTCTCGAGAAGGTCCAGGCGGACCTCGAGAAGATGATGATCGACCTCAACCTCAACAAACGCACCATCGACAAGATGGCGCAGAAGTTGAAGGCCCGCGCTCTCATCGAGCCCACGCCGGACACCGACATCACGGTCGAAGAGCACGAGCTGCTCCAGAAGCTGTCGAACCAGGTTCAGCGCGGTGAAGTCCGCGCTCAGCGCGCCAAGGCCGCGCTGGTCGAGGCCAACCTTCGCCTCGTCGTCTCCATTGCCAAGCGCTACACGAACCGCGGCCTCCAGCTCCTGGATCTCATCCAAGAGGGCAACATCGGCGTGATGATCGCCGCCGACAAGTTCGAGTACCGCCGCGGATACAAGTTCAGCACCTACGCCACTTGGTGGATTCGCCAAGCCATCACCCGCGCCATCGCGGACCAAGCGCGCACCATCCGCATCCCGGTGCACATGGTCGAAACCATGAACAAGATGCACCGCACCGCTCACGATCTGGTGCAGGAGCTCGGCCGCGAGCCAACGCCCGAAGAGCTCGCGCAGCGCCTGGACATTCCAGTGTCGAAGGTGCGCAGCCTCCTGCGCATCGTGAAGGAGCCCCTCAGCCTGGAAACGCCGCGCGGCGAGGACGGCGACTGCACCCTCGGTGACTTCGTCGAGGATCAGAAGGCGCCCAGCCCGTCCGACAGCTTGATGTCGAACGACCTGAACAAGCAGACCCGCGAGCTCTTGAACTCGCTCAGCGTCCGCGAGCAGCGCGTGCTCCAGAAGCGCTTCGGCATCGGCGAAAAGAGCGAGCACACGCTGGAAGAAATCGGCAAAGAGTTCAACGTGACCCGCGAGCGTATCCGCCAGATCGAAGCCAAGGCGCTGCAGAAGCTGAAGAGCTCGCGCCGGTCTCGTTCTCTCAAGGCTTACCTCGAGCAGTAAGTCGGTGGCAGAGAGCGCTCCTGCGGCGGCCTTCGGGCCGCCGTAGCTCATTTGGGGCATGACTCGGGCCGTCGACGTTCGAGCGCCTCTCGCGCTGCACTCGATGAGCGGGCCCCCGGGCCTCGAGGCGGGCGTCGACCCCGCCGCTTGGGGCCTCCCCGACGATCCAATCGTGCGGTCCTCACGTGAGGCAGCGGAGCGCCCGAGCGAGCCTCGAGCGTCTCAACCTCGACATAACCAACGTCGGCTGGACGCTGGCTAGCCTCCGCCCGAAACAGCGAGAAATCGCGTAGCCCGAGGTGCGTCCGCCGCTGGCAATCTTCTTGCACCCAAGGGGAGCCCAGCGTCGCGGAAGAGGCTCTCCGTCGACCGAGAGGTGTCATGGGTGGACTGGGCCATACGCAGTACGGGCCCTTGCGGCCCCACACGGCTGTTCTTTCGGCCGTACAGCGCGCGAGCGACATGGGGCTCATTGCGCTCACGTACGGAGTCACGGAGGCGCTGCGGCCGCAGCGGTGGAACGAGTACAACACGCTCGCGCTGCTCCTTGCGGTGTTCCTGTTCCAGGTCGTGGCAGAGTCCAACGGGCTCTACCGCGCCTGGCGAGGGATACCGCTGAAGCGCGAGCTCGCGACCACCCTCGCAACGTGGCTTCTCGCCACTCCGGTGCTGCTCTTCGCCGGCTTCTTGACGAAAACCAGCGAGGAGTTCTCCCGCGTCAACACGGTGGCGTGGTTCGTGATGACGCCGCTGGTGCTCGCCGCCTTCCGCGCCTCGACGCGCTTGGTGCTGGCGGCGCTCCGCAGGCGCGGCCACAACACGCGCATGGTCGCCATCGCGGGCTGCACGCCCGCGGCGAGCGCTCTGGCCGCTCACATGGCGAGCGACCCCAGCGCAGGCCTGGTGGTCCATGGCGTGTACGACGATCGCGGAGAACGGAGACGCGCGCCCTTCGATGGGCAAGCCGTGACCTTCGTGGGAGACCTCGATCAACTCGTGACGGACGCGCGCACGGGACTCGTCGACATCGTTTACATCGCGCTTCCGCTGCGCGCGGAGACGCGCATCGGGTGGCTTCTGAAGCGGCTGGGAGACACCACGGCCACCGTGTACGTGGTCGCCGACTTCTACGGATTTCATCCGCTTCACTCGCAGTGGTCCACCGTAGGCAACGTGCCTGTAGTCAGCGTTCACGACACGCCGTTCGACGGCGTGGGCGGGTGGGTCAAGCGCGTCGAGGACCTCTTGATCGGTGTCTTGATCCTGATCGTCATCTCGTTGCCCATGCTCGCAGTCATGCTGGCCATCAAGCTGAGCGGCCCCGGGCCCATCTTCTTCCGACAGCGCCGCTACGGCCTCAATGGACGAGAAATCCGCGTGCTCAAGTTCCGCACCATGACCGTCTGTGAGGACGGTCCCACCGTGAACCAAGCACGCAAGAACGACTCACGGATAACTCCCATCGGCTCGTTCTTGAGACGTAGCTCGCTCGACGAGCTTCCCCAGTTCTTCCAGGTCATCACGGGAGAAATGTCGATCGTGGGTCCTCGTCCGCACGCGGTTTCGCACAACGAAGAGTACCGACGTCTCATCTCGGGCTACATGCTGCGCCACAAGGTCAAGCCGGGCATCACTGGTTGGGCGCAGATCAACGGCTGGCGAGGAGAGACGGACGTGCTCGAGAAAATGCAAAAGCGCGTCGAACACGACCTCGAGTACATCCGCAATTGGAGACTCAGCCTCGACATCTGGATCATCTTCATGACCATCTTCGGGTCGAAGACCCGGAAGAACGCCTACTGAACGCACGGATTTCGAAGAACTTCGCATCGGCAGCCGCGCGCGTGTGCGAGGCGCGGGCGAGAGGAATAGTAGAGATGAAACGAGCTACTCACTTCAGCCTCCTATTGGCGCCACTCGCTCTCGCTCTGGCGGGCTGCTCCAAGGACGACAGCGACAACGGCAACGACGGCGCTCCCGGGGCGCCGACATTCAGCAGCAGCCCCGTCACCACCGCGAGCGTCGGCACCAAGTACGAGTACTTGGTGACGACGGACGACGCCACCGGCGACCCGCGCACCATCGCCGCGCCGACGCTCCCCGCCTGGCTCGTCCTCGAGGACGCCGGGGATGGAACGGCGAAGCTCAGCGGCATTCCGACCCCGGTCGATACGGGCCAACAAAGCGTCGAGCTCCAGGTGTCCGACAAGGACGGGGCGAACGGCCAGAACTTCCAGATCGAAGTCACCAGCGACTTCGTCTCCAACGCGGTCGAGGACGAGTTCGACGGCGACACGTTGAACGAGATCTGGCAGTTCTACGATCCGCTCCAGGACTCGCAGCTCTTGATCGCCGAAGGCGAGGTCCAAATTTCCGTGCCAGAGGGCGTACCTCACGATCTGTGGGTCGGAGACGAGAACACGGCACCGCGCATCTTGCAGCAGGTGGACAACAAGGACTTCGGGATCGAGGTCAAGTTCAATTCCGAGCCCACCAAGCGCTACCAAATGCACGGGGTCATCGCGCAAGAAACGCCCGACAAGTTCGTCCGCTTCGAGCTTCACCACGACGGCACCACGCAGCGCATTTATGCGGCGTCCATCGACGGAACGGTGGCGCGTATTCGCGTGAACCAAGTGGTCGAGGGTAGCCCGCCCAACACCCTTCGCATCATGCGGAACGGGGAGTTCTGGACGCTCCAATACGCGGCGGATGGCGCCAACTGGGTCGACGCAGCGGCGTTCTCGCAGCCGCTCGAGGTGACGGGGATCGGTCTTTTTGGAGGGAACGCGCGTGGCAAGAACAGCCCCGCGTTCACGGCAAGAGCAGACTACTTCCGCAACACCGACCTCTCGAGCTTGCCAAGCTTGCAGCTCCCGGAGGCGCCGGGAGCGAACCCAGAAGAGCCGAAAGACTGACGCGAACGGGGCGAGCTCGAACGACGAAGACCAACACACGAGCTCGAAAGAGGGCGACGAGGGGACGGGACGGGGCGCTCACCGAAAGGTGAGCGCCCCGTCCTTTTTTCGAGTGAGCGCGGGCTTCGAGCTGGGCGTGGCGTTTGCACACCGGAGCGCGTGGGGACGAAAACACGAGCAGTTCCGAAGCAATACCGGTCCAACACACGTCTCGCGCGTCTCGTCGCTCTCGCCGTGATGCTGCTGGCCGCACCGAGCGGCGCGTACTCTTACATGCACACGGACACGAACAACAAACGCCTGCATCTGTCGGCGATCAATCCCTGGGTCCCGGGACCCTATCTGCCGCTGGCCGCGAACACGAGCAACCAGAGTGGGATCACCCCCGACGAGCTGGAGCGCGCGGTCGTGCGAGCGCTGCGCTCATGGCAACGCGCCAGCTTCGACGCCTTCTCGTTCGACTACTGGCAAGGGGACGATTCGCGCGTCTACGCGGTGGGTATGAAGCGCGACGGACTCAGCTCGCTCTTCTTCGCGTCCGCAGATCCCGAGCACGGCGGTCTCACGCGGAGTCAGTCGGCATACACGCGCGTGTACTTCGATGCCGAGACCGGCGCCATCGACGAAGTCGACATCGTCTTGAACGACGTCGACATGAAGTTCACCGCGGACCCGGTGCAGGCCAGCTACGCGGGAGGCGACGAGGGCCACGTCATCGTGCTGGAGGACGTCCTTGCCCACGAGTTTGGGCACGCGCTCGGGCTGGGACACAGCGGGATCCTCGACGCCACGATGTTCGCCTTCGGTTGGGAGGGGCAAGCCGCGCTCAGCTGCGATGACGCTCGCGCGGTGCGGGCCCTCTACGGAACGGGTGACGAGCGCAGCGCGCTCACCGGTCGTGTCCTCGACCCCGAGGGCAAGGCGGTGTTCGGAGCGCACGTCGTGGCGGTCGAGCTGTCCGGTCCAAGCGTTGCAGCAAGCACCATTTCGTCTCGCGACGGCGGCTATCGCATCGCCGGCCTCCCGCGCGGCTCCTACGTCGTGATGGTCGAGCCCTTCGTCGCCGGCGCCCCCGCGCTCGACGACGCTTATGCCGACCTGAGCCTCACGAGCAGCTGCTACGGCCGTCGGTTTTCACGCACCTTCTACGGCAGGGAGAACGGCAGGTTGGACGTGTTTCGGCTCGCGGCTAGCTCGACGACCAGCGCCGGGGACGTCATCGTGTCGTGCTTTGGCGTTGCGCCCACCACGGCGTTCGACGACTTCGCGCCGCCGGTGCTCGAGTTCGACGACTCGGGCGACTTGGCCACGCTCCTTTTGGCGCCGCCCGGAGCAGGAGGCCAAATGCAAGTGCGCACCAAAGAGGGGCCGTTGCAGCTCGACTTCGTCGCCTACTCGCTCTTTTCTCCTGCGCTCGTGCGCCCACGTCTGGAGGGCGCGGAACCCGAAGTCGCAACCGCCGACCTGGCGAACTCGATGAGCCTCCCCGAACACACCGGGCGGGATGCTCGCCTCCGGTCGGACTGGGTGGCGGCCGGTGAGCACACGGTGACGCTTGAAACGTCCCTGCTCGGCCCTCAAACGTACCCGATGGGCGGCACATACCTCGACGAGGAGCCGTTCGTGCTCGTCGTCGGACACCAACGCGCCCCCACCTCGCGTACCGAGTGCACCCAGAGAGCTCCGTTGTCCGACTACTCGCCGCCGCTCGATGGTCCGCGTCGCAGAATCCTCGACGACGACGGGCTCTTCGGTCTGAGCTGTCACGCTGTCCCAGGCAGCCCCCCAGCTCGAGGCCAGGGCTGGCCAGTGCTGTGCGCCATCGGCGCGCTCATCGCGCTCTGCTATCGCGCTGGCTTCGGCCGCAGGCGCGGACGCACTCCGCGTTGACGATCACCTCGGGTCGAGCGTGATGACGAGCTCGTCCATGAAGTGGGGGTTCAGCTCGGCCCGCACGTAGCCGAACGGGTTGCACACGACGCGCGTTGCGCCGATCCGGTAGTCGCACGACTCGTGGGTGTGCCCGTGCACCCAGAGCCTGGGTTGGCGTTGCACGATGAGCGGTTCTACGTCGCCCACGAAGTAGCAGTTGAGGCGACTGTCCTCGAACCTGCGGGCCACGGACCGCACCGACGGCAAGTGATGAGAGACGACCACGTCGTTCGATGACAAGGTGGACTCGAGGAAACTGCGGGCCTTCTCGAAGGCGCCCCACACCCACTGCTCGTAGTCGGCGATCGCTTGAAAGTCGGACATGGCGCTACGCAAAGCGCGCGCGTCGGGCGAATCCGGATACCACAAGGTCGTCCCGACGAAGCGTTGCCCCAAGAGCGTGACCGTCGACTCCTCGAGCCAGTGCACGTTGGGAGCCACCTCGGTGAGCTTCTCCCGCGTGGACCGCATCAGCGCGTAGTCTCCGCCGTACCACTCGTGATTGCCGGCAACGAACACGACGTGTGGGCAGTGCCGACCGAACATCGCGAGCGTGTCCAAGAGACCTGGCGCCACCGCGACGTCGCCCGCCAGGACCACCACGTCCGACCCCTCGGGGCGCAGACTCTCCACGAAGTGACGCCCACCGTCGGCGTGAAACTCCGTGTGTACGTCGGAGAGCACTCGAATGCGCATCGTGTTCGATGAACTTGAACCCGCGTCGTGTTTCCGTCCAAGAACGGCAGCCGGCAGGACCAGCACGGCCCTTTCCGCCAGCAGACGACGGACAGCCCCCGAGAGAGAGCCTGACCCGGCCGCGCGGTTTGAGGGGCCCGACGACTGTGGCTAGGGTGAGCCCCTTCCCTTCATGGACTGGCTGTACACTTGTTCAGGATTCGTAGTCGGTACGCTCGTGGGCGCGACGGGCGTCGGCGGCGGCTCCTTGATGACGCCCATCCTGGTGCTGCTCTTCGGAGTCTCACCGACGACCGCTGTCGGGACGGACCTTCTTTTCGCGTCGATCACCAAAGGCTTCGGCACCGCGCTCCATGGCTTCAACCGGTCCATCAGCTGGCCCATCGTCGGCGCCCTGTGCGCGGGCAGCCTGCCTGCCGCGCTCGGCACCCTCTGGCTGATCCATGACGTCCTCGATCGCGACGCCGTAGCCCCCGTCATTCGATACGCACTCGGAGTCGCGCTCGTGGTCACGTCGTGCGCCCTCCTCGTCCAAGCGCTCCGCACCAAGCGCCCTCGCGCCGACGCAGAAGCCCCGGCAAACGGGCCCTCCTCGGACGAGCCCGTATTCACCAGGCGAGTCGTCGTCTGCACGGTCGCCACGGGCGCCGTCCTCGGCTGCCTCGTCACGCTCACCTCCGTCGGCGCCGGCGCGCTCGGCGTGATGGTGCTGATGGCCCTATTTCCCGGCATACGCTCGGTGCGCATCGTCGGCACCGACATCGCCCACGCCGTGCCGCTCACGCTCATTGCCGGACTTGGACATGCCGGCATTGGCGGCGTGGATTTCGGCATGCTCGGCTGGCTCCTCCTGGGGAGCGTTCCTGGCATCGCGGTCGGTACCCAGGCGTCCTTTCGGCTCCCCGAACGCGCCATGAAGCAGCTCCTGGCAGCTCTGCTGTTCGTCGTGGGCGCCAAGCTCGTGCTCTGACTGCGTCACGGCTCAGTCCGCCCACCGCCCCCCAGGGCTGGAGCGCTGGCTTCGCGACCCGCCGCGGGCAACGCGAGCTCGACGTAGACCGGCCTGTGGTCACTCGCGCGCGTGGGCCGCGTGCCCGCGCGCTTCGGCGCAAAGCCTCGCACGAACACGTGGTCGAGCGGCGCCCCCAAAAAACCGCCCAGCTGGTAGGCCGTGACCCCAACGCCCCGAGTCGCTTCCGTGAAGCCCGCAAGAGAAAACGTGTGGACGGTTCGTTCGCGCGAATAGCGATCCATGGTGTTGAAGTCACCGGCCACGACCGTGGGCAGCGACCAGCGCTCGGCGTCTCGGAGAATGGCCCGCACTTGATCGAGCCGCACACCCGGGCTCGAAATGAAGGTCTCGTTGTGCACGCTGTACACGACGAACCCGGTTCTGCCTCGCTCGAGCTCCGCGCCGACCGCGATGCGCACGCCGCCCCCGAACCAAGGTTCGTGCGGCAAAACGAGCTTCCAGTCGCTCACGATTGGAAAGCGACTGAGCACCGCGTTGCCGAACTCGTCGTCGTCGCGCAGCGTCGCGGGATAGTAGACGAACTGCATGCCGAGCCGGGCAGCGAGCACCTCGGTCTCTCGGCCGCTGACTTCCTGCACCGTCACGACGTCCGCGAGTGACAGCTCGGCGTCACTCCGGATTTCTCGAGCCGCTCGCTCGACGTGCTCGCCGTACTCGATGTTGAACGTGACGAGACGCAGCACGGTAGCGGGCTCCTCGCCGTGCCCCGCCGCGGAAACCGACGTCGGCAAGCACCCTGGCTCTGTCCGCGCCGGACCGCACGGCGC
>JAEYVE010000091.1 GCA_023432025.1 Pseudomonadota bacterium
AGTCGTTGCCGTACGGCTTGCCGCTGAGTGTCATGCGCTCCAGGTACCCTTCCGTTTCTCCCGTGCTCGCCAGCTGCATTGGCGCAAAGTCCCCCCAGCCCCACAGCTCTCCGTTCTGCAAGAGCGCGAAGGACTCCTTTTCATAGACCCAGATCTTCTCAGCCGGCGACGCAAAGCGAAGAAACTTCTCCGGTGGAGTGTTCCAGCTGAGGTCCTCTTCATCGGTCATTTCGCTGTCGTCCAGCTTGCCCATGTAGCCCAGCTGACCAAAGCTGCCGTCCCCCCAGCATCCCACCGTGCCGTCTTCGCTGAGCGCACAGCGATGGAAGAAGTCATCGATTGCAACGAGGCGTGACGTGTGCGTGACCATGTCCGGAGGATCGGAGGTCAAACGGCGCCGTTCGATACTACGCACCGTTCCGCTAGCCAGCAGTACCGTGCGCTCAGCCATGGCGACGATCGGCTCCTCCGTCCTCAACTTTCGGCACCAGCGTGTCATCTCGTCCGCCAGGTAAACTTCGTCGCCCTCCTTCGCCGACTTTCCGCAGCTCCCTGTCGGTTGGGACGGGCGTGCGTGCGTGCACCACACGTCCTTCTGGTCGACGACGATGCAGGCCGTCGTATTGCTCACCGGCGTTGCTGCGGAAACTCTGCCTCGAAACTCCTCGGGAACGGCAACCCCTGGTCCTCGAACGGGTCCGACGACCTGTGGCGTGCCCTCGATGAGCGCACCCATTTTTCCGTAGAGGAGCGCCGTGCGCCCATTGAACTCGGTGATGCTCGGCTTTCGTGACTTCAACGTGTGATCGCTAAGCACCCAGTAGTAACCCGCGTAACCGATGATCTCGAGGCGACACGTCGCTGAACAACCATCTCCCGCAATCTGATTCCCGTCGTCGCACGCTTCGCCCACATCAACTCTTCCGTTGCCGCAGGTTACGACGGGCGGAGCCTTCGCCGGCGCGGGCGACGGAGGAGCTTGGCTCGCAACCGCTCCAGTCGACGCCGTCCCGTCACTCGGTGCAGGTGGACGCTGACAGGCTTCCAGCACGACGACACACAGGGCCACAACTAGCTTGGACTTCACAGCTCGTAGCCTCCGACGAGGGCTTCTTCCCTTTCCTTGCGGGAAGCCAACGCCCAAACGTGCCCATTCTCGCTCCCCGGACCATTGTGCCCGAGGTTTGCGTGGATGTGATCTTGATGGTTCCTGCGCGCCGCGGAGTCCGGGGTGTCGGGGTGCAGAACTTGCCCCTCGATGAGTCCTGGGTCTTCCGACACGCCGCCGGCATCATCTTGCAACGCAATGGGCTCGGCTTCGTCCGAGAACCCCGCGCGATCCACCGGTCCGAGGCGCTTGTCGCGACATGAGTACTCGCGCACGAAGAAGCCGTACACCTCGCCGAACAAGAACGCGGCGAGCTTGTAGTGCTGGGGAGTCATTTCGTGGCCCACGGCGCGCTTGGGGAGCTGGTCCTCCGGCGTGAGATCCCACGGAATTCCAAGACGGTAGACGAGTTGGGGAAGCCCCGGGTTTGGCTTGAATTCGTTGTGAAAGACAACCTTGGTTCCGTCCTTCTTCTTGTCGAAGGGGGGCTGCACCCGTCTCTCGTTGCCGTCGTCGAGAATGACCATTTCTAGGTTTCCCCAATGCATGTTCACGGAAAAGTCACGCTCGGGCACGTAGGGCTTGGCGTCTTTGGCGCCCTTCTTTCTGCGGGCGTTCGGATCCGCGGCGCTCTTCACGACGGCTTCAGGCGCTTCGAAGTCGGGCGGGTGGTCCAACATCAGGCCAGACACGTCGATGGCTCGTCCTCTCCCGTGTGCGTCGAGCTTGAGCTTTCCGAGCCCGGGAATGGTCTCCGGGGATGCCAAGGCCCCCGCCTTCGCAAGCGCCGTGGTGAGGTCCGCAACGTGCCTCGCCTCGAAGTTTCTCAAGAAGCCCGACGTGAGGACCACACGCACCTCCGTGCCCGCGAGCTCGCTCAGACGAATACCCAACCGCACGGCGCCCACGACGTTGCGAGGGTTCAAAGAGGTGGTTTGACTCGGTCCGAACTGAAACTGGCGCTTGCTCGGGGGCCCCGCGTTGGCGGCTCGCAAGTTCATGAAGCGCACGCCGCCCATGACCTCGTTGCGCACGCTGACTTTCGGAACATGAACGAATGGTGCCTCGGCGTCACCCAACGGCGGATCGCTCGCGCTGAAAGGACTCGTACGCAGAATCAGCTTACATCGGCCGTTCGTGCAATCTGCGCTCTCTGACTCGTGCTGAAACTGGTAGTCCGTGCCGGCGGTGAGCGCGAGGTCTCCATGAGCGATATGGTAGATGAGCTCTTCGTCGACCTGGCTCACTTCCGGCTTTGGAGGGTCCTTCGGCGCGTACGGCGAAGAAAGCCTCCGCGTTCGCGTGGAAGAATGCTCGACCCCGAGGGTCCCCCCCTCCACCAACATGACCTCCAGCGCCGGGACGAGCAGCTTGCCTTCCTTGACCAAAATGACGCGGGGCTTCCCCCAGCGCACCAGGTCGTCCTGCGCCCCCTCCAACTCCGGCAGCTCGAGGCTTCCCCCGTTGACGCGCACCTGGATGCTCGCGGGGCCGTTCTTGAAGACCTCCCTCCGCAGAACGACCGGGCCGTGACATCTCCTGCGGCACTCCACCGTCCCCGTCACGGGTGATCCGTCGACGGTCTCGATGACGCCAAAGCTGAATTTTCCTTGAGCGTCCGTCTTGCCGGATTGCGTCTTGGGAGCCTCCGTGAAGGGAGGGGTGCCTTCCCACGAGACAGAGACATCCACGTTCTCGATGCGTGCGCCGCTGGGCTTCACGAGAACGAGGAGCAACTGAAACGGGCGCGCTACGGTCGTGGCGACAGATCTGGACATGAATCAACCCAGGCGCAGAAGAACTAAGCGAGGTCGCTCGCGGGCTCACATTCGGCCAACGCGGGCTCCGGAACGTACTCGGGCTCGGGAGGCGGCCCGTCTGCAATCTCGTCGTCGTTCGCCGGAGGAAGCGGAGCCTCGAGCAGCTTCTCGAAGAACTCCTTCAACTTCGACACGAGCGAAGAGGGCGGAGCTTCCGCGGACTTCACTTCCTCGGGCAGACGTTGCACGTTGGCGAACGTCTTCATGGCCTCGAGGAATGCCGCGTCGTCATGGGGCTTGGAGTGCATTCCCATCGCCCCGAGACGAGCGGCGACGATCGGCCGTGCGTCTCCCGGGCGCGCGCTCGTCAGGTGCAACAAGCGCGAGTACCTCACGGGCGAACCGCCCTCTCCCCAGGTGACGTAAACTTCGCGTTCGATCCCGGGCAGGAGGCGTCCCACGGCAAATGCGTCTTCGGCGGTCCCCTCGCCGATGACCTGGCTCGCCTGTCGAATCGTGTACTCGACGGCGTCGCTGTCCATGGGCACCCCGAGTGGGTCCAACAGGCGGATCCGGAAAGGCAGATGCTTTCTTGCTCCGCCCGCGCGCTCCGGCACGTTCACCCGCTCGAAGCTGTCCGCCTGATACAGCTCGGTCGTTTCCGGTGCTTCGTCGAGCACCTCGACGTCGGGTTCCTGACCCTGCTCGAAGAAAAGAACCTCGACGCGACGGTTGGCCTCGGAAGCCACATTGTCGTCGCCAGCGCCGTCCGCGGGGAAGTGTTCACCAAAGCCGATGAAGGGCTTACGCGTGGGGAGGAAAGTGACCGTCGACTGGAGCTTCTTCAGACCTGCGAGCCTCTTCGTGGCGTCGCTTTGGTCGTCCTCGAACTCCACCTCCCCGAGCTCCTCAGCCATGTTCCACTGGTAGCAGTCGAAGATGGCACCCCAGGTCTTTTTGCCGACGATGCCGTCGACGGTGAGCTTGTCCCCGCTGACGCCGAGCGCCGCGCGGTTTTCGTTGTACGCGTTCTGGAACGCAATCGCCGCGGGGACGCCCGTCGTGGCGTTGTCATCGATCGGCTCGACGACAATCTCGTTGAAGTGGTGTCTTGCAACGGGTGCAGCGCTTCCTGGAGGCGGCTCGATGTCCGAAAGTGCCACGCTCGCCCATCTGAAGATCTGCTTCCAGTCGCTGACTTTGCCGGTCTGCTGGGCGAGTTCTGCGAACTTTTCGCGGTTGCCGGCGAGCACCGCGTGCGTGAGCTCGGCGCGCTGGGCGGAGAGCTGGTCGTTGGACTTGTCGTTGCCGACGGAGTCCGCGTGACCCGCGACGAGCACGCTGTGGCCCGGGTGCTCCTCGTTGAAGCGCAATGCAGTCGCCAGCATGCCGACGGAGGTGAGCGCCGTTCCCTGGCCCGTCGTCGGCGCTTCGCCTTCAGGGAGAAGCACGGCGCTTCCGGTGCGGAAGTGCGCGCTCGGCAGGTGCATGACCCGCGCCTGGTTCTTGAACTCCGCGACCACGACCTCTTGGTCGGCTTCGGAGAGGCTGCGCCACGAGAGATACTCGGTGCCCTTCGCGTCGCCTGGCGCGGGCACCACGCCGTACTCGTCTTCGAAGAAGAAGAACTCGACGCGCCCGTCACGTGGCTTCTGACTTTCGCTGCCCGAGGCTGCCCGCCGATCGAGCTCGAAACCGGTCGCAGCCAAGGGGAAATTCTCCCCGGAGCCGTGCGCTCGGACGTCCATCACGATGTCCTCACGGCCGGCGAGCGTGGCCCCGTCCAGACCCATGTATTCCCAGATGAGCTCGGTGCGAGTCTTCGGCCCGAGCTTGCCGTCGACCTGAAGGCTGCTGCGCCCTGGTTTACCGCCCGATTCGACGAGCGTGTTGTGGTGCTTCTGAAACCACCTGACCCGGTCTTCGCTCGGGTCGCGTCCGCCGAAGCTCTCGAGCTTGAGCAGCATGAGGCGGTCCTCACGCGCTCCCCAGCGCTTCTTTTTCGGAACGCCGGCGTCGTAGTTCTTTGCCCACGCGTCCGCGTCCCGCTGGAGCAGCTGTTCGAGCGCCTTGCTGCGTTCGAGGCTCGTGGTTTCGCTGGCGCTCGCGTCCCCCGTCGCGTCCGTGTGACCGACGATGAGCAGCTTGCACGGATTCTGCGCTCGGTACTGCCCGAGAATTTCGCTCAGGCCCGGGAGCGCCGTCGGCAGAACGAAGCACTTGTTCGTGTCGAACACGGCGCCTCGCAGGCGAGCCAGGGTGCAGCGCGGCCCCATCCCGAGCAAGCGCACCTGCGATTGCCTCTCGGTGGCGCGCAGGGCAACGAGCGGCGTTTCGTGCTCCTCCGGCGCGAGCTTCAAGTCCTCGGGAAACGTCTGCGTGAGCGTCAGCGTGTAGTCGCCAGGCGGAACGTTTTCGTGCAGCAAGCGGCCTTGCGCGTCCGTCTTGCCCTCGAAGGTGGCGGGACCTTGGATGGTGTAGGCGGCGTCTGCGTGGCGACGCTTGCCACGCTTGTCCCACAGCTCGACCAGCAGCTTGCCCTGCTCCGGCTGGAAGACGATGGTGTGCCGTGCGTCGCTCTCCAGCGGAAACGAGGGCAGCTCACCGCTCCACACCACGCGCTGCAAGAACGGCGCGTCGGGGACGGCGCCCGTTCGCGGGTTCTGCCAACGCTCTTCGAGCACCTTCGAAAGCGCGCTCGTGCTGACGACGCGCACCGAGCCGAAGCTCGCGTCCTGGGAGGCGAAGCGCGCGACGCCGTCGCCGTCCGTCTTCTGCGTTTCCTTGGTGCGGCCGCTCGAAAAGGCCAGCTCCACGTCGCCCAGCGGCTCGCCGATTTCGTCCACCAGACGCACCTCGAAGCGCGACTGAAGCTCTTGCTCGGGCGCCGAGGGACCGAGCGGCGCCACGAGCGGCGGATCTTGGCGCACCGCCACGCGCTGCAAGACGACGGGCTCGATGCGCAAGAAGCCCGCGTCGGCCGCCGCCTCCAGCACTCGTGTGAGCTCGCGTTCCCACCGGTCCGCCGCGAGATCGAACGGCCGGTACTCGTGCGGCATGCTCCGCCCCGTGAGCTCGCGATACAGCTCCTCCAGCACTCGGCGACGCCCTTCGTCGAGCGCGAACATGAGCGACCCGAGCCAACGCGCGCGCTCATGCTCTTCGGTTGCGTTGGACTGCGCGCGCTCCGGACCGCCTTCCGGCGGTCCCAGCGTCAAACGGAGCCGCTCTCCGACGAAGGTTTCGAGATGCCAGCTCCGACGAAACACGATCCGCGGACTCTAGCCGTAAGTTCAGTCCCGTCGAGAAGGCTCCCGTCCTCGCGTCTTCGCCACCCATCCACTCGGATTCTGCGACATTGACCGTGGACTCTGTCACCTGTCCTCACGAACTCGGCGACGCTGCTGATGGACTCCGGCGACCGACCTCCAGACTGTCACCCATCCTCGTGGACCAATCCGTTACCTATGTACCCGGGTCGTACCTCAGGGACACGGGGGAGCCCGTCAGGGACACAGGGGAGCCCGTCAGGGACACAGGGGAACCCGTCAGGGACACAGGGGAACCCGTCAGGGACACGCAGGCCGACTGTACGGCCGATGCGGACGCCACGCTCAGCAGGTGCAGGACGACTCCACTTCGTCGGGGCGATTGCGTCTGGTGAGGAGATGCCGAGCGCGCCAGTGTGAGAGAATTCATCTCGGCTCGTGAGCCGAACGTCAGGAGCCGAAACCTCAGCGACGCACGCAGGCCGCGATTCTCCCGAGGCGTTACCGCTTCGACGTCTTGCGTTCTACTCAGAAGCATCTTGTCGAGCTCGCGTGCACTCAGTTACGTTGCGCGCGATGGCGGCAAGGAGGGGAAAGGCGCCGACGCGCGCGGTCACGCAGGACGAGTTGAACGAGGTCGCGCTGGAGGTGCTCCGCACCACGGCCGTGCTCGGTCGCACGCAAGTGAAAAAGTTTCTTCCGCCGGAGTACCAGCCGCACTCCGCCGCTGTCTTGGAGGCGCTGCGAAGGCTCGCCGCGGACGGACGACTCGAACGCTGGCAGAAGGGCGCGTCCGAGTGGTTTTTTGCGGAGAATCCCGTCGCGACGCTCGGTCGGCTCAGCCGCGCGGCGCTCGCTTTGGGACCGCTCTCGCCCGAGGCGCTGCAAAAGCGCCTCGAGCTCGAGACCCGACTCCCCAAGGCCTACCTTCAAGAATGGAAGAAGGGCGCGCTCGCACGCGGCGAGCTCTTCGAGGTCACCGCGCCCTCGCCTCCCGCCGGCAGCAAGCGCCGAACCAAGCTGCTCTCGCTCGAGCCGGATTTGCGCGGCGCCTTGAAGCGAGCGCTCGGAGAGCTCGAAAAGAGCCTCGCGGCGCTCGAGGCGCGCGGCGTCTCACGTGAGCGCGTGGCGCGCTTTCTGTTCGATGAGCTGGGCCTCACGAAGCACTTACCTTCCTCCTTCCGCGAAGCGGCGCCGAGCTCGAGCGCACCAGCCAGCGCCCCGGGCTCGCTCCAAGAGGAGCGCCCCGTGTTCCTCCACGCCTTGCGCGCACTGACTCGGGAGCGTCGAGCGGGCGCGTTGCTTCAAGTGTCCGATCTGCGCGAGCGCACGCCGCTGGACAAAGCGCGCTTCGACCGCATTGCGCTCGAGCTGGCCCGCGAGGGGCTCGTCGACTTGCACTACCACGACCACCCGCAATCCCTCGCCGCCGCCGACCGCGAACGACTCGTGCGAGACGATGCGGGGACCCACTACGTCGGCATCGCATTGCGACCGACGGCCTGAGGAGCAAAAAGTCATGACGGATCTGGCACCGCTCGCGAACCCCTTCACGGACAACGTCGTGCAGCACGCGTGGCAAACGCCCGCGGACGTCACGGCCATTCACGACGACGTCTTTCGCGCTTGTCTCGCGGGTATCGACTCCGCCAAGCGCGGCCACCCCGACTCGCTGCTCGTTTACGGTCCTGCGGGCTCGGGCAAAACGCATCTTTTGACTCGTCTCCAGCGGCACCTGCACACGACGGCGCACCAAGCCGAAGATCAGGTGCTGCACTGCGTGTTCGTCTTCGTGCGCCTGCAGACGAGCCCTCAGCTTCTGTGGCAGCACGTGCGCCGCCGCCTGGCCCGCGATTTGATGCGACGCGACGAAGGGCTCACGCAGCTCCAACGCCTCGTCGCTCATCAAATCGCCGAACGAACAGGCACCCCTTCCCGCAGCGCGGTCATGCGTTTGCGCATTCTGGGCAAAGAGGATCACACCGTCGTCGCGTCGCACCTGAACGCTCTCGGGGAAGAGCTCGGCCTCTCGCGGGATCTCTGCACCGTGCTCGAGCACCTCGTCTGCAATCGCGGCATCCGGGACGCGGCGGCATGGTTGGAAGGCGAGAGCCTCCCCGAGCGCGTCTTGAAGCAGCTCGATCTCAGCCCCGACGAGCTGGAAGACCGAGAGGAAGCCGCGCGTGAGGTCGTGACGGCGCTGGCGCGCCTCGCCGGCCAAACGTTGCCCCTCGTGTTCTGCTTCGACCAGGTCGAGGCGCTGCAGAGAAGCTCCGACGACCGAGACGCGTTCTTTCAGTTCGGACGCCTCGCCGCGGACCTCCACGACGCCGATCCGAACGTTTTTCTGATTACTTGCCTGCAGAGCGCGCTCTTGCCGCAGTTCGAAAGCTCCATTCAGGAGGCCCACAAGGACCGCATGGCCAAGCGCCACGCCGTTCTGCGCAGCCTCGGCCCCGCCGAGGTGGACGCCCTCGTGCGCGCTCGTTTGGACTCGCTGCCGGAGCTCGAGGCGCTGCGCAGCGAACACCCGAGCGAGCCGTATTACCCGCTCTCGCGCTCGCTCGTGGCGAGCTTGAGCCAGGTGTCTCCTTGTGTGCCGCGCCAGGTGTTGGCGCACGCGGGCCGCGCCTTCGAGGAACTTCAGCACGGCCACGCCGCCCATCCAGTCTCACCGCGCGAGTTCTTGGCCTCGGCCTGGGAGGACCGCGCACGAAAGGCACTCGCGGTGCAGTCTCCGGCGTACACGTCGGCCACGTTGCTCGGCAGCGTGGAGCTGCTCGCAGCCCTGGGCGAACGCCCCGTGTCGGAGCGTGATCCGGAGGGCGCAGACTTGGTGCTCGGCGGACCACAAAAGCTCGCCTTGAGCCTACGCAACGAGGCGGACGGCCGCAGCCTGGGCCCCAAGCTGCGCGCGTTGGCAAGCCACCTGCACCGCAAAGACGGCGCGCGCTGGGTCATCGTGCGCGACCCGCGCCTGCCCCTCGCCAAAACCGCCAAGAAGGCGCGCGAAACGCTGACGGCGCTCACCCAAGACGGAGTGCGTCTCGTGGAGCCCACCGCAGAAGCTTTGAACGCGTTGGCCGCGCTGTCGTCGCTTTTGGCAGACGCGAAATCCGGAGACCTCGCCAACGAAGGCGTGACCGTGGCGCCCAGCGACGTGCTCGCATGGCTCAAGAGCTCACGAGAAGACGCACGTCTCGCCCCCATCGCAGAGCTCGTCGAAGCGCTCTTCCAAGTCGACGTCACGCCCGTGGAGACATCTGCTGAGCAAGACTTGGCGGAGCTCCTCTCCCGCGAGCGCGTGCTCACTTTGGACGGCGCCGCCCAGGCGCTCGCCAAGTCGGCGGACATCGTGCTCGCAACCGCACGCAAGTACGACACGCACTTCTTGGTGCTCGAGGGGCCGCCCGTGGTGCTCCTCGATCGCGCCGGAATCACGCCGGGAGTGGAGGCCTGACATGACGATTGAGCTTTCGGTCAGCGACGTGCGCGCCGCTCTCTTGCGCGCTGCCGGTCCCGAGGACCGCGGCTCGGGAGAAGCGGCCACGCTCCTCCTCGGGAAAATCTTCCACGAAGTCTTCGCAGAGCTCGTGAGCGCTGCGCCAGGCGCCAATGGCCTCGCCCTTATCGCCGAGTCCGGGCCCGAGCGTGAGCGCCGCGTGGAGCTCTTGCTGGAGCACGTCTGGCAAAGGCTGACGGCGCCGCGGCTTCTGCGTCACGCAGCCGTGCTGCAAACGTCGAGTCGACAAGTGCTAGTGCTCTGGCAGGCGCTGCAAAGCCTCTCGCGCTGGCTCGTGGACGTCGTGGTGGAGCTCCTCGAGAGCCCGGAGGCGCGCGCTCGCTCACACCAGCTCGAGCAGTTCATCCACGCCGAGGTGCCGCTGGAATGCACGCTCCAGGAGCCCGGCTGGCGTGAGCCGGTGCGCCTCGTCGGCATCGCGGACTCCATTCTGCACGTCCCGGGTCGACACCACTTTTGCGCCCTCGAGCTGAAGCTCGGACAAAACACGCCCGCCGTCGATCTAGGACAAGCCGCGCTCTACCACCTCATCGCGACGCGAACCGGCGTCGGCGCGGAAGCGTCGAGCGTGGCGCTCCTGCGCTTTGCTCCGCACCTCGAGGAAAGCCTGGTTCAAAGCGCGGGGCTCGTGGAGGCTCAAACGCGCTTGCTCGCGCTCATCGGACGTCTAGCGCGCGTCGCTCCGCCCCCGTCCCCAGACAAGACACCACCTCCGCCCCAGGTGGCTTCGCAAAAGGTCCCCGCGCCCACCCCGACAACACCAGCCACGCGCGCCGAGGAAACACCCTCCGCGCCCGCCACGGAAACGCCCGCCGCGGAACCACGACCCGCGCCTTCCCCTCCGTCGCCCGCACTCGTTTCACCCCCCAGCGCGGATTCCCCCGCGGCGCACGCAGAGCTCGGCAAGAAGCTGGTGCGCGCGTACCGCGAGTACGGCGTCAACGTCGAGCTGCGTGAGCCGGTGCAAGTCGGGCCGCGCTTCCTCCGCTTCGACGTACGACTCCAGTCAGGCGCGCGGCTGGACGGGCTACGTCGCGTCAGCCGCGAAGTGCAGCATCGCCTCGGCATCGCGTTCGAGCCCATCGTGTCGCACGACGCCGGGCGTCTCTACGTGGACATCGCGCGCCCCGATCCGGAAACGGTGCTGTTTTCGTCCGTGCAAAGTCAGCTTCCGGCGGTCGATCCACTTCGCGGCTCCGCCCGAGTCCCGATTGGCGTCGACCCCAGCGGGCGACTCCATTTCACGGACATCGGCAGTGACGGTCGCTCGCACGTGCTGGCCGCCGGCACGTCGGGCAGCGGCAAGAGTGAATGGCTCCGCGTGGCGCTGGCGGGGCTCATCGCCTCGAACACGCCCGACACCCTGCGTATCGCGACGCTCGATCCAAAAATCGTCGCCTTCAACGACTTGGAGAAGAGCAGCTACCTTTGGAAGAAGGACGCTTGGTGGATCCCAGGGGACGGCCAAAGGCCCGCCAGCGAGCTTTTCGGCGAGCTCGTGGAAGAAATGGAGCGCCGCTACGGCCTCATTCACGACGCTGGCGTGGACAAGCTGAGCGAATACGTAGAAAAAACCGGCCGCCCGCTGCCGCGCATCGTGTGCGTGTGTGACGAATACTTCGCGCTCATCGCCGCCGACAAGAACGAGCGCAGCGAAATCGAGCGCGCCGTGTCCCTCCTCGGCGCCAAAGCGCGCGCCGCAGGCGTGCACCTCATTTTGGCAACGCAGCAACCCAGCCGCGCCACCATCAGCGGCACCATCCAAACCAACCTCCCCTGCCGCGTCGCGCTCACCCTCACGAGCCCACTGGAGTCCAACATGATCCTCGGCTGCGCGGGAGCGGAGCGCCTCACTCTGCGCGGCGACCTGCTCTACAAGGATTTCGGCAATCCCGTTCGACTGCAGGCTCCGTATTTGCCAGAGGCGGAGCGGGTGGGGTTGTTGAGGCGGTGAGGGGGTGGATGCGTAGCGGGCTCTAGATGTAGTTGAGCAGATCGCGGACACGTCAATGACGAGCAACCCCACGTTCATTCCACTTGTCTACCGCGACCATCGAAAGCGAATCATCAACCAGCTGGGCAGGTTCACCCCACCCTCAACTCTGGACCGCCTGCTCGCCGAGCTTAGCGCGACCGAGTCGAACGACCTCGAGAGAATGCGCACCAGACCACCGTGGCGCACCTTGCTACTTCTCAAGTGGTTCTTCGAACAGCGTGACGTTCCCCGTGGAAACCTTCGCCCAATGGCTCAGGGCGATCTAATTAGTCTTATCAATCAGGTCGCAGAGCTAGAGAGCAGCTTTGAGCTACCGTCGCAACATCCAGACTTCAACATCTTTTTGCGCAAGATTGCTCACCAGCAGTTCTGGTTCCAAGAAAACCTTCAGGTTTCCCACTTCGCCAGACAGTCTCTGCTTTTTCGACATCTGCCGGAAGAACACCCGCTTTTCATCACGTTCCAACGCGTCATCGGGACGCCCCTCAACGCCTTCATTGCGCTGCTCGTGGCAATGACCATTCCTCTTGCCACCAGAAAACTCACAGTCGAGCGACAGTTCTTCTCCACCCTAGAGCCGTTCTTCTCGCCCTCAGCCGTCGACACCGTATTGGCAACGCTCAGCAGGGACCGCGATCAGCTTCGAACCTACCTGCGAGACAGCCAACACTCTAACGAGCGCTCACACTACGAATACTACTCCCGCACCCCACTCACTCGATTCCCTCTCCTCCGCGAAGGATCTCGCTTCACAACCTACTCATCGCCCGTCCTTGCGCGCGGCACGGAAACACTTGTCTACGATATTCTGCGCAATCACGATCCATCGACTTTCATGGACCACTTCGGCGCCGTTTTTGAGGGATACGTGAGGCGAGGCATAGAGCACATGAATCACCCTTTCATGGATGAAAAGGAAGTTCGACGCCGCTTTGGCGTTGGAAAGGTGGTCGACTTCGTCCTCCCTTCACCGAAGGGAACCCTATTCATCGAAGCAAAGGGAGTTGAGCTGCCGGTCGCCGCAATGGTGACTCTGGAGACTGAATTCTTGAATAGCCGGCTCCACAACTCAATATTCAAGGCTCTTGAACAGGCCGGCGAGCTGGCAACCCGCATGGCACTCACCGAACCACCCTTTGTTCTCGTGGTGACGTACAAGCACTTCCTCCTCGGGAACGGCTCTAGCCTTCAGGATATCGCGAAGAACGTCTCTCTGCCTCAGTCCGTGAAAAGCCTAGACATGACGAGAATCTACTTCGCCAGCATCGAAGAGTTTGACTATCTCGCCGCAGGCTTGCGCGCCCATGGCAACGACCCGGTTGAGTTCTTTAAGACGGTGAGGACCGACGATCAGGACCACCGCACGCGCAAGTTCATGCTCATGCAACACATCAACGACAAGCTTCGACCTTACGGTACCCCCGACTATCTACGTGATGAAGAATCGGCCCTAATGGACGTGTTGAGAGAAGCACTACCAAAGGCCTAGCCAGCGAAGGGCTCGTTGCTCGGCCGCCTCCTGTTCACTCTCTCTTATCGTGTCCGGTCGATGTAAACTGGAACGCCTTGCCTGCAGAAGAATGGCAAGATGTTCGCACCGAAGCACTGAAGAACACCAAGAATGGAATACATCTCGTCCGACGGGTTCTTCGAGCAACTTGCGCGAGGGCGCTAGAGACCTAGAGCCGCTCCAACCGCGCCATCACCTCCACCGGCACCTCCACCTCCGCCGACGCAAGGTTCTCCCGAAGGTGCTCGACGCTCGAGGTGCCGGGGATCAGCAAGATGTTCGGTGAGCGCCGCAAGAGCCATGCGAGCGCGACTTGCAGGGGCGTTGCGCCCACTTCGCTCGCGATGCTCGACAACGCGGCGGACTGAATCGGCGCGAAGCCGCCCAGGGGGAAGAACGGTACGTAGGCGATGCCGGCGGCAGCGAGCTCGTCGATGAGGGCGTCGTCGTTTCGGTGCACGAGATTGTAGTGGTTTTGCACGCAGGTGATGTTTGCCATCGAGCGGCCTTCTTCCACTTGCTTGGCGGTTACGTTGCTGAGGCCAATGTGCCGAACTTTTCCCTCTTGTTGCAGGTTCAAGAGCGCAGCGAGGGGCGCCTCGATCGAACCTGCGGAGGGCTGCAGCGCGTCGAACATGACGCGCAGGTTGACGACCTCGAGAACGTCCACGTCAAGGTTCCGAAGGTTGTCGTGAACGGAGGCCGCGATCTCGTCGCTCGAAGACGCCGCGTCCCAGGACCCTTGCGGTCCCCGCTTTGCCCCGACCTTGGTCGCGATGACGAGGTCTTTGGGATAGGGGTGAAGCGCCTCGCGGATGAGCTCGTTGGTGACGTGAGGGCCGTAGATGTCGCTCGTGTCGATGTGGTTGACTCCGTGTTCGACCGCTTCGCGCAGCACGGCGATCGCCTCACTTCTATCCTGGGGCGGGCCGAACGCCCCGGGCCCGGCGAGCTGCATGGCTCCGTACCCGAGGCGCGTGACGTTTCGATGGCCCAGCTTGAATGTTCCGGCTCGTGCGAGATTCGCGTCTTTCATACCGACGACTTTGGGCCCGGAACGGCTGTGCGATAAGATGGCCAAGTCTGCACGGGTCGTACGGAATTCCGCACAATGGCGCTCAACTTGGAGGACGTTCGCGTTTTCGCCGTGGTGGCCCGCGCTGGTGGCTTCCGCGAGGCGGGTCGCGTCAGCGGCACGAGCGCGTCGAGCGCCAGCGAGGCAGTGCGCAGACTGGAGGCGGAGGTCGGCGTTCGGCTTCTCCATCGCACGACGCGCTCCGTCACGCCGACGGAAGAGGGCGCTCGGCTCCTCGAACGTCTTGGCCCTGCCCTCGCCGAAATCGCTTCGGCCCTCGACGTCGCCAAGAGCTCGAGCGCGGAGCCGGCGGGCACGTTGCGGTTGAACGTTCCTACGATCGCGACGCGCGTCTCACTACCTCGCATCCTGCCAGCCTTTCTCGAAGCGCACCCTCACGTTCGTGTCGAGGTGACGGCGGAGGACGAGCTGGTGGACGTCCTTGCCGCAGGCTGCGACGCAGGCATTCGCTACGAACAGTCCCTCGAGAAGGACATGATCGCGGTGCCGATCGGTCCGCTGGAGCAGCGCTTCGCTCTGGCCGCCTCGCCCGCCTATTTGGACCGCCACGGACGCCCGAGCCATCCCCGCGAGCTCCTCGAGCACGCGTGTCTCCGCGTTCGCTTTCCGCGTGGTGCGCTCATTCCGTGGGAGTTTCGGCGCGACGGCGAAACTCTGAAGCTCGATCCAACGGGACCGCTGGTTGCCAACCTGGGCAATGGCCTGGATCTCCTCGTGGGGGCTGCTGTCGCGGGAAGCGGCGTCCTCTATGCGTTCGAGGACTTGCTGCGGCCCCACTTCGAAAGCGGCGCGCTGCTTCCGCTCATGAAACCTTGGTGGCTCCGCTTTCCCGGACCTTATCTTTACTACTCGAGTCGCCTCCACATGCCGCCTTCGCTCCGGGCCTTCGTTGACTTCGTTCGACGACCGGCGCGCGAGCGACGCCCTCGCCTGCCCGTGAAGTGACCCGTGCGGGCGCTGCTTCCGAGTGCGCCACACGCGAAAGATCGTGCTAACAGCCCCCCATCGTGAGAAGCGTCGCCCTGCGCGTGCGTCGTCTGGCCGTCCTGGCCGTCGTCGTGAGCTTGGCCGCAGTGGCGCGCCACTCGGCGGCGAGCCCCGTTGCCGCGGGCGAGCCGCCGGATCCGCCGCCGAACTACCTTCGCCCGGCGCTCGAGATTGGCGCTGGGCTTGGCGCGGCTTCGCTCTGGTACTTTCTGGACGAGCGCAACGTCCTCGACTGGGATTCCCCCAGCGCACGTGAGCGCCTGAACGGCGAGGCTTGGCGCTTCGACAGCAATACCTTCGCGCTCAACTCCGTGTGGCACCCGCTCGCGGGAACCGGAATGTACGCGCTCGCACGCGGCAACCGTCTGAACGTTCTGCCCTCGTTTCTCTACACCTTCGCCGGCTCCACTGCGTGGGAGTACGTCATCGAGTTCAACGAGAAGATCAGCATCAACGACATGCTCGTCACCCCTCTCGGGGGCTTGGCGCTCGGTGAGTTCTTTCACAAGCTGGCTCTCCACCTGAGTGACGCGGCGCCGCGCGGCGCGAGCCAGCAGGCCCTCGCTTGGACGTTCGGTCTCTCCGTGCATGGGCACCGAACTCTCGATGGGCTCGAGTCGTCCTCGGAGGCGCGCGCGCTGTGGAAAGATCTCTCGTTCGGATACGGCTTCGGCATCGTGGACGCGGTGGGGGAACCGCGAGCGCTGGCGACTCATACGCTCGGCTTTTCGGGAACTTTTTCGTCGCTCGCCGGCTACCGTCGCCCCGGAAGCGTCGAGCGCTGGTTCTACGACGCGGAGATCGCTTCCTTCGATCTCGATGTGGACTTCAGCGCTCGCGGCGCGGGCGTAGACGTGTTCGGCGAAACGAGGCTCGTCGGCTACCACACGCAAGCTCTCGCGGGCCCGGCGAAGCTTCCGCAGGGAGTGTTCGCGAACGGGGCCGTCGGTGTCGCGTACGCGTATGGCAGTACTCGAGCGTTCGGCTTCGACGACCGGCGCGGGCTCTTGCTGTTCCCCGGCTTCACGGGAGAAGTTGGAGCCCGGCACGGCGCCTTGCACTACGCGGCCGCGCTGCGCGCGTACCCGAGCTTCGGCGGAATGAGCGCCCCCAGCTACGAGAGCTGGCGCCGTGAGGTGCCCGACGCGCGCACGAAGACCGTGCTGGAGCGCGAAGGTTACGTCTACGGGTGGGGTTTCCACGGCGGGCTCAGAGCGAGCGTGGGCTACCACGCATTGGAGCTTCGCTGTGAGCTCGAGGCGGACCACCTCAGCTCGATCGAGGGGCTCGACCGAGCGCAAGAGCGCGTCGAGGTCGATCCGCACGTCGTCGAACGCTCCCTGCGCAGCACGGCTTCGCTCGGAGCCACGGACTTTGCTGGCTCGCTCGAGCTCTGGCTTTCGTTCGAAAAGCGGTCGCGCCTTTCGCGCATTGCGGGCGTAGAAGAGGCCTTCGAGGGAAACCGCTTTCTGATGCGGATCCAGAGCCCTCTTTAAGCGGCGAACGCCGCCTCGCGCTTGCCAGCGCTCTGCTCAGTCACCGAATTTGCGTCGCGTCTCGTCTTGATTGCTGGCGTCGGCGTCGTCAGAGCGCTCCCGTTCCTAGGGACGTCATGCGCACAAGAAGGGCGGCGCTCGCCGCGCTGCCGGTCGTGCTCCTGGCGTGCTCTTCTCGCCTGCAGTCGCCGCCGAACGAGACGCCGGTCAAGGGCCCCACGGCGAAGCGGGCGGCAGCGTGCGCCGCCCTGGGTAGCAACCCGAGCCCAGGAGCGTCACCTCTCCGGCGTCTGACGCGACGTGAGTATGACAACACGGTGCGTGACCTGCTGGGCCTGACCACCAGCTACGCAGCGGACTTCGTGCCCGAGGAGAAGGGTGCTGGGTTCGACAATGGCGCACAGTCGGTCGTCGCCTCGCCGCTCTTGATCGAACAGTACCAGGCGGCCGCGGAGAAAATCGCTGCGAGGGCCGCGGCGAACCTGAGTACGTTGCTCACTTGCGACCACGAGTCGGAAGGCGACGTCTGCATCCGTCGCTTCATCGAGTCGTTCGGCGTTAGAGCCTACCGACGCCCGCTGGAAGTCGGCGAGGTCGAGCGGCTCTTCGAAGTTTACGCGTTGGGCCGTGACACGTACGACCTCAGAAGCGGCGTCGAGATGGTTCTCGAAGTGATGCTCCAATCGCCGCACTTTCTGTACCGCGTCGAGCTCGAGGGCAGCCCCGTCGACGGCGCGCCCGGGATCGTGCGCTCGAGTGACTGGGAGGTGGCTTCACGGCTCTCCTACTTCTTCTGGGGAACCCTGCCGGACCAGGAGCTCTTCGACGCAGCCCGTCGAGGAAAACTGCGGACGAAGGCACAGATTCTCGCGCAGGCAGAGCGCATGCTGGACGACGAGAAGTCGGAGGAGATGATTCGGCGCTTCTTCTTCCAGTGGCTCGATCTCGAAGCGCTCGAGCATTTGGAGCGCGACCCCGCCGTGTACGCGGGCTACACGGACCGAATCGGCCCTCTACTTCTCCGTGAAACCGAAGCCTTCACAGGACACGTGGTTCGGCAAGACCAAGGTACGTTCCGAGAGCTTTTGACCGCGTCCTATAGCTTCGCAAATGAGGAGCTCGCGCGTTTTCAGGAGCTTCGCGTTCGCCTGGAGGGTGATACCTTCGTCCGGGTCGACCGGGATCCGACGCAGTTCGCTGGCCTTTTGACCCTGGCTAGCGTGATGACCCGACACTCCCATCCACTTTCGAGCTCTCCCGTGCGGAGAGGCAAGCTCGTTCGAGAGCGTCTGCTCTGCCAGCCCCTTCCCTCCCCGCCGGACAATGTCTCGCTGGACGCCCCCGACGTGGTTCCGACGGCGACGACGCGCGACCGCTTGGCCCAACACGTCGAGGACGATGGCTGCGCCACGTGTCACCGCTTGATGGATCCGCTCGGCCTCGCCTTCGAGCACTACGACGCCGTGGGGCGCTGGCGTGACGAGGAAAACGGCAAGTCCATCGATGCGAGCGGAGAGCTCGTGGGTACGGACGTCAACGGTAGGTTCTACGGCGCGGTCGAGCTTTCGCGGGAGCTCGCGAAGAGCGAAGTGGCGCAGGCCTGTTTCGTTGCCCAGTGGTTCCAGTTTGCCGCGGGACGCACGGAAACAGCGGCCGATGCGTGCACGTCCTTCGCGCTCCTGTCCGACTTCGTGGAGTCAGGAGGGAACGTGCGGCGGCTCCTCCTGAACATCACGCAAACCGACGCCTTTCTCTACCGAAACGCGGCGACGCCCTGAGAGACGAAGCTCGGGCGGCCAGCCGAGTCCCGTGGGGCCGCGATTCGGGATCGGCACCCAAACGCTACCGTTCGCCTGATTGTTGCGACGGAGCCACCTCTCGGCCGCCGCGACTCGGGTAGCGTCGACGGCAGGAGGGCTTTGCCAGAACTCGTCCAAAGGCCCGGATGCCGCGAGACCCATGAATCCATAGACGGAATCGCCGAGGGCCAGAACAGGCGTGCCGTGATGGAGGGAGGACCAGCCAACCGTGCTGTTGATCACGATGGTGCCCTTGGCGTGCCGGAGCAGCGTGGGCAGATGCACGTCATGCACGTAAATGAGGCGTTCCCCGAGTCCGAAAGAGCGAGCCAACTCGCTGACCAGCGCTCCATAGTCTCGGTAGGCGCGGTCCGCAGGGTGATGCTTGAACACGAGGGTGTCTCCGGTGTCCGCGAAGCGCGCGAAGGAGCTCACCACTTCCTCGATGAAGTCCCGAACGTCTCCGAACCTCGAGCATTTGACTTGAGAGTCGTTGTGCACCTGGAGACCCGCGAGGAAGTAGCGCCGGTGGAGTGGGCCGCGAACCTTCGCCAAGAGGTGCCCCTCCCGAAAGCCGTACACTACGCGCCGAACCCCGGAGCGCCCCCAAAGCAGGGCTTGGCGCGCTGTCTGGACGTCCCGGTGGTGTCGATACTGGGGAAAGCGCCACGCTCCGCACGTGACGCCGAGCGAGTTGATGATGGTGTGCAGCACCGACCATTCGAACGCTTGCCGCACTTTCACCCAGGGTGGCTCGCTCGTATCGACGGCCTCGAGGTCCGGGGGTGCCCCGCGAATGGCCGAACGACCGTTGACGCCTCCCCGTTCGATGGTGACGAAGTCCGGACGTAGGTAGCCGTCCTCGAACACGAACGTTTCGATGCCGCGCTCGTCGAGAACGGGCCGAGCAGCGAGGTGATAGGGACGACAGTCACCGAAGAGGAAGCAGAGGTCGAAGCGTTCTTCGGAGTCGAGCGCTTCGAGATACGCGGGGAAGTCCTCCAGCGCGCCGCGAAACGAGCGCGAGGGTCGACCGAGGAAGTAGAGCTCCTCTGCCGCGTTCAAGTTCACCTTCGTGACGGACGCCCCCGCGAGGACGAGCTCGTCGAACAGACGGCGAAAGAACGGCCCGTTCGGGCCTTGCAGAAGGAGCACACGAGCGCCACGCACTTCCTCACCAAGCACGCAGCCGCCCCCTCAAATAACGACCCAGCCGCACGACTTTCCTCCGGAGGGAGGGCTTGGCGTCAGCGCGACCTGTCCGTCTCACCTCTCGAGCCAGCTCATCGACCATCTGCTCGGCGCTCACGAAGCAATCACAGTGCGCGCTGTAGTAGGTTGGATACTCGACGAGGGTGGCGAAGACAAGGTCGTCCAAAGCGAGGACCCGCGTGCGGCGAGGACACACCTCGTGATCCTGGGTGAGCCCCCAGCCCGCGTAAAACGGGAGCCCGTAGGTAGACACCGGAAGATTGCGGAGCAACGCTTCGAAGCCCACCAAGGACGTCATGGTGTGCACCTCGTCCACCGACTCGAGGCAGGCAATCGACGAGGCACGTGTTTCTACGTGGTCCAGCAAGCCTTCCACGTCGCGCGGCAGGGCTCCCCTGCGGTTGCCCGAGTAAACGTCGGGATGCGGCTTGTAGATCAGGAACGCGTCGGGGCGAGCCTTCCGAACGGCAGCGACGAGGGCCCCGTTGCTGCCGACTTGCGCGGCCCCGAGCTGCACCGACGCGTCATCGTCCACCTGCCCGACGATGAGCACACGCCTCTTTTCCGTCGACGGCAGAGCCAGACGCACGTCGTCCTGGACGTTGTACTTACTCAGACGCTCTCGGACGATCTTCGCGCGGAGGAGCGCGCCGCGGCGGCGCTCCTCTTCGGTAAAAGCTCGCGTCTCCAGCATGAGCTCCAAATCACTCGGGCCCGTCGGGTCGTAATACATGCCTCGCTCGTCGAGGACGAGCGAGCTCGCCGGCGAAAGGTCGGAGCCCAACTCGACCGAGCGCAAGAAGCCGTCCTCCATGCGCGCAAGTGCTACGCCCTGTCGTTCGCAGCGCGCCTTCAGCCCGGACGAAGCGCGCTGTCCCCAAACGACCACGCGGTCTCCGCGGGCCAGTTTCACCTTCTTGCCCAAATCCTCTTCGCGGGCGAACTGGAGCTCCACGCCCGGGCTTTCCAAGAACTTCTCCACCGTACGCCGCTTCCAGGGCGAAAAGCCGACAGCGACCGTGCGGCGCGCGTTCTTTTCGAACGTCCTGCGCTGAAGAGCGAGGTGCTCGAGCACGTCCTCCAGCTCGCAGCGGCGCCCCGAGACGGGGTCGACGTAGCGCGGGTACAAGAGCCACGCCGCCGCCACGAGTTGGGCAAGAGACCTCCGCGCCTTCCGCCGCGGGACCGTCACTCGGTCCTCGGTGAGTCCCCACCCCGAGTAGAACGGCGCGCCAAAACAGGTGACGGGTTTCCCTTGAAGAAGCGCCTCGAACCCGAGTTGAGAGGTCGCCGTCACGACGTGGTCCACCGAAGCGAGCAAGGCGACCGGGTTGTCGTGCTGAGCGTGGAGCTCCACACGCGGCTCGTTCCGTGCGGGCGCGGTGAGGTAGCCCTTCTTTCGACCGGCGATGACGTCTGGATGCGTTTTAACGAGGATCTGCGCGCCGGGAAATCGTTCGAGAGCCCACTCGAGCATGCGCGGAAAACAGTGTTCGTCGACGAGCCCGTCCCGAACCGACGCGTCTCCGAAGGTTTGATCGACGATCAGCACGCGGGGGCGGGAGCCTCGAACCGGCGTGACGGCGGAGGCGTCGTTGTACTTCGAGAGTCGTTCGCGCAGCACGAATTCGATGGCGCGTTCGGCGCGACTCGAGAGCTCCTTGGACGCCAGAGGATCCGACGCGCCCTCACAGTTGAGGATGTCTTCCAGCCGGGAAGGCCGACGGGCGTCATAGTAAATTCCTCGATCATCCAGGACGAGCGAGAGCGGCGCCGTTTGGGGTCCGCCGCGCACGGAGCGAAAAAACCCGTCTTCGATTCGCCAGAGCGGCTTATCGTATCGGGCGGCGTAGCGCTGCGCCGCCTTGCCGGTTTCCTTGTTTCCCCATGTGAGAACAATGTCGACGTCAGCGGCGGCGCGCGGCGTCGGCCGCACCATAAGCTCTGAGAATTCGAACAGTTCCAGTAGTCGCGGAATCCGCGCGATACCTCGCGAAAAAACTGCGGCCCTGAGCCCTCGCGAGTGAACCTCGCGAGGGCCGTCAGCAGCATCCGAGGGAAAAAGAGGCTGTAAACTCACGCCCTTACCCCCTGAAACGGCTTCGACACTCGAGCTCTCTCGCAAGGAAGCAGATGTAGCTCCACCAAGATGAAAGGCGAGGAAAGCGCAGCCTGACCAAGACGCAACTCCGCTGCGATTTGCCGACAGTTGGTTGACAAAGCAATCCACTTCGGAAGAAAAGCCCACTATCGCCCACACTTGCCAACTTCACAACCTTACGATGAGCGACCTCACCATGCTTCAACCCCAAGCGCATTTCGTCACCAAGTCGCGCGGCGAGAGCGAGGTCGTTCGCGCGACGCGCCGCCTCCTTCGCGATCAGTCGCAGGCCATTCAGGAGTTGGCTGAGCGCCTCGACGAAGACTTCGCCGAGGCGGTGCGGTTGCTCTTGAGCTGTCGCGGGCGTCTCGTCGTCTCGGGCATGGGCAAGTCGGGCCACATCGGCCGGAAGATCGCCGCAACGATGTCCTCCACGGGCACGCCCTCCTTCTTCCTTCATGCGAGCGAAGCTTTGCATGGGGATCTGGGCATGGTCACCGCTGCGGACACCGTTCTCATGATCTCCAATAGCGGGGAGACCGCGGAAGTACTGCGCATCGCCAAGCTCCTCGCTCCTCTCGGCGTTCCCATCATCGGCATGGCGGGTGACAAGGACTGTACTCTCGCTCGCGTGTCCCAGGTTTTCCTCGACATTCGCGTGGATCGCGAAGCCTGTCCTCACAACCTGGCTCCCACGACGTCGAGCCTGGTCACCCTGGCGCTCGGCGACGCCCTCGCCCTGGCGGTGAGCCAGGCACGAGGGTTCGAGCCGCGCGATTTCGCACGGTTCCATCCGGGAGGCTCCCTGGGTCGGAGACTCTGCACACGAGTCTCCGACGTAATGCACACGAAGCACCTACCCTTCGTGCGAGCCCACGAGACCTTGCAGTCACTCGTGGTGTCCATGACGACCGGGCGTTGTGGCCTCGCCATCGTCGTCAAGGAAGACGACACCTTGGTGGGCATCGTGACCGACGGTGACCTCCGTCGGGCCTTTCAATCCAGTGGGAATGCGATGGCCCTGACGGCCGGAGACATCATGACGAGGTCGCCCGTCGTCATCCACCAGGATGCGATGTTCGGCGAAGCAGAGAACCTCATGCAGTCTCATCGCATCAGCGCGTTGCTCGCCGTCGACGATCGTGGTCACGTGACCGGCATCGTCGACATTTACAGCAAATGACGCGTCGCATTCTCCCCCTAGTCTCCGCAATTTTCAGCATCTCCCTGGGCGCGTGCTCTGCGCCGCCAGACGTTCGCACGCCCGTCGACGCCGCGGCGACAGACAGCGCTGGACGCTACCCGCCCTCCTCGGAGGAGGAGCGCGTCTTCTTGGCGCAAGTGGCGACACTGCCGTCGAACCAGGCGACGCGAGTCGGGGGATTCGAGGTCGTCCCGTCTCCCCCGTACGACGCTGCGAGCGGCTACCGCTGTCGCCGGCTCCTGCTCGCGCGCGGCGGTGAGCAGGCGGTGCGTTTGGCGTGTGGCGATGAGCAGGGTTGGTTCTTTGCACCCGACGTCACCGGAGGCGGTCGCGGAGAGACGCCATGAGCCTCGCGCGGGGCGCCTTCATCCAAATGCAGGTCGCGCATGCGCTGGTGATGCGCGAGACGCGCACGCGCTTTGGGGCGCATCAGGTGGGCTACCTGTGGGCTTTGCTGGAGCCTCTACTCTGGGTCGCTACCTTCTACGCCCTCTTCACCCTGGCGGATCGGAGCCCGCCGTCGGGGATGACCGTGGCGTCCTTCTTGGTGACCGGCCTCGTGCCCTACCAGCTCTTTCGTGAGGTGACCACACGAGTCGTGGTCGCGGTCGAAGCCAATCGTGGCCTCCTCTTCTATCCCCAGGTTCGCCCCTTGGACCTCGTGCTCGCGCGCGTGGTGCTCGAGACGGCGACGTGGGCGTCCGTGTTCGCGATCCTGATGAGCGCGGAGGCGCTCTACGTCGGTGCGCTCCGCATCGACAGCCTCTTGATGGTGCTCTCCGGCTTCGCGCTGTGTGCGTGGCTCGGGGGCGCGCTGGGGATGATTCTCGGCGCGCTCAGCCTCTACATGCGCGCCGTGGAGAAGCTTTCTTCCGCGCTGATCCGGCCGCTCTTCTGGCTGTCCGGGGTGTTTTACACGGCCAACGACGTCCCGCCGTCCTTCCTCGCAATCATCCGCCACAACCCGGTGCTGCACTGCGTCGAGTTGGTCCGAGACGGTTGGTTCACGCAGTACTCCTCGCTCCACGTCCAGCCTACCTATCCGGTGGCGGTGGGGCTCGTGCTCCTTCTGCTCGGATTGGCGTTCGAACGCGCCAGCCGCGTACGGATCGAGCTCACATGATCCGTCTCACCGAGGTGACGAAGGCTTACCGGACTCGGGCCGGCCTGCATGTCGTGCTCGATTCGATCACCTGCCCGATCCCGCTCGGCTCCAACCTGGGCATTTTGGGGGGGAACGGCGCCGGCAAATCCACGCTGCTCAGGATTTTGGCCGGAATCGAGCTTCCCGACGTGGGTCGCGTCGAGCGCGCCGGCCGAGTTTCTTGGCCGATTGGTTTCTCTGGTGGCTTCAGCGGGTCGCTCACCGGCGAAGAGAACTGTCGCTTCGTCGCGCGCGTCTATGGGCAGGACGTGGATCGTGTGGTGGGCTTCGCCCGCGACTTCGCCGAGATCGGCGAGTACTTCTTCATGCCCGTGAGAACGTACTCTTCCGGAATGCGCGCGCGGCTCGCGTTCGGGCTGAGCATGGCCATTGACTTCGACTACTACTTGGTGGACGAGGTGACGGCCGTGGGCGACAAGCGGTTTCAGGAGCGCTGTCGGGAGGCCTTTCGGGAGCGCAGCGCTCACGCTTCGGTCATCATCGTCTCCCATCAGATGAACACGATTCGAGACTACTGCGACAGAGTCGCCGTGCTCCGTTCCGGACGCCTGCAGCTGTTCGACGATCTCGAGGAGGCCGCGCGTGAGTACGAACGTTGATCCCAAGGTTCAAAGCCCCGCGGATCAGCCTCGGGTGCCGTCCGCAGAAGTCGCCATTCGGGCCTTACGCCATCGGCGCGCCAAGCGCCTGGCGGCGAAGCTCTCGGCGTTCGTGCTTTTGCCTACGCTCGTCGCGGCCGGCTACTACGCGTTCTGGGCGAGCGATGCCTACGAGTCGGTGGCGCTCTTCTCCATTCAGGCGGCCGAGCAGCGCCCGTCGATGGCGATGGAGTCGCTGATCGGCATCGCGGGCGTGTCCGCGGCCGGCCGCGACACGCTCGCGGCACGGGACTACGTCCTCTCGCGAGAAATGCTCGACGTCCTCGACGAGAGGGTGCAGCTGCTCGACCACTACCGCTCGAGCTCGCTCGACTTCTTCTCGCGCCTGGCAACGGACGCGAGCCGGGAGGAGGCGTACGAGTACTATCTCGATCGCGTTCAACTGAGCTTCGACAGCAACTCTTCCGTACTGACGCTGCGAGTTCGTGCCTACGACGCCGAAATGGCGCATCGCGTCGCCGACACCATCTTGAAGGCGTGTGAAGACAAGGTGAATCGGCTCTCGGAGAAGGCCCGCCAGGACCAAATCCGGTACGCGCAAAGCGACGTCGAAAAAGCCGAAAAGCGCTTGGCGGAGTCACGCCAACGCCTCGTCGAAGTCCAGCAGAAGTACGGGGAGTTCAGCCCGGCAGACACCGCGCAGGCGGCCCTCACGATTCGCACGGAGCTCGAAACGGAGCTCGCGAGGGCCCGCGCCCAGTACGCGACGCTGTCCTCCTACATGGCCAAGAACTCTCCGCAGGTCGTCGCCGCGCAGGAAAAGGTCAAATCACTGTCGGCCCAGGCCGTCGGTGAAACGCGGCGGCTCGTGAACCCCAAGCAAGAACAGGGTTTGAACCGCTCGTTCATCGAGTTCGAGTCGGTTCAAGTAGAGAAAGAGTTCGCCACCCAAGCGTACCAATCGGCGCTCTCCTCCCTGGAGTTGGCGCGCGCCGAGGCCGCTCGCCAGCATCGGTATCTCGCGCCCATCGCGAGCCCCAGCAAGCCGGACGAAGCGACCTTCCCGCGGCGCATTCTCCTCGTCTTCACGACCTTCATCACCAGCTTGGTGCTCTTCGGCATCGGCTCCCTCGGCATCGCCGCCATCAAGGAGCACGCCCGTCTATGAACCTTCCGGCAGCCTTCAGGCATCTTCGCCAGCTCTTCGCCATCGTCCTGTGCGTGGTCTTCACGGTGCCACGAGCCGCGGCGCAGTCGACGCCCATCACGCCGCCCAAACAGCTGCCCACCCTCAACCGGACGACACCGCCCCCCGCACAAGACCGCTCCAAACCACGCAAGCCCGTTCCGAGGCACGAGGAAGATCTCGAGGAGCTCCCCGCGCCCGAGCCCGTGCAAAAGCTCAAGCCCTTCGGCGCCAACCTCTTCATGGGCAACTTCATGCGGTCCCGAGAGGACGGCCTGAACCCCGAGTACGTGATCATGCCCGGGGATCACGTGGCCATGAGCGTTTGGGGCGCCGTGGAGGTGAACGAAGTCTTCGTGGTCGACGGCCAGGGAAACATCTTCATTCCACAGGTGGGCCCGATTCGGCTGGCGGGCGTCAAAAACGAGAACCTGACCACGGTGGTGCGCGAAGGGCTTTCTCGCGTCTACACGCGCTACTTCGACGTTTACACCAACCTGATCACCGCCAAGCCCGTCTCCGTCTTCGTGACGGGCGGCGTCGTCCGGCCGGGTCGCTACGCGGGCATCCCGTCGGATTCGGCGCTGTTTTTCCTCGACCAAGCCGGCGGCATCGACGCCGAATTCGGCAGCTATCGAGACATTCAGATCCTTCGCGCCGGACAGCCCATCGCCCAGATTGATCTCTACGAGTTCATCCTGGGAGGCGCCATCGCCGATCCGCAGTTCAAGGACGGCGATACCATTCTGGTTCGGCAACGCGGCCCGGTCGTCGAAATGCAGGGCAGCGTGGCGACCCCTGCCCTCTTGGAGTTCAAAAAGGAAAACGTCACCGGCGCCGAAGCGTTGGCCCTCATCCCCAAGGCGGCGCGCGCCACGGAAGTGACCGTGACTGGCATCCGCTCCGGCGTTCCCATCAGTCACACCTTCCCGGTGACGGACTTCCGCAGCTTTCGCCTCGAAGACGGGGACCAAATTCTCCTCCGCGACGACGGACGCGCCGGCTCGATTCTGGTCAACCTCGATGGGGAACACGACGGCCCCAGCGTGCTCGCCGTCACACGCGGCGCGCGCTTGGTCGACGTGCTGAATTACATCCCGGTCAACCGCAATCTAGCCAACCTCGACGGCATTCACCTGCGCCGCCCCTCCGTTGCGAAAGCCCAGAAGGACGCTATCGACGACGCCCTCTTCCGCCTCGAGCGAAGCGCCCTCTTGGCGCTCTCGGACTCGGACGGAGAAACGAACATCCGCGTCAAAGAGGCCGACCTCGTCCAGAACTTCGTCGAGCGCGCACGCAACGTGCAGCCGCTCGGTCGCGTCGTCACCGCCCGGGCCGACAGGCAGCTCAACATCCTTCTGGAGGAGGGCGACACGATCGTCATCCCGCAGAAAACGAACATCGTTCGCGTCTCGGGCGAGGTGTTCATGGCCCAGGCCGTGATGTACGCGCCCGGAACGGAGGTGAGGCACTACGTCGAGCAAGCCGGTGGCTACACGGACCGCGCGGACGAGGGTCGCGTCGTCATTCACCGTCCCAACGCGCAGGTCATCATGGGTGACCTCGACACCCTCGTGTACCCGGGCGACGAAATCCTCGTTCCCCCGAAGGTCGACACCAAGACGACTCAGCTCATTTTGGACATCACGCAGATCGTCTACCAGGTCGCCGTCGGCGCGGCTTTCATCCTCTTTCTCGTTCAATGAAGTGCCTTTCGCCATGAATTTTCAGATTGCTGGCAAACCCGTCGGAAACCAAGAGCCGCTCTTTCTCATCGCAGGTCCCTGCGTCATCGAGGAGTCTGGCTTCATGCTGGACGTCGCCGGAAAGCTGGCGGACATCACTCGCCGCCTCGAGATCCCGTTCGTCTTCAAGTCGAGCTTCGACAAGGCGAACCGCACCTCCGCGAGCTCGTACCGCGGCCCGGGCATGGAAAAGGGTCTTCGAATCCTCGAAGACATTCGGAACACGTTCGGCGTTCCCGTTCTGACCGACGTGCACGAGGACACGCCGCTCGGCGAGGTCGCCTCGGTGGTGGACATCCTCCAAACCCCCGCCTTCCTCGTGCGCCAGACGAACTTCATTCAAGCCGTGGCGCGCCAGGGCAAGCCGATGAACATCAAGAAGGGCCAGTTCCAAGCGCCTTGGGATATGGCGCACGTCGTGGAAAAGTGCCGGGCCGTCGGTAACGACCGGGTCCTCCTCTGCGAGCGAGGAGCAAGCTTCGGCTACAACACGCTGATCAGTGACATGCGCGGCCTCGCCGTGATGCGCCGCACCGGTTGCCCCGTCGTGTTCGACGCAACCCACTCCGTGCAGCAGCCCGGTGGCCAAGGCAGCACGTCGGGAGGCCAGCGCGAGATGGTGCCCGTCTTGGCCCGCGCCGCCGTCGCTGCGGGTATCGCCGGCGTGTTCATGGAAACTCATCCAACCCCGGACCAAGCGCCGAGCGACGGCCCCAACATGTGGCCGCTCTCGCGCCTCGAACCCTTGCTCCGGACGCTCGTCGAGATCGATCGCACCGTGAAGACCGCGCCCTACTGTGAAGACACGCTCCACGCCAACGCGGCGTCTCCGTCATGACCGCGTTCGGCATCATCATCCCCGCGCGTTTCGGCTCGAGTCGCCTGCCCGGCAAACCTCTGCGGGACCTCGCCGGTAGACCAATGATTCAGTGGGTCTACGAAAACGCGCAGCGCGCCGGCGCCGGCGTCGTGTGGGTCGCGACGGACGACGAACGCATCGCCCACGCCGTGCAGGGCTTCGGCGGCGAAGCAATCCTCACCTCC
>JAEYVE010000195.1 GCA_023432025.1 Pseudomonadota bacterium
TCGCCGTCGTGGTAGCGCACCTTGAACTCGGTGAACTTGAGGCCGTTCGCCGTGGAGACGCACACCACGCGCTCCCGCGCCTTGATGACGTCGCGCGCGCGCAGCTTTTCGAGAACCGCCAAAGCCACCGCCGTGTGGGGGCACGTGTACATGCCCGTCCTGTCGGCGCGCGCCGCGGCGTCCGCGAGCTCCTGCTCGCTCGCCTGCTCGACGATTCCGTTCATTGCCTCCAGCGCTTGGATCGCGCGCGGGGCGCTCACCGGGTTGCCGATTTGGATCGCCGTCGCCTGCGTCGGCTTGGCCGTGATGGCCTCGACCTCCTTGAGCCCCTTCGACCAGGCGCGGTAGAGCGGGTTGGCGTTTTCGGCTTGTGCCACCACGAGCCGCGGGAAACGCTCGATGACGCCGAGCTCCTTCATCATTCGGAAGCCGCCATAGAGCGCCGCAGCGTTCCCCAAATTGCCGCTTGGCAAGATCACCCAATCGGGCACCTCCCAACCGAACTGCTGCACGATTTCGATGCCGACCGTCTTTTGCCCCTCGAGGCGCAGCGGGTTCATCGAATTGGCCAGGTAAACCAAGCCCTCCGCGGCGAGGCGCTTCACGATAGCCATGCAGCCATCGAAATCCGTGTCGAGGCCAAGCACGAGCGCACCATGCGCCAAAGGCTGCACGAGCTGCGCCGTGGAAATCTTACCGCGCGGCAAGAGCACGACGACGGGCAGGCCGGCGGCGGCTCCGTAGGCCGCGAGCGCGGCGCTGGTATCGCCCGTCGAAGCGCAGGCGATGGCTTTGAGTTTTTTGCCCTGCGAAACCGCCTTCTTCACCACGCTGACCAAGACGGTCATGCCGAGGTCTTTGAAGGAGCCGCTGTGGCTATTTCCGCAAAGCTTCACCCACAAGTCGGGAAGCTCCAGCTGCTTGCCGTAGCGGTCCGCCCAGAACAGGTTGGTGCAGCCCTCGTACATGGAAACGACCTCGTCGTCGTTTACCTCGGGCATCACCCACTCACGTTTGCCCCACACCCCAGAGCCGTAAGGCCACTGGTTCAGCTTGTAGCGGTCGTCGAAGAGGCGCATCCACGCGGCGCCGCTGCGATCGCGCAGGGCGTCCATGTCGTGGACGACCTCGAGCAACCCGCCGCAGCTCGGGCAGGTGTAGATCGCTTCGGTGACGGGCCAAGAGCCGGGGCAGCCCTTGAAACAGCGGAACTCGGCGGAATAGCGCACGCGCGGACTATATTCCCAATCGTCGCCCCGTCGAGGGGCAGCGCACCCCTCCTCTGCTCGGGAGCTCTTGCCATGCTGCTCCGCCCATGGCCATCTACGCTCGCCACATGCAGCCCTGGGTGCTCGTGATGACGGCCCCTTCGGGGGACCCCTGCCGGGAAGTGGCCGGCCTCCCGCTGGCATTACGCCTCGCGCTCGACGCACAAGCGGCAGGTCTTTCGGGCGTCGTGCTCGAAGGGGACGCAGAGCTCGCCCGTAGATGTCTGGACGATTCGCGCCTCCGGTTGCCGCTTCTGGAGGCAGTCCCCGAGGATGCGCGCGCCCTGTGCGTGCCGGCGAACTGGCTCGTGCATCGCCAGCTGCTCCGGCAGCTGGTGGAGGGCAAGCTCTCTGCCGCGAACGAGCCACCACACTCGAAGCGGATCGACATCGAGCAGTCGTCGCGTTTTCGCCCCGACGTCCCCTTCTCGTTCGAGCCCATCGCCGTCACGGACTCCGTTTCGGCGCGCCGCGCGAGCCGCGCCGCGTTCCGCGCCCTGCGCAAGCCCCAAGACGGTTGGACCGCGCGCTGGCTGAACCGCTACATCTCGCTCCCCATCTCGGCGCTGCTCGTTCGCACGCCTCTCACCCCGAATCAGGTCTCCGTCGGCATTTTGGCCATCGGGCTCGCGGGCGCGGCGCTCGCGGCGCGGGGCGACTACGCCTCGGCGCTGCTCGGCGCGTTCCTGTTCCAGATGCAGAGCATCTTGGACGGCTGCGACGGCGAAATGAGCCGCGTCACGCACCGTGGCTCGCTGGCGGGAGAGTGGCTCGACACCGTCGGCGACGACATCACGAACTACTCCTTCTTTTTCGGCGCCGCTTGGGGCCTCTACCGCACCACGGGTTGGCTGCCGTACCTGGTGGCCGGCATCGTCGTCGTCGCCTGCGGCTTCATCGCGAGCGGACTCGAGTACCGTTACCTGATCCGTATCGGCTCGGGCGATCTACTCAAGTACCCACTCAGCGCGGGTGAAGGCCAGTCCGGGCTCATCGCCGCCATTCAGCCGCTCTTCAAGCGGGACACCTTCGTGTTTCTGACGTTCCTCGCGGCTGTCTTCGCGCTCCTCGGGCCCATGCTGCTCGTCTTCGCCGCTGGCGCGGTCGGCATTTTGTTCAACGTGCTCAAGACCGAGCAACGCTTGCTGCGCGAGCGGCGCGCTGGACAGCGCGCGTCATGAGCTCGGGCGTCCGCCCCGGACGCCCAGGTGGTCGAAGGGCGCCTCTCACGGGTGGGCTCGCCCTCGCCGCGCTCGTGTCGCTCTCTTCCGGCGCCCTCGCGCAGCTCGGCCCCAACGGAAGCCGCATCCGCACGAACGACTACGCCATCGATCTCTTCCAAGGTCCCGTCATCGCCTCCACGCGGGTGACTGGGCTCGGCGGCGCATACGTTGCCGTGGCCGAGTTCACCGAGGGCACGTCTCAAAACCCGGCTGCACCCGCGGTGCGCGCCGCGTACTCCTACGACCACATCGACTACGACATCGGCCTCGGCGTCACCTTCGCGTCGACGCTCACACGCTCCGACTTCTTCAACACGGGCAAGGGCGACACCGTCATTCCGTCCACGGACGAGCGCGGTTTCTTCGCCGGTGAAATCTCGGCCAACCTCCAGTTCGGGCGCTGGGGCGTCGGCGCCTCGCTCAAGGCGCAAACGTACGCGCTCACCCGCGCGGAGGACGACTCCGACGAGCTCGAATCGCGCTTCGCGAATCCGGACATCAACCTCGCGCGTTCCTTCTTCGACGGCCAGCTCGTGCTCGGCGCGGGGGCGCGCGGCGCCGGCCTGTCCGTCGTCAACACGAGCCCCCGCGCCGGCTCGGACGCCATGCTCCTCGAAAGCATCGGCGCGACCCTGCAAGTCGGCGGCCTGTGGCGTCCCAACGACACCTCGTACCGCATCGGCGCGGCGCTCCGCGGACCCATTCGAACGGAGACCGATGGCACGAGCAAACAGGTGCTCTTCGCCGACACACCCGACGAGTTGTACTTGCCCACCTCCGTGGAAGTCCCCTGGGAGCTCGCGGCGGGCTTCGCCTATCAGTTCGGCAAGCTGTTCAATCCGCGCTGGTACGATCCCACCGTGCTCGTCGAACGCACCGAGCGCTACGTGCAGTGGCGCAAGGCCGACCGGGAGCGACGCAGAAAGCGCCTGCATCGCACGGCGGAGCGAGCCGGCGGTGACGTAAAAGCCGCGCGCCAAGCCATCGACGCTCAACTGCGCGCCGAAGAAACCACCGACGAAGCCTCGCTCACGCGCGCGCGCGCGGAAACGCGTGAGCGACTGGTGGAGCGCTACCAAGATCTCGGGCGTTTTTATCTGCTCGTCTCCACCGCGGTCATCGTCAATGGGCCGACCCCCGACGCCGTCGGTGTCGAGTCTTTCTTGGAGCGCGTCGTGAACCGCTCGGGCGAGGAGGTCACCTTGTCGCCCCGTCTCGGCGTGGAAACCGAGCTTTGGCCGCGTTGGTTCGTGTTCCGCGCAGGCACCTATCTCGAGCCCACTCGTTTCAAGTCGAACCCGGATGGAGCACGCTGGCACGGTACCGCCGGCGGCGATCTGCGTTTGGGCGGGTGGAACGTCTTCGGCGTTTGGCCCGAGGAGTACATTTGGCGACTGCGCGGCGCCATCGACGTGTCGCGCAGATACTTGGGCTGGGCCGTAGCCATCGGAGGTTGGTACTGATGCGAAGCGCGCGCTCGTCGCTCGCCGTGATCTGCGGGGTCGCGCTTCTTTTCGCGTGCAAGTCGAAGGACGGCCCGAGCGCGGCAGAGGACACGCCCACGGCGCCTTGGCCCGCGCGCTCGGCTTCGCCGAGCGCTTCACCGAGCCCG
>JAEYVE010000229.1 GCA_023432025.1 Pseudomonadota bacterium
AGTCGCAGCAGAGCTCAGCCGCAGGACTCCGAGCAAAGCGAGCAATACGACGAGCTCGGTGACTTGCTCCAAGGCGCCCAAGAAGTCCCCGGTGAGTCCTCCCGCTCTCCGTTGGAATTTTCTACCCAGCCAGACTGCACACGCGACACAGCCGAGCACCGCACAAGTCAGCTCGTGCACGGAGAGCCACCCTGCACGGACGCTGACCAGCGACAGCAGCGCTGTCCAAGTGGTCGCCACCAGCGCCTGCGGCCACTTTCCGCCGCGAGCCACGGAGCTGCCCTTGGCTTCGGGGCCCGTGACGTACGGCAGGGAGGCCATGAGCCACACCGGTGTCGTTCGCGCAAACACGTGAGCGAGAGGCAGCGCGAGGACGGCGCGCGCGCCGAGCTCGCTGAGCGCCGCCACGCGCAAGAGAAGGGACGATGCGAGCGCCAACGCTCCGTACGCGCCGATGCGGCTGTCCTTCAAGATCTCCAAGATTTGCTTGGTGCCGTGCGCGCCGCCCAAGGCGTCGCAGGTGTCTGCCAAGCCGTCCTCGTGAAACGCACCGGTGAGCCAGATCGTGGTGGTCACGGCCAACGCCGCGGAGAGCGTGGAACCGAGCGGGGCGGTGGCCCAGGCGACGGCGCCTCCGGCGCTGCCCACCACGAGGCCGACGAGCGGGAAGTACCCGGGCGCCCACGCGAAGTCCCTTGCGGAGTAGGGGAAACCTCCGACGGGGAGCCGCGTCAGAAACACGAAGGCGGCGCGCGCGCCGCGCACTTCCGCGGGCGTCACTCCGCGGTCTCCCGATCGGGAACTCGAGCGGACTCGAACGTTGCCATTTCCGCGTGGAGCGCGCAGGCGTGATCGAGCAGAGAAAACGCCGTGAGTGCGCCCGATGCCTCACCCAGTCTCAAGCCCAGATCGAGCAAGGGGCGCGCGCCCAAATGATCGAGCACGCGCCCGTGCGCCTGCTCGTCCGAGCGGTGCGCGAAGACGAGACCCGACGAAGCTTCCGGCGCGAGCGTGAGGAGCACCAGCGCGGCGGCGCTCACGATGAACCCATCCACGAGCACGACGCGCCCGGTCACGAGTGAACGGTGCAGGGCTCCGAGCAACGCGCACAGCTCACGTCCGCCGACGCGGCGCAGCACCTCGAGCGGGTCTTGGCATCCCTCGAGGCGCGCCACGGCGTCTTGCACCACCGCGCGTTTGCGTTCCAACGCGGCGCCCGTGCTGCCGGTGCCTGCGCCCACGAACTCTGCCGCGTCGCCACCGAGGACGGCAGCGCAGACGGCGGCTGCGGGCGTGGTGTTGCCGATGCCCATTTCGCCGAGAAGGACCACACGCGTGTCGGCGGCGAGACGATCGATGGCGCGGGCGCCGGCATCCCTGGCCCGGGCGAACCCTTCCGGCGACAAGGCGTCTTCGACGCGGATGTCCCCGGCCGGAACGTCCGCGGCTTCGTCCCGGTACACGAGCACCCCCGCCGAGGAGCGGCGCGCGAGCGAATGGCTCGCGAACGTCTCCTCCCCGCCGAGCACACCGACGTCGACCACCGTGAGCGGTAGGCCCAGGCGCCGCGCGAGAACGCTCGCGGCTGCGCCGCCGGAGGCGAAGTTCGACACCATGGCGCGCGTCACCTCGCTCGGGTAGGGCGACACGCCGTGGCGCGTGACGGGGTGGTCTGCGGCAAACAAAACGACCTCCGCGGGGCGCGCGCGCGGCAACGGGTCGCGCTGGAAGCCAGCCAACTGAGCGACCAGCTCTTCGAGGCGACCCAGGCTTCCCGGGGGTTTCGTGAGGCGCCCCTGACGCAGGACTGCCGCCGCCTCTGCAGCGAGATCCGGGTGAGGGAGACGAAAGTCGAGCGGTTGCATCAGAAGGGTCCCTCCGTCGGCTGACCCTTCACGTGGAGAGGAATGCCGGCCACGAGCAGCGTGACCACGTCCACGCGTGCGGCGATGTATTGATTCACGAAGCCCTGGAGATCGGTGAACTTCCGGCCGGCTTCCGTGGGGGCGTGAAGGCCTTGTCCCAGCTCGTTCGACACGAAAATCCACGAGGTGTCTTTGGCGAGAGCTCGGTCCATTTCCGACCGGGCCAGAGCGAGACACCTTTCTACGTCTTGCTTTTCGTCCACGAAGAAGTTCGTGAGCCAGAGCGTGACACAGTCGACCACGACGACTCTCCCTTCCACCTCGTGCGCGGAGAGATGCTTTTCCTCCTCCAGGGTCTCGAAGCGATCGCCGCGGTCGCTCTGGTGCCGAGCGATGCGCGCTCGATGGTCGTCGTCCCAGGCGCGTGAGGTGGCGAGGTAGAGGGGGCGCTCGGAGCGCGCGAGCGCGAGTTTTTCCGCGTAGCGGCTCTTGCCCGAGCGAGCGCCGCCCAGGATCAAAGTTCGATTCATGGGGCGGCCTTTCTGTCGTTTTCTGGGGGCGCGCGGAGCGCGCCGTAGACGCGCAGGGACGAGCCGCGCTCGTCTTCGACGAGTTGGGCGTCGACGCCGAACACGTCACGCAAGAGTTGGGTCGTGAGGACCTCGCGTGGGGCGCCGACGGCGACGACGCGGCCCTCGTGGAGGACGACGAGGCCGTCGGCGTGGCGCGCGGCGAGGTCCACGTCGTGCAGCGCCGCGAGCGCGGTGCCGCCCGAGTCGGCGAAGCGCCGCAAGCGCGCGAGCATTTCTTCTCGGTGCGCGAGATCCACGTGCGCGGTGGCCTCGTCCAAGAGCAAGAGCGACGGCGATTGCGCCAGAGCCCGCGCGAAATGAGCGCGCTGCGCCTCACCTTGTGAGAGCGTGGTCAGAGACCGGCTCGCCAAGGGGGACACCCCGGCGTCGGCGAGCGCGGCGTCGACGAGCTCTTCGTCGCGCTTTCGCAAGCCTTCGAGCGGGCCGCGGTGCGCGAAGCGTCCCAGCTCCGTGAGCGCGCGGACGCTGAGCGAAAGCTCGCCCGTTTCGCGTCCCACCAGCGCGACTCGGCGCGCGCGTGCGCGCGCGTCGAGGTCGTCGAGTCGGGCTCCGTCGACCGAGAGCGTGCCGGACTCCAAGGGGAGCGTCCCCACGATGGCCTCGAGCAGCGTGCTCTTTCCGGCGCCGTTCGGTCCGAGCAGTCCCCACACTCGGCCGGGCGGCAGTCGCAAAGAAAGCCCGGAAAGCACGAGGCGTCGCCCGCGACGCACGGTGACGTCGTGGGCGAGCAGGCCGGCCACGTCCGAACGTGCTCGCGTCGTGGAATGCACCTCGTTCACTCGACCCCCCGCAGGCGTGAGCGGACGAGGAGCACGAACCACGGTGCGCCCAGCGCCGCCGTCAGCACACCAATCTGCAGCTCTTCTGGCGCAATGAGGCGCCGCGCGAGCACGTCCGCCAGCACCACGAGCACACCCCCGGCGAGCGCCGAGGCCGGCAAGAGCGAGCCATGAAGTGGCCCGAGCCGACGGCGCATGAGGTGAGGCACGACGAGGCCGACGAAGCCCACGATGCCGCCCATCGCGACGGCCGCCCCGGTCAGGAGCGCCGTCGCCAAGACGACGTCCCGCCGCACGCGCGCCACGTCCACGCCGAGCGACGTCGCCGTGACGTCGCCGAGGAGCAGCGCGTCGAGCTCACGAGCGCGTACCACGAGCCACGCCGTGCCGCCGACGACGGGGCCCAGACCCCACCACACATGCATCCAAGACCGTCCATCGAGACTGCCGAGCGTCCACTGCAGGAGGCGGGTGGCGATGGTGAAGTCACGCAGCGCGAGCGAAACCAAAAGCGAGCTCAGAGCAATGGCTACGTTGCCCAGCGCGATGCCACCGAGAATGAGCGTCTCGAGCGCCCCTTTGCGGAGGCCGCCCGCTACGAGCGCCAGCCCGAGCGTCGCGAGCGCCGCACCCGCGGTCGCGCTCACGGGCACCGTCCACGACGCGGCGGCTGCGACGCCGCTGAAAATCACGAGCTGGGCGGCGAGCGCCGCGCTTGCAGACACGCCGAGCACGGAAGGATCCGCGAGCGGGTTGCGGAAGAGCCCTTGGAGCGCGCAGCCGCTCACGCCGAGCGCCGCGCCGACGAGGTAGGCGACGAGCGCGCGTGGCAGACGCACGTCGACGAGAATCAGGCGAAGCCACGAGGCCTCTTGCTCCGCGCCCCAAAGTCCTCGAGCGAGGCGCTCCGGGGAGACGAAGCTCGAGCCGAGCGCGACGCTGAGCGAAAGCGCGCCGAGCGACAGCGCCGCGAGCACGAGGAGGGCGCGGAGGCGCCCACCGCCACTCACGGAACACTCCGCGCCAAGGCGGCATAGGCCTCGCAAGCATCGAGCGCGTGGTGACTGAGAGAAGCCATCCACGACGCCGGAATTTCGAAGGCCGCGCCTCGCTCGAGCGCCGCGATCTGGTCGAACCCCGCGCCGCGTGGCCGCTGTGCGGCGCGCAGCGGGCGCGGCACCTCGGTGTCGGTGGCCAGAAACACGACGTCGGGAGCGACGCTCGCGAGCCGCTCCACCGAGAGCGTCGGCGTGGGGGCGAAGTCCGACGTGAGCGCGTTTTCGAGCCCAGCGTAGCGCAGGCAGTCGTCTTGCAGCGTACGCCTTCCGTAAGCGTACGGGCTTTGAACCAAGAGCGCCCGCCGCGCGCGCGGCGGGGGCAGGGATGCGAGAGTGGCGAGTCGAGCGCGCGCCGTTTGCACGACGCGCGACGCGGCCGCCTCCGCCGAAAGAGCGAGCCCCAGCTCCTCCGCTTCCGCGAAGAGATCTTCGAACGTTCGAGGGGCGCGCACGCGAAGCACGCAAACGCCGGCGGAGGCGAGCTGAGCCTCCGTCGCGCCGCTCGTGTAATCGGAGACGACGACGCTCTCCGGCTCGAGCAACAAGACCTCTTCGGCGGCGCCGCTCACGCGCGCCATCGCGGCGGGGAAGCGGCCATAAGCGGGCGTCGAGCGCTTCCAATCGACGACGTACGACACGCCCACCAAACGCGAGGACGGCAGCGTGTCCAAGAGCAGCTCGTCCGACAGGAGCGCCGCCGATACCACGCGCCCCGTGCCGGCGCGGTTGCAGGGGGCGCCGCGCACGAGTCGCGCCGGCTCACCCTCTCCGGCGCGAAAGTCACCCCGCCCCACGTCCACCTCGCCGGGTGCGCGAGAAGCAGCGGCGAGGGAAGCGAGGGCGAGCGCCAGCGCGACGGAGGGGGCAAGCCAGCTGGGGGTCACGACGGCAGCTCCTCAGCGATGGCCGAGACCAGTCGGGGGCAAGCCCACCGCATTCTCGACGGTGACCGGCTCGAGCAGCTCGACCTCGTTGCCCGTCACCTTCACACGCTGCAGGACGCCCTTGTCTGCGTCGGCGACCAGACACGTATCCGAGCATCCCGGCGCGCAAGCCAGGCCGACGTACACGAGCCCCTTGCCGAGGCCCTGAGCGTCGGGGGACGCCTCGAGCAGCTCGGTCGCTTCACCGCTCTTCAAGTCGTAGGCAAAGAGGCGATTGTTGGTGTCACCACCCCACGCCGTCTGCGTGCCGAAGAGGAGCACCTGGTCGCTCGCGTAAACGGCGCGGCTTTGCACGGCTTCGCCGATGAGGTCTCCGGCGGAGACGCGCTCGATTTCCTCGAGCGGGCCCTTCTCGGCTTTGAAGAACACGAGCGCGCTCTCATCGACGCGCGGCAGACCGTTTTCGTCGACCGAGCCGTTGCACGCGACGACGAGGCGCCTTCCGTCGGGCGAGAGCGAGGGGCGGCCGCAGTTTTTGAGGCCCTCGAGCGTTTGCGTCCACGCTACGGAGCGATCCTCGATGGAAATGCCCACGAGCATGGCGTCACCGGTGGTGGAGAAGTCCTCCGACAAACGCTCCAGCGGGACGATGATTTCGTCGCCGACGCGGAGCATGCGTCCCGGACGCGCGGGCAAGTCGTTTTTCCTCGGGAGCGCGATGCGGTCGGCAATCTCGGGTTTTTTCTGGTTCGAGAGGTCGAGCACGAGGACGTCGTCTCCCTCGTCGAAGTCTTGCTTGCCGGCGTCGGCGTTGACGCCGTAGCGCGTCACGAAGGCGGTTTCGTCGTCGACCTCCAGGTAGTCTTGGGGGTTGGACTCGAAGCCCGTGCCGACCTCCAGCTGCGCGATCACCTGGGCGGTCTTCGGGTTGGCCCAGCTGATGACGTTCGTGCCGTAGCGGTCCAAGAGCACGATTTTTCCGGAGGCGGGCGCAGCGCTCGGCACGGTGACGTCACCGGACAGCGCAAAGGCCAAGCCGCTCGAGGTCGACGCCGTGGACAGGAAGGACGCGGAGCGCGTTTCTCCCTGCAAGCTGCTCAGGGCGATCTGCGTCGACAAGTAGTCGCTCAGCACCACCGTCACACCAGCGGGGCACCGGTCGTTCGCGCTAGCGCCGCCAGCGCCGCCAGCGCCGCCAGCGCCGCCAGCGCCATCATTCACGCCTCCGGTCGTTTCGTCCGTGCTCGAGACGTTGCAGGCCGCAAAGGCCGACGCCAAGAGCACACTCATGCACGCCGCCACGCGGCTCATTTTCTTCACCATGTTGCCTCCACCGAAAAAAAGCCGCTCCTGCCGGGGAGCGGAAAACCCACGACGTCGAAGCGCTCGGCGTCGAAGAGATTGGCGACGCGACCGCGCGCGGTGATGCGGCGCTCGACGAGCCGGAGCGAGGTCTCCAGATCCACGCTGGTCTGCGCTGGGATCACGCCGAGCCCGGCGGGATCCGCGTAGCGGCTCGACTGATAGAGGGCGCGCAGGCCGAGGCTCGCTTCGTTCACGAAACCTTCGAAGGGCTGCGTGTAGCTGACGAGCGCGCTCCCGGTTGCTCGGCTCACGAACGGCAGCACATCGTTTTTCGTGGTGCGATCGGGGCTGGTGTCGCGTGCGTCGACGACGCTGATGACGAGCGACCCCTCGAGCCCCCGGAGCGGCGAAGCGCCCAGGGCGACTTCGCCTCCCAGCGTGAGCGACGAGTCTCGGTTGACCGGGCTCAAGTACCCCTGCGCTGAGCGCACGTAGGTGATGAGCTCCCGCGAGCGCCGCCCGAAAGCCGATAGATCGACCCAAAACGTGTGCGCCCCGCCGCGTTTGCCGCGGGCAAAACGAGCGCCGAGCTCGACGCTGTCTCCTTGCTCGGCCACCAAGGCGTGGTTGCCGCGCACGAGCTGAGACGCCCCGTGGAGCTCGCCAAGCGTAGGTAGGCGATTGTAGTGGCCCAGGTTGGCGTACACCGTGGCGAAGCTCGCCTCGAAGGCGACGCCTGCGCGCCCTTCGGGCGCCAGCGTGGAGCAAACGGTGAGCGCGCCGGTGGAGGTGTCGTAGCAACGCCCAGCGACGGTCCCGCTCAAGGAAAAGCCGCGGCCGAGGGGAAGCTGAGCGGCCAGCGCTGGGCGCACGCCGAAGCGGCGCGCCGAGGCTTGCTGCACCATGCTGCCTCCTTCCCGCGCGGAGCGACGGAGGCGCTCCGTCGCGACCGTGACCTCTTGGCTCAGCGTGAGCCCGGAGGCGTAGGTTTGCTTGGCTTGGACGCGCTGCTCGAGGCGTTCGCCCGCCGTTTCCACGTAGGAGCGCAGCAGGTTCAGCTCATTCTGTGGATCGTCGATGGCCGTCGCCGAGCTGGCGGCGGTCGTCGACAGGTGGAGCTGACCGTGCCAAGCGTCGACGGGGATGCGCGAGCTCAGGGCGAAGAGCTCACGGGAGCTTTGCACTCGAGCGGACTCGGAGGGCACCAGGGCCAGCTTCGGGGCGCCTTGTTCACGATCCGAGTGGTGGAGAACGATCTCGGTTTCGACGCCGTCCGTGTTCGTTCCGCCGAGCAGCCAAAGGCTGGTTTGTCGCGCATCGGCGTTGCGGAGGCGTGTGACCCCGCCGTCTTCGTCGTCGAAGAGCGTGCCCCGGTCGTCGTAGAACTCGTAGTCGTTGTCGGCGGCGCTGAGCTCGACGCCGGCGAGTAGCCAGCGCGCGCCGCCGCCGAAGCTGCCGTACGTATGCGCGCCGCGCGCTCCGTACGCGCCACCTTGCGCACCAAAGCCGAGCTCCGCGCGCCGGAGTCGCTTGGGCTCGAATAGAATGGCGCCTCCCAAACCGAGCTCCACGTCCGCCGGGGCGTGGCTCCGGTACACCTCCGCGCGGTCAATCAAAAAGAGCGGCACGTCCGCGAGATTGGCGGCGCCGCCCACTTCGTCGTTGATGCGAACGCCCGCCAGGTACACCGGCGTTTGCGCTGCCGTTGCGCCGCGCAGCGACGCCGTGGCGGGTGAGCCCATGCCGCCCGTCTGCGTCACTTGAAGACCGGGAGCTTCGCGCAAGAGCTCCGCGGCGCTTCCGCCCGGCTGCTCCAGGCGCTCACCACGCAAGAGCGAGCCGGCGACGTAGGGCGCCCGCGGCGCGGCGGCGGGGTGGGGCCGCGAGCCCGACACCACGACCTCGGCTTCCTCGCCGTCGTCCTCGCTCTCTGCCTCGGTCGAGCTCGGCGCGGGTCCAGGCGCGCTGGCGTGCGCACGCTGCCCGAACGAAAGCGCGAGCGCGACGGGAAGAGTGCGCGCAAGGGACGCACGCTGGAGGTAATCCAAGAGGGCCATGACGGAGCTTCGTCGTGCTCACGAACGGCGGACGAACGCCGGCGCAAGCGCGTATGACCGCGGCTCCTTTCCCTCGAAGAGCTCGGGTCCGCTCCGGCTTCTCGCCCCTTCTGAGGAGCGATGTGTCGGTGCGATCTTCGTCAGGTCTTCGGGCTCTGGGCGGGACCTCGAGAGGTCACCTACTTGCCACCGCTTCCCAGCCGCGCGCGAGGCGCGAGCCAGTGCTTCGAGGTGACGTTCGTTCCCAACACCGCTGCGGGGCAGCTCCGGAGTCTCACCGGATTCCCTCGTGGCTCGCCACCAGGGGCGAACGACGAAGACGGCCGCACCCGTACCACCGCGAGCCTTCGTCCGGCAACCCCCGCGAGCTCGAACGCGATTACGGCGCAGCGGCGTCGGTCGGTGCGGCCACGCTGGCGCCGGAACGTTCGGCCGTAGGCGCCGCGCCTTCAGCTGCGAGAGACCAGTAGTGCAGCGCCGTGAGCTCGGTCGTGCTGGCAACGTCCACCAGGACGGAGCGCGACGCCTCCGAGCTGCTTTCGAACGACGGATCCGGCACCGCAAAGCCGACCTCGAGCCAAAGCGCGGCCGTTACCTGCGCCGTGACCGCGTGGCCGTCGAAGGAGACGGTGACGCGTCCCGGCTCCGCGGTGCTCCACCGCGCGACGACCACGCCGCCGCGCTCGACCTTCAAGACGAAGCGCTCGCGGCGTCGCCCGGCGCGTGCGCCGTCGGCGAGCCCTTCGTGCGTCGAGAGGAAGTTTCCCTCACGTGTCGTGCCGGTCAGGTCATACTCGTGGGCTTTTTCGCTCTCGAGGTCCGCCACGTCGAGCTCGTCCACCGGTCGCAAGCGGGCCCATCGCTCCGCCAAGGGCCGGGCGCCGCTGCCCAAGAGGCGAAAGTCCGCGACGTGCGCGCGCATGGTCGTGCCGCCGAGAATCGTGGCGTGCACGGTGCGCTCCGTCAGCTCCTCTCCCAAGAGCGGGTCCAGCGCGAGCCACTCGGGGTACACGATGAAGTGCGAGGGGAGCTGGCTCGGAGCCATTCGTTCGAAGCGCTCGAAGCACGAGCCGGGCCCCGCGACCCAATGCGGGCCTTGTCCGGCGGTCGTGAGCCCGACGACGTCGAGGGTGCGCCGGCGGGAAAAATAGCTGAGCGCACCTGCGTCGTTGACGGCGAGTCGAGCGTCCGGCGGAAGCTCGGCGTGGGCCCAGCGCGCCAGCGCGACTTGCTGCGCGTCGATGGCAAAAGCGCTTTCGCTCAAGTCGTCGATGGCGGCGGGCAACCGCTCCGCCAGCAAGGCGAGCGCACCTGCGCCGAGCCCACTCGTCACGACGAGGCGCACGAGCGAGAGATCGCGCGGCAGAGCTCGAGGAGCGAGTCTCTGAACGGCGAGCGCACCTAGGAGGCCCAAGAGCCACGCCAGCGCAGCGACGCCGACGAGCCAAGCGCTCGCGAATGGCCACAGGTAACGCAGGCGATTGACGAGAAACGTCTCGTAGGTCGCCGGTAGCAGCATGCCGAGCCCCAGGACGACCACGTTCAGCGCGCGCGCGCGTCGCCCCTGCACGAATCCCGCGATGACCACCGCGGGAAGCGCGAGCCAGGCGACGGGCGCAGCGCCCGCGGGGAGCGCGGTGGAGCTCCAGAGTCGTCCGTCGAGCAACGTTGAAGCCAGAAGCTGCACGTGGGAGCCGACCCGCGCCACCACGTCGGCTGGCGTAAGGTACGGGTTCAACGGGAGCCACTTCACGACGCTCGTCGTCGTGGTGGCCGTGCCCGCGAAGACCAGGCAAAAGAGTGGAGGTCCCAGCACCCCCGCGAGCGCGCCGAGCGCGCGCCGCTTACGCGGGCTCGCCGCTGCGAGCGCGGCGGCCGCAAGCGCGCTCGCCAGCACCCCTTCGGGGCGCAAGAGCGGCGTGACCCAGGCCCAGATCAGGAGCTCACGAAAGCGTGGTTGCCCCTCCCAAGCCTCGGCCGAGAGACGAGTCGTCCGCGCGAGCGCAAAGGCGAACGGCACCACCTCCATGCCGCTCCCCGCGCACCACACGTGTCCACCGAACGCGAGCACCATGAGGGCGGAGAGCCAGGCGGCCGCTCGATTGCAGAGGGGCTCACAAAGTCGAAAGGCCTCGTGAGCGAGCCCTGCCAGCGCCAAAAAACCAAGCATCCAGCCGGTCGCAATCAGCGTCGCAGCGCCGGTTCCGAGCCAGTCATCCAAGAGCGCCGCAGGCGCGAGCACGAGCGGCCACGAGAGGCTCGTGGCACCGGCCACCGGGGGCTCTCCTGCTACGTAGACAAGGGGCTCGAGGCGTGCAAAAGCGCGCGCGAACTGAAAATGGATGTAGGCGTCGTCGAGCGGCACCGCGAGGTTGCCGCCCGTTCGCGCGAGCACCCGAGACGACGCCCACGCACCGAGGCCAGTCGCGAGCGCCGCCACGACGACGGCAGGTCTCTTGGTCCACGCCATGCGAAACTACCCGTACGAACACGCGCCGCGCTTGCCCGAGGTCGAATCGATCGACCCGCGCACGCTCTTCCACCCCGCGCGCCCCGCGCAGGCCGGAGACGAGCATGCCGAGGTCGGCCGGCTTTCGCCACCTTCTGCCCCGGTCGAGGGCGCTCCCGTCGAGCTGGAGGTCGGCCCCGGGCGTGGTTGGTTCATCTTCGAGCGGCTCGATTTCGCTCCCGAGGTGCGCGTCGTGGGCCTCGAAATCCGGCGTAAGTGGGCCACCATCGTGGACGACCGCCTCGCGGCGCGCGGCTACGGAGCTCGCGGGCGCGTCTTCGCAGAAGACGCCAAGGCCGCCCTTTCTCGCTTCGTACCGGACTCCGTGTCCATCGCGTACGTGCACTTTCCCGATCCTTGGTGGAAGAAGCGTCACCACAAGAGATTGGTCGTCGGCCCGGAGCTGCTCGACGAGCTCGCCCGCGTAATCGTGAGCGGAGGTGAGCTCCTCGTTCAAACGGACGTCGAGGAGCGCGCCGAGCAGTACGAAAGCATCATCGCGGCGCACGGCGCGTTCGAGCCGTTCGAGTCGACGGCGCGCGTGGAGGACCACCCGCACGGCGCGCGCAGTCCTCGGGAGCGAAAGGCGATCGAAGACGGTCTGCCGGTTTATCGTCTCCGCTACCGCCGAGTGAAAAAGCACTGAGCGAAAATGCCGCGCGCTCGCGGGCTTTGCGGTAAGCTGCCCGCGTGCTTCGCATCGGCCTGGTTTTCTTGGCGCTCGCGCTGGGTGGCTGCTCGACGTACCGCGCCGAGCTCCAGCGCGGTCAGCGCTACTACGAAGAGAACAAGTACGAGTTGGCTTTGGCCCTCTGGCGTGGGCTGGAGGCAGAGCAGGGGTCGCTCGAAAAGAGCGAACGCGTGCGGTACGCCTACCTGCGCGGCATGACGGATTTTCGCCTCGGTTATCGTCCGGACGCTCGCTACTGGCTCGGCTTGGCACAAGCCGGAGAGAAGTTGACGCCCAGCTCACTCTCCAGCGACGAGCGCGAGCGCCTCGCCAAAACCCTGAACGAGCTGAACGACGAGGTCTTCGGCACGGGCAGCACCGGGCCGGCGGACCCGGCGGATCGTGACGGCGTGCGACCGAATCAGTCCATCGATCCGAGCGGTCAGCCCTGCAACTGGGCGTCGGAGTGCCCCGGCGGCTTCATCTGCCAAGACCACGTTTGCGTCGAGCTCTGACGAGGCGCGTCACCCGAGCTCGGCGTCCCAGCTCGGCGTTCGAGCGGGGTCGTCCGCGAGTCCGGGGCTCGCTTGGTAAGAATACACCGCGAGCTTCCCGAACGACTCGCCGCTTTCGGCGGATTCGCGAAGCTCGCTTCAGGGCCTCCGCGCGCGACGCAGCGCGGGCGCGCGGGCCCTTCGTTCTCTCAATCTGCTCGTCTAAGCTCGAAGACGCGGTCCTTTGCTGCAAGCTTACGCTTCTTCAGCGTGGACATCGTGAGCTCGTCTTCGGGCGTCAAAAAGGCTCGACGCTCGAGGTTGAACACCTGCTCGGCCAAGGTCCGATGTTCGCGCTCCCAGTCTTGGAGCTTCCAATGCTCATGACTCTGTTCGCTCATCCTCGCGCCTCCTGTGTGTGAGCACACGGCCTATTGCTCGCTCGCTCGCGCGGTGACGACGACCTCGCTTCAAGCTGACGGGCTCGACCTTGCTTCGTCTACCGTAGATTGCGTGGACTCGGGATCAACCGTCCGCGGCACCTTTTGCACGTCGTGCTTCGAGATACTTTGCGCACGTTTCTTGCTGCCCTTGCCCAATTGACCCGAGTGGGCCCACGAGAGTTTTTCGATGGTGTTTCAGGTTTTGTCGTCACCCGCACCAACAGCGGAGCGCGCCTTCTTGTTCCCTTTGCGTGGCTCCGTGAACGCTCATCCAGGCGTTCGCCTGCTGCCGCGGCGCTCGCTATCGTGGGATGAATCAATCATGCGTGTAGGTTCACTGGGCCTTCGTTCTCGGTGTCGCTCGCCCCGCGCGGCGCACAGCGTCGCCGTGCTGAGCGTGCTTTCCCTGTGCGGGTGCGCAGCATCTTCGTCCATGCCGCCCGAGTCTCCGCGCGTCACGGAGAACACGGTGACGACGCCCCGCACGGTGGTGTCGCCCACGGAGGCCATCGGCGTGGACGAGCTTTGTGAGCGCGCCGATCGCGCGCTCGCGGAGGGACGCTTTCAAGCCGCGCTTTCGGACTACGAACGCGTCCTCGAGCTCGACGAGCAGGGGCCGTTCGTCGTGCGCGCCACGTTCGGCGCCGCGACGGCCCACGACATGCTCGGCAAGCACGCCCTCGCGCTCGCGGGGTACCAACGCGTGGCGCTCGAGTTTCCGAGCGCTACGCAAGCGCACGCGGCGCGTGTGCGTAGCGTGCGCTTGTTGGTGCACCTCGAGCGCTACGACGAGGCGGGGCAAACGGCGCGCGCTCTTCTCGAAGGCAAAGGAGCATCGTCGCTGCGGCCTCTGGAGGCCATCGCGGCATACGGCGCGGTCGCGCTCGACCACGCGGCGCGCGGAGACGACGAGGGGGCGTACCGGTACGTGGAGCGCGGCCGCAACATCGTCGACACGGAGCGGCTCGATCCAGGCGGCGTCATCCCGCGCGATCTCGCGGCGCTCGGCTACGCTGCAGGAGAAGTGAGACGATTGAGAGCGGAGCGCATCACCTTCGACCCCGTGCCGGAGAACTTCCCAGCGAAGTTGGAGGAGCGCTGCCAGCTGCTCTTGGACGCACAAAGCGCTTACTCCGACGCGATGCGCGCCGAGGATGCTCACTGGTCCGCGATGGCGGGCTTTCGCGTCGGTGAGCTCTACGAGCGGCTCCACACCGACGTCCTGCGCGTGCCGCCCCCTCCCGAGGCGAACACGGAAGCGCGGCGTCAGCTGTTCGAGGGCGCGATGCGGCTTCGCTATTCGATTCTGCTCGAGAAGGCCAAGACGATGATGAAGCACACCTTGGCCATGGTGGAGCGAACGCGGGAGCCCACGCCGTGGGCCGAGCGAGCGCGCGCGTCGGAAGAAGCCATCGAGCGCGCCATTCTTCGCGAAAAGGACGCCCTCGCTCGCTTGCCTTACACGCGCGAAGAGCTTCAAGCGGCACTGGAGGACCTGAAAAACAAGGCGGAGCGCGCCGGGGAGCGTCGCTGACGACCCCCGGCCCGGGTGAATTTCCTGCTGGGTGAAGCTTTCTTGGGGGTGGCGCCTGGGCCGTTCGAGCCGGATTTCAGGCCGCCGCCTGGGTCGTTTTCGTCCCGTCCGGCTCCGGGGCCACTGGGGGAAAGGGGGCGTCCGGCAGGCGCCGGACGGGGACGAGGGCTGCAGGTAGGGTTCCGGGAGCCTCTTGTCGCCTCTGGTCGAGGGCTCGAAACATGATCTATAAGTCGAGGAAATTGCCGGAGAAGCCTGTCGCGGGCGGGACGGGTATGAATTGTGCTTGACTCGCTGGGGTCGTGGCGCTACCTGACCGCGGTCGCTCCGGACGCCTCGCTTCGTCCCGGCGAATCAAACAACCGAGCCCAGCTCGGTGGGTGGTTCGCGGGGGGATGGTGAGGTGTCCTTTTCGGCACTGGTGCCAGCGACGGCCTTCCCTCTCTTGACGAAACGCTCGAAGGGGTAGGTCAACTGCCTCCTCGATTTTAGACGCCTCTTGATCGTGCAGCATCCGGCTCACAACCCGTGTCGCCTGGACGCACCGTCGCCCTTCTTGGGCAGGGACGGTTCGGCGGACGTTCGTTCCGTGCTTGCTGGCGTAGCTCAATTGGCAGAGCACCGGTTTTGTAAACCGGCGGTTAGGGGTTCGATTCCCCTCGCTAGCTCCGGCTCTTCCAACATGCTTGCCGCCCGGAGCGGCGCCGAGACGAGCGGAAGGTCGATTGCGTCGTCGAGGGAAAATCAGTTTTCGGTGGGTTGCCCGAGTGGCCAAAGGGAGCAGGCTGTAAACCTGCCGACATCCGTCTACGTTGGTTCGAATCCAACACCCACCACCCTGCGCTCCGCGGCTTTCGCGTGCGCTTCCGTTCAGCGTCGTGCGCCCCGTCGTATCGGGCGGCGCGCGCCGAGCGGCTCCGTGTTTTTCGTTTCCGGGTCCTTCGTTTCCGTTCGCTCTGCGGGAGTAGCTCAGTTGGTAGAGCGTCAGCCTTCCAAGCTGAATGTCGCGAGTTCGAGCCTCGTCTCCCGCTCCGAGGACAGCACCTTTCGGTTGTCCTCGCTCCAGTTGTCTTCACTGGAGTCGTCGTTCCCAGTGTGTCGTGCTCGCCGAGCCCGACCTGAACTGCACGCAGTCCGGAAAGAGGGGCGCGCGTGCAGCCTCTTCGGAGGCCTGCCCACATAGCTCAGTTGGTAGAGCACGTCCTTGGTAAGGACGAGGTCACCAGTTCAATCCTGGTTGTGGGCTCGAATCCTCGAAATTTCGTCTCAGGCGCTCCGCCGCTCAAGACTTCGATAGAACAAAAGCTGGAAGGTTAGTCATGGCCAAAGGAAAATTTAACCGCACCAAGCCCCATCTCAACGTCGGCACGATCGGTCACATCGACCACGGCAAGACGACGCTGACGGCTGCGCTGGTGAAGGTCCAGGCAGCGGACGGCCTCGCCAACGAGATCAAGTACGCGGACATCGCGAAGGGCGGCATCGTTCGTGACGAAACGAAGACGGTGACGATCGCGGTGAGCCACGTGGAGTACGAGACGGCGACGCGTCACTACGCGCACGTCG
>JAEYVE010000232.1 GCA_023432025.1 Pseudomonadota bacterium
AGCGGGAGCACCACCCCCACGACGCCCGCCGCCTTCAAATGATCGGCGACGAACTCACCGAGTCCCGACGAAAACGGACGCTTCTTGAAGAAGTGGCGGTACGGCAAATCGACGTGGAGATCGACGACGCCCAGCGCCGGCTCGGTTGCCTCCGCGCCGCGGAGCGGCAGCGGCAAGAGCAGCAGCGCCGCAAAGAGCACGCCCCACGCCGTCGCACGCGCGCGGGAGGTCCCGAGCAAGCGACGCGCGGCGTCGCGCAACGTCGCGCGCCTTCGTGCGGGTTCGTCGCCGCGAGCGTTTTTCACGCCACGGGCGTTTGGCGCGCTCACGACGCGTAGTCCGGCGCCGAGCCGGGCTTCCACTTGATGTTGCAGCCGATGCTGGGTTTTTGATCCGCGCTGGGCAACCGCCCGGCGATCACTTCGTCGATGGCGGCGCGCACGTCGGCGCCCGTCACGGGGACGCCGTTGCTCGGGCGCGCGCCATCCATCTGACCGCGATAGACGAGGTGTCCGTGTTCGTCGAACAGGTAGAACTCTGGCGTGCACGCCGCGCGAAACGAACGCGCCACGGCTTGCGATTCATCGAACAGGTACGGAAACACGAAGCCGCTCCGGCGCGCTCCCTCCGCCATGTGCAGCGGGCCGTCCGCTGGGTGCGACCCCGGATCGTTCGAGGATATGGCCACCATACCGACGTTCACTTCTGCTGCGTAGCGGCCCAGCGCGGCAATGCCTTCACGGATGTGCCGCACGAAGGGGCAGTGCTCGCACATGAAGGCGACCAAGAGGGGGCGCCCGGCAAAATCCGTATCGCTCACCTCGCGCCCCGACACCGTATCCGGCAAGCGAAACGCGGGTAACTTGGCACCGAGTGCCAACATGGTGGACGTGGTGAGGGCCATCGTTTTCGTCCCGACCCTCACGCGTGGCGCGCAGGGCCGGCCTCCTCCAAAAACGTTACGGCGCTTCCAGACGCAGGGGAAGCCGCAGCGCGCGCTCGGCGTCCTCCGCGTGATACAGGTACGCGTACGCAGCGCGGCTGGCGAGCACGCGCTTGGTGTAACGACGCGTCTCGAGCAGTGGGATCAGCTCGACCCACACGTCGAAGTCCAACTGGGGCCGCTCGCGGAGCCAACGCGCCGGTCGACCGGGCCCGGCGTTGTAACCGGGGATGGCCAAGAGCGGGTTCTTTTCGAAGCGCTCCGTCAAATCGCGCAGCACATTGCTACCGAGCGCAACGTTGATGGCGGGGCGTCGCAGCGCCGGGGCTTCGTAGGGTAGTCCCAACCGTTTCGCGTACATCTTCGCGGTCGGCACGATGAGCTGCATGAGGCCGTACGCGCGCGCGGGGCTCTGCGCTTCCGGATCGAAGGCGCTCTCTTCGCGCATGACCGCGTAGATGAACCATTCGGGCACCGAGCTGCGCTTCGATTCGCGCTCCACGATCTTCGCGTAAGGGCGAGGAAAGCCGAGCTCCCACGCCGCGCGCCACGCGCCGATCGGCCAGTGGCCGAACCAGTCCGTCAGTTGTCCGCGGGCGATGCCGTGCGACACGCCCGCCGCGCCAGCGCGATCGTAGAGCAACGCTATGCCCCAGAGCAGGGCCGCGTCCGCGCCGTCCGTGAGCCTGAGCGCCGAGAGCTCGCTCTTGCCGCCTGCCACGTCGCCGACGCGCAAGAGCTCCAAAGCGCGCTTGAACTCGACGCGCTCGAACTCGGGACGCATGGCGAAGGCAAACGGCTTTTCGCTCGCGTGTCGGAGCCCTTCCTCGAGGCTCGCTTGGGCGCGCGCCGGGTCGAGCGCCAAAAGCCGCGAGTAGGCGTGCAGCATGTAGTACGAGAGCGGCAGCTCACGAATGATGGCTGCGTACTCGTCCAGCGCCTGAGCGCGCGCCCCGGTCTCGAAGCGCGCGCGCGCGAGGAAGTACCGCTCGCGCCCGGAGTACTCGGTGCCGCGCGCGCTGTCGCGATTGCGGACGAGCGCGACGCCCCGCTCGAGGACCGACGCCGCCCCCGACCAGTCTTGCTTTTCGATGCGCCGCATCGAAAGCTCGAGCACGCCGTCCATCGTCATGTCGCCGGCGGGGTAGTCCTCCGGCATGGTTTGCAGAAGCTCGGTGAAGCGCGCCTCGACGCCCATGCGCTGGTAGCTTTGGGCGCGCTTCAGGCGCGCGTCGTCCGCCAAGCGGTGCTTCGGAAACTCGCGCTCGAGCATTTCGTAGTAGCGAGCGGCCGCCGCGTAACGCTCGGCGGCATGCGCGTACTTTCCAGCCAAAAACAGCAGGCGCGCCCGAACCTCGGGATCCGTGTTGCACTTGGCCGACGGCTCGCCCAGCGCGTCGGCGGCGTCGTTCCACTTGCGCTGCCCCGCAAGCATCTTGGAGCGAGCGTACGCGAGCCGGCATCCAATGACGCCGAGCTTGTCCTCGAGCCTCGCCTCGAGCGCGTCGGCCGCGGCCAACGCCTCCTCCGTGTAGCCTGCCTGATCCAGTCCCTCGATGTGCGACAGCTCCAGCTCGGGCGAGCGCAGCCCCACACTGCGCTCGTTCGCCGGAAGCAACTCGGTCGCCCTCTTGGCCAACTCGCGCGCGGCGCGCGCGTCCGTCGAGTTGGCGCCGAGACCGAGCGCGGCTGTCTCGGCGTGCAAGAGCGCCTCGCGCGCGTCGGCGACGCGCGCCGCCGCCGGCCGCACCGGCTCCTTGTCGATGCGTGTCAGAAGCAGACGCGCGAGCGCCGCGTGCTCACGGCGCGACGCGCTGCGGTTCGCTTCGACTCGTAAGAGCTCGACGGCTCGATCGAGCTGCCCCTCCTGCTCCGTCGCCTCCACGAGAAGGGGGCGCGCTCTGTCCGCCACGACGCCGACGTCCGGCAACTCCGCGAGCGTGGCGAGCGCCGCCGCCGTTTTGCCCGTGGCGAGCAGGGTGCGTGCGTGCCCGAGGCGCGCGTAGTCACGCAGAAGCCAATCTGCGCTCGCCGCACGCTGGTAGCCAGCGATGGCACTGTCCAAGCGCCCCGCAGCTTCCTCCAGTCGAGCAACGAGGTACTCGTAGCGCAACGCTTCGACGCCCGTCGGCCGACGGGACGACAGAACCCGACGCACCTCCGTCGCGGCAAGCGCCGCGTCGCCGGCGTCGACGGCCTCGCGCGCCGGGGCGAGCTCGGGCAACGCCAAGAGCGGCGTGAACCGCTCGAGATCGAACGGCTCCGAACCGCCCACGGGGCTACCTGGCGCAGCGACCGCGCCTCCGGGTGCGTCACCGTCGGTCCCGAGAACCGCGCCGGGAACGCTCGGAGCCTTCGACATCGTCGTCGGCGAGCAAGCGCCCACGACGAGCCCGAGCAACGCCATACGCGCGCGCCGTCCGCGCTTCAGCCACCTCACGATGTGCCTCCGCGCCGTTCATCGAAGCGTAGGGCGCGCGCGCCGTCCTCCACCATCTCGTCCGTGGCCCGCTCGCGTCGCAACCGAGCTTCTCCTGCGCGACGGGCAAGGAGCTCGTCGGCGGCGACCCGCTCGCCCAAAGCGTGGCTCAAGATCCTCTGGGCCTCCGCCACCAAAGCGCGCTCCGCCGCTGCCTTGCTGCGCGCACGGTCCACGCTCTCTTCCAAGCGCGCTCGCGTCCTGCGCGCTCGGTCCTCGTAACGCGCGCTCCACTCGAGGTCGGCTACCGTACCCAGGCCACCCTTCAAGCGTTGCTCCTCTCGAGCACGGCGTGTCTGCTCCGCGACCACGTGCTCGTGGAGCTCGGCAAGACAGGCCTCGTACGTGCGCTCCGCGGCCTCCTGGGTTTCGCGCAATCGGGACAGCTCCCGGGCCCGCTCCGTCACCCCCAACCTCCGCAGATCCGCGAGGATTTCCAAACTACGGCGCGGCCCGACCATGACCCGGAACCCTAACGCGTCCCGGGGGCTCGTCAAAAAACTCGGAAGGCGGGCCAACCCCTGACCCAAAGTCGTCTGGGACCGTCCGGTATTCTCCGGCGGAAGTCCTCGACGACGCCCGACGGGTGCGCGAAATTCCCGCTCATCTTGACCGACCCCGAACCGGACTCGACCCGACTCGCCCTTCACGTGCTGGCGCAGCCGGATGACTCGACCTGCGGCCCCACCTGCCTGCATGGCGTCTATCAATACTTCGGGGACGACATTTCCCTCGCTGAGGTGATTGAGAGCGTCTCCACGCTGCCGATGGGCGGCACGCTCGCCGTGTACCTCGCCAGCCACGCGCTCCGGCGCGGCTACCGCGCGACCATCTACACCTACAACCTGCAACTCTTCGATCCGACGTGGTTCTCTCCCGACGCCACGACGTCCATTTCGAAGAAGCTCGAGGAGCAGCGCCTCCACAAGGAAGGCCGCCGCTTCTCGCACGCGACGGACGCGTACTTGGAGTTCTTCGAGCTGGGCGGCGTGCTGCGCTACGAAGATCTCACCTCCGCGCTGCTTCGTCGTTACCTGCGCCGCGGCGTTCCCATATTGACGGGCCTCTCCGCGACTCACCTCTACGGCTGCGCACGCGAGCGCGAGCCCGACGGCGGTTACGACGACGTGGCCGGGCTCCCCGTAGGGCATTTCGTGCTTCTTCGCGGCTACGACACCGCGAGCCGCGACGTGCTCGTCGCGGATCCGCTCGAGGACAATCCGGCGTTCGGCAAGCGCAACTACCGCGTGAAAATGAACCGTCTCATCGCGTCGATCCTGCTCGGCATCCTCACCTATGACGCCAACCTGCTCGTGATCGAGCCCGCGTCGAAGAAAGAACATCTCCGGTGACAACGCTCATCGTCGTCGAGAACCCACAGAGTTGGGCGCTCGAGGTCCCCGGCGCGGAAGTCGTGTCGGCACGTGACTACCTGACCAAGGCCCGCTTCACCGGGCTCGGTCGTGCCACCGTCTTCAACCTGTGCCGCAGCTACACGTATCAGTCGCTCGGATACTACGTGTCGCTGCTGGCCACGGCGCGGGGACATCGTCCGTTCCCCTCGGTCACGACCATTCAAGATTTGCGACTGTCACCCGTGGTCAAGGTCGCCAACGAGGACATCGACCAAATGCTGCAGTCGATGCTGGCCCCCATCCGCAGCGATCGCTTCTCCCTCAGCATTTACTTCGGCCGAAACCTCGCCACCCGCTACGACCGCTTGGCGCGCGCTCTCTTCAACTACTTTCCCGCGCCGCTGTTGCGCGCCGAGGTGGTCCGCGCGGACCGCTGGCGGCTTCAGAGCCTGCGCACGATCGCCGCGGACGAAATACCGCCGAGTCACTTCGACTTTCTTTCGGAGCAGGCGCGCCGCTTCTTCGCGCGACCGAACGTGGCCGGGCCGAAGCGCCCCCGCTACTCGCTCGCCATCCTGGTGAACCCTCTCGAGGTAGACGCGCCCTCCGACGCTCGGGCCATCGAGCGCTTCACGCGCGCCGCGCGTCGGCTCGGGATGCAGGCGACAGTCGTAGGACGGGAAGACTACGGGCGTATCGCCGAGTTCGACGGACTCTTCATCCGCGAAACGACGTCCGTCAACCACCACACGTACCGCTTTTCGAGCCGCGCGGCCGCCGAAGGTTTGGTCGTCATCGACGATCCCGAGTCGATCGTCCGCTGCAGCAACAAGGTCTACCAAGCGGAAATGATGCGGCGTCGCGGGATCCCCACGCCGCGCACGCTCGTCGTCCACAAGGACAACGCTCGAGAGGTCGGCTCCGAGCTCGGCTTTCCGTGCGTCCTGAAGAGGCCCGACAGCTCGTTTTCCCTCGGCGTCGTCAAAGCCAAGGACGAAGCCGAGCTACGCCAACACCTGGCGACTTTCTTCGCCGCCTCCGAGCTCGTCGTGGCGCAAGAGTACATGCCCTCCAAGTTCGACTGGCGCATCGGCGTGCTCGACGGCACTCCCTTGCACGTGTGCCGCTACCACATGGTCAAAGGCCACTGGCAAATCCAGAAGGCCCAGGACAACACCAAGCGTCGCTATGGACGCGTCGACACCATCGAGGTGGACGAAGCTCCCCCCGAAGCGGTCGCGCTCGCCGTGCGCGCTGCCGAACAAATCGGACGCGGCTTTTACGGCGTGGACATCAAGGAGCTCGAGGGCCGCTTCGTGGTCATGGAAATCAACGACAACCCCAGCGTGGACGCCGGCTGCGAAGACGCCGTGCTCAAGGACGATCTGTACCTCGCCGTGATGCGCGCGTTCTATCGCCGCATCGAGGAGCGAGGCCGCACGCGCCCCGCTTGATCGCTCGCGCTCCCCCCAGCTTCGAAACCAAACACTCCCGCGAGCCCCGCAGCCACTTGCCGCCAAGCCCTACAGCCATGACCGCTTCGACCGCCAGCACAGACAGCGCGCCCCACGCCCCAATCGAGCTCGGCGAGCGTCCGGGTCCCCTCCATCTCTTCGAGGCCGTGGGCATCGAGCTCGAGTACATGCTCGTCGACGCGGCGACTCTGGACGTCCGCCCCATCGCGGACCGCCTCCTCGAACGCGTCGCCGGCGAGACTACGTTGGCTGTCGAGCGCGGCCCCATCGCGTGGTCCAACGAGCTCGCGCTTCACGTCATCGAGCTGAAGACGAACGGTCCCACGCGCTCGCTCTCGAACGCCGCCGCAGAGTTTCAGGCGAGCTTGCGCGACATGCAGGCCGAGCTCGCGCCGCTCGGAGCGCGCCTCTTGCCCACGGGCATGCACCCGTGGATGGACCCGGTCCGCGAGCTCGTCCTCTGGCCCCACGAGCAGGACGACATCTATCGCGCCTTCCACCGCATCTTCGACTGCACCGGACACGGCTGGGCCAATCTCCAGAGCATGCACATCAACTTGCCGTTCGCTGACGACGAGGAGTTTGCGCGCCTTCACGCCGCCATCCGCCTCATTCTGCCGCTCCTGCCGGCCCTCGCGGCTTCGTCACCCTTCGCGGAGGGGCGCGCGACAGGTCTCGCGGACACCCGCCTTCACCACTATCGCGGAAACGCCGCTCGCGTCCCGAGCGTGTCCGGCCACGTCATCCCCGAGCGCGTCTTTTCGCGCCACGCCTACGAGCGGCTCCTCCACGGGATCTACGCCGATCTGGCGCCGCTCGATCCAGAAGGCGTCCTGGTCGGCGAGTGGGTCAACGCCCGCGGCGCCATCGCGCGCTTCGAGCGTGATGCGATCGAAATCCGCGTCTTGGACACTCAGGAGTGTCCCCAAGCCGATTTGTCCATCGCAACCCTCGTCGTCGCCGCGGTGCGCCTTCTCACGGAGCGCGCCGCAAACGACCCCTCGCTCTTCGACTGGGACGAGCTCCGCCTGGAGCCCATGTTCGACGCGACCCTGCGTCAGGCAGAGCGCGCCCGGATCGACGACGCCCAGTACCTTGCGTTGTTCGGGGCGCGGGGCCCGCTCTCCGCGGGTGAGCTCTGGACAGAGCTCGCCAACCAAGCCCTCACCAGCGAAGAACGCGCCTACGCAGTCCCTTGGCTCGCGCACTACGCGCGCCAAGGCTCGTTGGCTTCGCGCATCACCGCCCACGCCGGAAGTCAGCCTTCCCGTGCTTCCTTGCACTCCGTCTACGCACAGCTCGCGGGCTGTCTGACCACGGGCGGCTTCTTCGGCTGAACTTCAGACCAAGCTCACGCGCCAGCCGCCCGGCCGTAAGCGACCCGGCTGTTCTGCACATTCGCGCACGTCCAAAAGCGTCGGCGTGCCGCCGCTGAGCGGGGCGCTCGCGTTCCAAGAGACGCCCCACGACGACGAAAGCCCCGCCGGCGGAGCCGGGGGGCTTTCGTGAGAGGCTCGTTGGAAAGAGCGCTTACTTCGCGGCCGTTTGCGCCTGGAAGGTGTCGATGGCGCGCTGGTACTCACGACGGTCCGTGAGCGCCATGGTGAGGAAGAGCACCACGAACAAGAAGGAGCTCAAGAACACCACGACGTTGAAGCGCTTGTCCCATGCCATGTGCATGAAATACGCCATCACCAAGGCAGCCTTGATGGTGGCGATGATCATCGCCACCACGAAGTTGCCCGTTCCACCCAGATCCACCGCGGTGACCGCCACCGTGAGCACGGTGAGAATGGTCAGCGCCGCGAACACGCCAATGAGAAGGAACATTGGCGTGGTGTGAGCGAAGTCTCCGTCGCTCCCGTGCCCGCCGTGTCCGTGAGCGCCCGCTTCTGTCTTGTGTCCGTCAGCCATGTCGAATCTCGGCTCTCGAATTCTGGAAAGTGGGCTCTTCAGTGAATGAGGTAGAGCATCGGGAAGAGGTAGATCCAGATGAGGTCCACCAAGTGCCAATACAGTGCCGAGAAGTCGATCGGCCCGAAGTAGCGCGGCCCGAAGCGTCGACGCATCGACCGCACCAACATCCACACCCACACGCCGATGCCAATGAGCACGTGCACGCCGTGCAGACCGGTCATGAAGAAGTAGATGCTGAAGAACACGCCGGCCTTCTCGGGGCGCGCCAGAGTGATCGGGCTACCGTCCGCGGTGCTGCGAATGATGCCAGCCTTGATGAGCGGCTCGGCCTCTTCCTTGGTCAGCCTACGGATGGCGTCCGCGATGCGGATATCCGCCGCGAGCTCCTTCACGTTGTCGGATGCTGCGGCCTTCGGCGCTGCCTCGACCGGGGCCGCCTGGTCTGGCGCCGCCTGGTCTGGGGCCGCCTGGTCTGGCGCTGCCTGAGCCGGCACTGCTTCGGGCTGGCCCGCCGCGAGCGGAACCGCGGAGCCAGCGGCCGGAGGCTCGGGCGCCTTCTGCGCCGAACCAGCGGGCGCCGCTTCCGCCTGCGCCTGCTGACCCTTGGCATCACCCTTCTGGTCGACCGCGGTGGTCTCCGCCGCCTTGGGAGCGGCTGGCTCGGCGGTCGTCTTGGTGTCGCCGGGGGCGGCAGCCTTGGTCTCCGTCGCGGGCGCTTGGTTTACCGCGGGCACCAGCTGAAGCGGCGTGCGCGGCGTGCGATCGATGCGCAGCGCGGCTTCCTTCTTGTTGGCCTCCATCTGAGCCAAGAGGCGCTCCATGGCGGCCGCCGACTCGGGGTGCTTCTTCTTGAAGGTCTCGTTCTCCCAGAGCTCTTCACGTGGGTTGAAGTGCTTGCTGGGCAGGAGGCCGTCGTGGAATTTGTGCGAATACTCCACGTACTTCACGCACATGAAGGTCAGCGCACACACGATGGTGAGAACGATGTTGATGCGGAGCAGCTTCGTCTCGCCCAGCTGCGCGTTACGAACGGCCCAGGCCGCCGTAAAGCTGCTGAAAATGAGGACGATCGTGTTGAGCGCCCCCATGTTGGTGTCGAGGTAGAAGTGCGCCCAGTAGAACACCTCGGGGTTTTGGCCCCGGTAAATGGTGTAGGCGCAGAAGAGCCCTGCGAAAAACAGGATCTCCGTCACCAAGAACAGCCAAATACCGAGCTTACCCGAATCGAACTGCTGCTCGGCAGACGCGAAGTGGTGCGCGACGTAGGGGTACTCGTGCGACTCACCGTGGCCGTGGCTGCCGTGAGGCATGGCCACTTCCGCAACGAGCGCCGCGTCCTTGTTCGCTTTGATATCCGTCATCGGTTGATTCCAAAGGCTCGAGAGGTTCCGAGGCGTGCCGGCCTTACTCGGCGGGCACGTACCCCTGGATGTCCTTCTGGTACTTCAGCTTGTCGTAGCCGTCGTAGGGACCCCGAGCGACGGTCGGCGTGTCGTGGAAGTTGTAGTAGGGCGGCGGAGAGCTGCACTGCCACTCGAGCGTGGTTGATCCCCACGGATTGGCGGGCGCCTTGGCGCCCTTCCTGGCGCTCGACCACAGGTAGACTGCGCTCATCACGAAGCCCAACCCGAGGATGCCCGCGCCGATGGTCGAGAGCTGATGCAGCTGCTCGAACTCCGGCAGGTAGTTGTAGTACCGGCGCGGCATGCCGCGCGTACCGAGCACGAACTGCGGGAAGAAGGCGGTGTTCAAGCCGATGAACACGAGCACCGCGCTGATGCGGCCCGCCCGCTCCGGGTACAAGCGACCCGTGAACTTGGGCCACCAGTAGTGCAGGCCGCCCATGAACGCCGTGATGGCGCCGCCCATCATCACGTAGTGGAAGTGCGCGACGACGAAGTACGTGTCGTGCAGATGCACGTTCACGCTCATGACCGCGAGGAACACGCCCGTCAGACCGCCGATGGTGAACACCCACAAGAACGCCAGTGCGTAGAGCATCGGCGTGTCCAGGTGGATGCGCCCCCGGTACATGGTGGCGACCCAGTTGAAGATCTTGATCGCCGTGGGGATGGCGATGAGGAACGTGATGGCGCTGAAGATGGTGCCCGCGAGCACCGACTGACCGCTCACGAACATGTGGTGACCCCACACGAGGAAGCCCAGCAGCGCGATCGCGATGGAGCTCATCGCGATGAACTTGTAGCCGAAGATTTCCTTGCGGCTGAATGAGGCGATGATTTCGCTGACCACGCCGAAGGCCGGCACGATCATGATGTAGACGGCAGGGTGCGAATAGAACCAGAAGAAGTGCTGGAACAGCACCGGGTCACCGCCCAAGGACGGGTCGAAAATGCCCAGACCCACGACGCGCTCCACGATCAGGAGCAGCAGCGTGATACCGATGACCGGCGTCGCCAGAACCTGAATCACGGCCGTCGAGTAGAGCGCCCACAAGAACAGCGGCATCCGGAACCAGGTCATTCCTGGCGGACGCAGCTTGTGGATGGTCACGATGAAGTTCAGGCCCGTGAAAATGGAGCTGAACCCGAGAATGAACGCGCCGAAAGCCGCCGGGATGACCGCGGTGGGCGTCGTCGTGCTGTAAGGCACGTAGAACGTCCAACCCGTATCGGCGGCGCTGATGACCAGCGACGCAATGAAGAAGAGGGCGCCGATCACCCACAGGTGATAGCTGGCCAGGTTCAGCCTCGGGAACGCCACGTCCTTCGCTCCCAACTGGAGCGGCAGAATGATGTTGCCGAGCGCCGCCGGAATACCGGGAATGATGACCAAGAAGACCATCACGGCGCCGTGGAGCGTGAAGGCCTGGTTGTACTGGTCGTGCGTGAGGAACGTGGGCCCGTGCGTGAACAGCTCTGCGCGCACCAAGAGGGCGAAGAAGCCGCCCAAGGCGAACGAGATGAGCACGCTCACGAGGTACATGAGCCCGATGCGCTTGTGATCGAGCGTGAACACCCACGACATGATTCCCTTGTCGTGAGTGAGGTAGTTGTCCTCGGGCTTCGAGGGAGCGACGACCAAATCCGCCGCGGTGGTGGGGGCAGCCATCGGTAACTCCTACTTGAGGCTCTTGATGAACTCGATGAGTCCGTTGATTTCGTAGTCAGCCAACTTGCCCTGGTAGGTGGGCATGCTGGGGGCGAAGCCAGCGACGATTTTCGCCTGCGGCTGGTTGATCGACTCGCGAATGTAGTTCTCGTCCACGGTCACCTGGGTTCCGTCGGCGAGCGCGTGCGTTTTGCCGAAGATGCCCTTCCACGTCGGGCCCACCTTCGCGCTGCCGTCCGTCGAATGGCACGTTTCGCAGCCTTGCTGCGTGTAGAGCAGCTTGCCGAGCTCGACCGGAGGCAGAGCCTTCTTCAGGTCATCGGCCTTCTGCAAGAAGCGCTCGTAGCCGCCGGGTTCGTGCACCGTGATCTGGGTGATCATGTCGGAGTGCGCCGTACCGCAGTACTCCGCGCAGAACACCGGCGCGCTGCCGGTCTTGGTAGCGTGGAACCAGAGATCCGTGTAGCGCCCGGGGACGGCGTCCATCTTCACCCGCATCGAGGGGATGAAGAGGCTGTGCAGCACGTCCGCCGACTGGATGACGATACGCACGTCGCGGTCCACCGGAACGTGGAGCTCACTGTCCGTGTAGCTACCGGACGGCGTGTTGTACGTGAACAGCCACTTCCACTTTTGGGCCTGGACGTGAATTTCCAGGGCGTCCTTCGGCGGAGTGCGCAGGTTGACGAAGCCCTTGAAGCCCCAGACGAACAGCGCAATCACGATGAACAGCGGAATCACCGACCAGGCGATTTCGAGCGCCGTATTGTGCTGGCTGACCTCGTCCCCGATGGCGCTGCCCTCGCGACTGGACACGCGGTACTTGCGCACGAAGTGCACCATGACCGCGAAGATGGCTGCCGACGACACCACCGAGAGCCAGAACAGCACGTTGTAGAGCCAGTCCACATCGACCGCGAACGTCGACCCCTGGATCGGCATCCAGTAGTCGTCGGACGGCGGGGACTTGGGCAGCGGCGTGTCCGCCAAAGACGAAATCAACGAGGAGATCATGGTGCAGTTCTCTCTTCTAGCGAACTGGATCTAGCGGGTGGTGCTAGCGGGTGGGTTGAGTGCTGAACGGAGCCGCCACGCTGCTTTCGGCGCTCGGCCCACCAAAGAAAACCGATCAGGCCCGACAACGACACCGCCCCGATACCCCCGCCGAGCCGCATGATGTTCATGGCCACCGGGGCGTAGCGCCCCTCGGTTTCGTCGTAGTGAAAACAGTAGAGAACGAGGCGGTCGACGCTCGTACCGACCTTGCCCTGCGACGCCTCGATCAGACTGAGTCGCAGCGTTTTCGGCTGGAACTCGATGCCGTACACGTAGCGCTGGATTTTTCCTTGCGGCGACGTGACGACGAACGCGGCGGGGTGGACGTACTCGTCCCGCTTCTCGTTGTAGTTGTAACCAAAGCCGAGCGTTTCCGCGACCGCGCGAACGTTGACCTCGGAACCGACGAGCACCGTCCACGCGGATGGGTCCGCCTCGGGGCGACCGTACTGCGCGAGATAGCGAGTTTTGGTGCCACGAGCGCGCTCGACCGTTTCCGCCGGGTCCAAGGACACCGTGACGATGCGGTAGTCCTTGCCCAGCGTGAGGTCGACCTTCTTCAGACCATCGATGAGACCATTCAGCTGCAGACTGCACAGCATGGGGCAGTCCGAGTAATTCATGGTGACGATGACCGGGAGATCTCCCTTGAAGAGCTCGCCGAGCACGACGGGACGCCCATCGTCGCTCGTGAAGCCCAAGGTGCCCGGTAGCGAGCGCTCGAGGTGCTCCTGAACGTCCACGCCACGAAGGCGCTTCGGGGCCATTTCCGTGCGCGACTTGATCTCGCTCTGGTCCACCGGAGCGGCGGACACACCTTCGCCTGCGGTGAGCAAAGCTGCACCGAGGGCAAGGCACGTGAGCAATCGACCGAGGCGCATCATGACCTCAGAGAGGCGTCCCTTCGGGCGCTGGCGCGCTTTCGGGCGCCGTCTTCTTGGGAGCTTCCGGCGCCTTCTGCGGAGCAGGCGTCGGCCCGGGCCCGGTCGAACCCGGCGTGGGCGAAAGCGAGGGCGTCCCCGAGTCGCCGCCGGTCGGCGCGGGCGCGGGACTGCCTTCGGGCGACGGCGCCGCTTCGGACGGCGTCCCTTCCGGCGACTCGGCGCCAGCTTCGCCGCCGCTGCCCTGCGGCGCTTCCTTCTTGGGCGGCAGCTCACCGACCCAAGTACGACCGTGACGGATATCGCCGAGCATGAGCTTGGTGGCACGATCGATGGGCACCGAAACGAGCCCCTTGGCGCGATCCGTCCAAGCGCTCGGCGCGTTGAGCTTGGCCAGCTGCTCTGCGCGCAGGCTGCGGTACGCGTTTTCGGCAGGCGCAGCGCGCTCGGCGCCGAGCTCGGCCTCTTCGACCCTCACCAACGCCGTGATCGTCAGGGAGGCGCCCAACATTGCGAGCGCGAGCAGGACCACCAGGGTGGCCAGAGCGCCGCTATTGACCTTGTCCGGTTCGTTCGACACGTGGCTCTCCTTCAGATGTTCTCGAACGCGAGTGAGCGCTCGAGCCGCGGGTCCTTGGTTGCGAGAAGGTCGAGCTTTTTGGCGTTCCAGATTGCGAACGCGACGACCAAACCACCGACGCCAATCCACGTCGTGAAGTCCGCGGCGGTCAGGTGAAGCCCGTCACGGTGCAGGTTCGGGAGCACCAGCCAGTGCATATCGAACCAAACGACGGCCAGGACCCACACCGACCAGAACGTGAGCGCCTTGCGACTCCGCTTCACGTGGCGCGACATCATGCCGAAGAACGGGATGACGAAGTGCGTCGCCATCATGAAGAACGAGGCGTCCTTCCACGCGCCCTGGAGGCGATCGTGGAACCAGTGCGTTTCTTCCGGGATGTTGGCGTACCAGATGAGCATGAACTGCGAGAACGCCACGTAAGTCCAGAACGCGATGAACGCGAACATGAGCTTACCGATGTCGTGGTAGTGCTCCGCCGTCACGCTCGTCTTCAGAATGCCCTTGCCCTGCAGCCAGAATAGCGCCAGCGCCAAGGTCGCGTGGAACGTGAGCACGCAGCTCGCGAAGTAGTACACGCCGAAGATGGTCGAGAACCACAGCGGATCCAGCGACATCAGGAGGTCGATGGCGAAGAACGTGGTCACCAGCGCGAACACGATCATCGACACCGGGCTCACGCTCTTCAGCTTGGCGGTGAGCTTCAAGTCGCCCGAGCCGTCTTGCTTGACGGACGTCTTCAAGAAGAAGCGCGCCACCAGCACCCAGTAGGCGAAGTACACGATCCAGCGCACCGCGAAGAACTTGGTGTTCAGGTACGGCACCTTGCTGTGAAGCGCGTGATTCGACTCCATGAAGTCGTGGTTCACCCACTTGTAGAGCACGTCGTTGCCGAGCAACGCCGGCACCACGACCGGGAGCGAGAGCAGCCCCATGAGAAGCACGCCCTGCGCCAGAACTTCTCCGACGCGCCGCACGGTGACGCTCCAGCGCGCGCTGACCAGGTGCTGCAGGATGACCCACCAAACCGCGCCGACCGCGATGGAGAGGCCCCACATGAAGGCCGCGAGGTAGGAATGCTGGAACTGCGCGCCAGTGATGCCGCCGCCCAGCGGAATGCTCACGCCGAGCCCAAGCACGCCGACAACCGCCGCGATCTTGAACAGACCATCACCCGCCTTGCCCAGGCGAATGGTGTCGCTCACGCCGCCGCCATGACCGTGACCACCGCCGTGGTCGTGGTCCCCGCCCTGTGGGGGCGCGCTCGCGTTCTTCTTCTTGTCCTTTGAGTCAGCCATCGAAAGCTCTCAATCAATCCAAGCTCACTTGAGCCCGGCGCGGTCGGCCTCGGGAATATCCTTGAGCTCGGATGCCTTGCTGCGCTGAAGCGCGCGCACGTACATCACCACCGCCCAGCGGTCGTCCGGCGCAATCTGCGCGCCGTAGGGCTGCATGTTGCGAATACCGTGCGTGATGGTGTTGAAGAGCTCACCCACGGGCTGCTGCCGCAGATACTCTTGGTGGAGGTTGCTCGGCGGAACCCAGCCCTGCTGCAGGGTTTCGGCGCGCTTGTGCACCATGCCGTCGCCGTCGCCGTCGAAGCCGTGGCACGGCGTGCAGAACGTTCCGTAGACCTGCTTGCCGCGCGCCATCGTGGCGTCCGTGAGCGCCACCTGCTTCGGGAACGTGGTGGCCCAAGCGCCGTCGATTTGGCCCCGATAGAGGTGATCGTCGAGGTTCGCGTGCCCCACGGCGACCGTGCCCTCTTCGGGCGGGCGGTCGGCGCGACGGTCGGCGAAGAACGGATTCTCACGCTGCGCCTTGAACTTGGGCTGGAAGTCCATGTCCCAGACGGCGTGCAGACGCCCGTGCTCCATCTTGGCGGAGCGCGCCTGCGCGAAGAACGCGAAGGGCACGAAGCTTGCCACCGCAAGCACGATGAGGCCGTACACGAGCGGCTTCGGCAACTCGGCGCTGGTCGAGTGATCCTCGTAGACGGTGTCCAACACGAGCGGGCTCGTCGCCTCGAGCAACGCCTTGGTCTCGGCGTCGTCGAACTTGGGATCCCGCGCCTCGATGACGAGGAAAAACTTGTCGTCGGAGACCTTGGCGAAGCGCTCCTTCAAGTCCAGCGGATGCGACGGCAACGGCAGGTTGTTCAGCGCGAACATGCCGCCCAGCGTCGCGAAGGCGCTGAAGAGCACCGTCAGCTCGAACCACACCGGCACGTTCGCCGGCCAGCTCCAGAACGGCTTACCGCTGACGATCCACGGATAGTCGACGGCGTTCGTCCACCACTGCAGCAAGATGGCGGTCGTCAGACCGGTCAGCGCTGCGGCGAGCACGATCCACGGCAGACGCGTCATGCGAATGCCCATGGCGCGCTCGATGCCGTGAATGGGGAACGGCGTGTACGTGTCCCACTTGGTGTAGCCGGCGTCACGCACCTTTTTCGAGGCGCGCACCAGCGCGGTCGGGTTGTCGTACTCGGCGAGGAATCCGTGCAGCGGGGCGCTACCGGTCTCCGTCTGCGAAGAGGCTGCCTGTTTGTCACTCATGACGGTCGGAACTCCCAAACCTCGGTGGCTCAGTGGTCGCCCACATCTCAGTGGTCGTGAGCGTGCCCCTCAGGGATGAACGCCTTCATTTCGGCCATCGCCACCATGGGCAGGTACCGACAGAAGAGGAGGAACAGGGTGAAGAACAAGCCGAACGAGCCGGCCAGGGTCGCGTAGTCCACCGGCGACGGGATGAATTGGCCCCAGTTCGCGGGCAAGAAGTCCCGAGCCAGCGACGTACAGATGATGACGAAGCGCTCGAACCACATGCCGACGTTCACGATGAGGCCCACCACGAACGTCACCCAGATGTTGGTGCGGCACTTCTTGAACCAGTGCACCTGCGGGGCGAGCACGTTGCAGAAAATCATCGTCCAGTAGGCCCAGGCGTACTGCCCGAACAAGCGGTTCGTGAACGCGAACTGCTCGAAGATGGAGCCCGAGTACCACGCGATGAAGAACTCCATCCCGTACGCGTATCCGACGATCATGCCGGTCGCGAGGATGATTTTGTTCATCAACTCGAGGTGCTTCATCGTGATGATGCGCTTCAAGCCGAAGAACTGTCGGGCGGGCACCGCGAGCACCACCACCATCGCGAAGCCGCCGAAGATGGCGCCTGCGACGAAGTACGGCGGGAAAATCGTGGTGTGCCAGCCGGGCAGCTGCGACGTGGCAAAGTCGAACGAAACCACCGAGTGCACGGAAAGCACGAGGGGGGTCGCCAGAGCCGCGAGCAGAAGGTACGCGCGCTCGTAGCGATGCCACTGACGCGAAGAACCGCGCCAGCCCATCGACAAGATGCCGTACACGAACCGGCGCACGGTGGACGTCGAGCGATCCCGGAAGGTCGCGAAGTCCGGAATCATGCCCATGTACCAGAAGAGGATGGACACGGTGGCGTACGTGCCGACCGCGAACACGTCCCACTCCAGCGGGCTGCGGAACTGCGGCCACATGTCCATCTGGTTGGGGATGGGGAACATCCAGTACGGCAGCCAGGGCCGACCGATGTGCACACCCGGGAAGATGGCGGCACAGATGACGGCGAAGATCGTCATCGCTTCTGCGAAGCGATTGATCGCCGTGCGCCAGTTCTGGCGGAAAAGGAAAAGCACGGCGCTGATGAGCGTGCCGGCGTGACCGATACCGACCCAGAACACGAAGTTGACGATGGGAAAGCCCCACGCCACGGGGTGGATGTGACCCCAAGCGCCGATGCCTTCCCAGACCACGTAGCCAAGGCTCGCCCCGAAGACGCCCAAGAGCGACAGCGAGAACGCCATGGCGATGTACCAAGCCTTCGGGGGCTTGGCCTCCATGATGCGGGCGACGTTGTCCGTGATCTGAGCGAACGCGTTGTCGCCCTTCAGCGCGCCCTGGTACGGGTTAGTGCTCGCTGTGGTGGCCATCTCGAGTCGAAAGCTCCGGATGCGGGTTGCTGATGCGGGCCAGGTAGTTCACGCGCGGACGGTTGTTGAGCTCGCCCAAGAGCTCGTAGGCGCGGGGCACACGCTGCCCGGCCGCGACCCGGCTCTTCCGATCGTTCAAGTCGCCGAACACGATGGCCCCGGTGGGGCACGCCTGCTCGCAAGCCGTCTTGATTTCGCCGTCCACGATGGGGCGCTGGACGTTCTTGGCCTTGATCTTGACGTTCTGGATGCGCTGCACGCAGAAGGTGCACTTTTCCATGACGCCGCGACCACGAACCGTGACGTCCGGATTGAAGACCATGCTCTTCAGCTTGGCCTTCGGGTCATCCGTACCGGTGAACGGCGTGGTGCCGATCGTGTCGACGTTGTAGTTGCGGTAGTTGAAGCGACGAACCTTGTACGGGCAGTTGTTCGAGCAGTACCGCGTGCCGATGCAGCGGTTGTACACCATGTCGTTCAGGCCCTCGCTCGAGTGCATCGTCGCACCCACCGGGCACACCTGCTCGCACGGCGCGTTCTCGCACTGCTGGCACAAGACCGGCTGCTGACGCACGCTGGCGTCCTTGCGGTCGCCCTTGTAGTAGCGCTCGACGCGCAACCACGTCAGCTCGCGACCACGCTTGACCTCGTCCTTGCCGACGACGGCGATGTTGTTCTCCGCCTGACAAGCCACGATGCACGAGGCGCAGCCCGTGCACTTGTTCAAGTCGATGGTCATGCCCCACTTCTGGCCGTCGTAGGAGACGGGGCCGGTCCACAGATTGAGGAGCGGCGGGTGGTGGACCTTGTGCTTGATGACGTCCGGGTGCTTCTTGTACTCGTCGAACGTCGCTTCGCGCACCAGCTGACCTTCACGCTCCGCGATGCCGCTCTTGCCGATGGCGTCGATGGCGTACAGGTCCTGCGTGACGGCGAGCTCCTGGCGGGGGCCCGCAGCTGCGAGGCTCGCACCCGACGCTACGGCGCCGAGCTTGGCCGTAAACAGCGGGTACGTGTCCACGCCGACGACCTCGATCGTGTCGTCGATCTTGAGGCCGCCCACCTTGCCGGCGACGTCACGACCGTAACCGAGCGTGAGCCCGACCGTACCGGGCGCCTGACCAGGCGTATGCAGAACGGGCAGCTCCACGCTGCGACCATCGAGCGTGACGCGAACGACGTGACCGTCCTCGAGGCCCAGCTGGTCTGCCGTTTCGGGCGCGACCAGCGCGGCGTTGCCCCAGCTCAGCTTCGTGAGGGGGTGCGGAAGCTCTTGGAGCCAGCCGTTGTTCCCGAAGCGACCGTCGAAAATGGAGGGACTCACCTCGAACACGACTTCGAGCTCGCCGTTCTGCGCGTCCTTGCCGGAAAGCGCCGCCGGCGACAGGGTGACCTGTGCGATGGGGCGAAGCTGAGGTTCGACCTTCTTGGACCCCGCACCGAAGCGGCCATCGTGAACGGCCTCGCGCCAAGCCTTTGCGTCCAGACCGTGCGTTGCTTCGACCAGCTCTTTGCCTTCGACCTTGGCCTCGCCGAGCAGGAGCGCGAGGACCTCGATGGCAGACTTGCCGCCGTGAAGCGGCGCGATGAGCGGCTGCGCCAGCCGAACGCTACCGTCGAACGCGCGAGCGTCGCCCCAGCTCTCCAGGTAGTGCGCCGCGGGCAGGTGCCACTGGCACAAGTGCGACGTTTCGTCCCGGTAGAGGCTCAGGTGAATCGCGTTCTTCACCTTCGCGAGCGCAGCTCGGAAGCCGACGTCCGCGGGCGCGTTGTAGACGGGGTTACCGCCCAGAATGAGCAGGGTTTCGACCTTGCCGCCTTGCATGTCCGCGACGAGCTCCGCGAGCTCCGCGGGACCGCCGCTGACCGACTCGGGCTCCGCGACGTAGCTGAGCGTCTCACCCACGTTGCCGAGCAGGGCGTTCAGCCGATGCACGAGAGCGTGCACCTCGGCGGGCTGCTTGGCACCCGCGACGAGGAGGCCCTTGCCGCGATTGGCGAGCAAGTCCTTGACCGCGACGTCGAGGAACTTCTTCGTTTCCGCGTCGGCGAGGAACTTCGCGTCGGGGGCCGCCTGAGCGGCGCCCGCAGCAGCCGCACCCGCCTTCGGCGTGATGGCTGCGTCGAGGTACGCCGCCACCGCCACGATGTGGCTCGAGCGCAACATGAGACGATGGTCCGCGATGGCGCCGAGCTCGGAGAACGAGCTCTCGATCGCGTAGATGCGGCTCATTTCGCCCGCGTCCGGATCACGCCGCTCGGCGACGGCGCGAGCGTTCGCGAGCCCGGCCTCCGCCGCGCCGCTCAAGAAGTCTCCACCGTCCAAGCTCACGATGACGTTCGCCTTGCTTGGCGAAAGCACCGTGCGCACGCGCTCGCCGAATGCTAGCTCGGCGCCCTGTGCAACCCCCGGAGCGTACGACGGTTCGTACGCGACCCACTTCGCCTGCGGGAGACGCGCGAGGAGCCTGCGCTTGAGCGCCAGCAGCGTGGGCGACGTGGTCGCCTCGCTGAGCACCACGAATCCAGCGCCGCCCGTCTGGGCGGCACCAGCGACGAGCGCCCCGCCTTCCTTGGAGAAGCCTTCCCAGCTCGAAGCGTGCTCTCCGCGCAGGACCTTTTGGCTACGATCTGGATCGTAGAGGCCCAGCACCGAACCCTGGTGATACGAGTTCGTTCCGCCGAGGCTCGTCGGGTCGCTCGGATTACCTTCGATCTTGATGGGACGGCCGTCGAAGCTCTTGGCCCAAAGGCCCGTCGCCACGCCCGCAACTTCCATCGTCGTGGCGTAGTAAACCGGCTCACCAGGAATGCGGCCTTCCGGGCGACGCGCGGCCGGCAGCAGCTTGTCTTCCTTCCAACGGCACCCGGCGAGCGCGAACGACGCGCCCATCAGCTGCATGAAACGACGACGCCCCGAGGAGCTCAGAGGCTGCTCCTCGAGAGGCGTACGGAACTCGCGCGACACGAACTCCTGGAACTCCGGATCGCGATCGAGCTCGGACAAGCTGCGCCAATGCGTCGGGCTCGGAGTCCCGCTCGCCTGATCCGCGTTCGCTTGCGCGGCGACCGCCTTCGATCCGCAGGGCTCCGCGGCGCTGTTCTCTGCCTGCCCATTCCTCGGGTCAGGCTGCTGGGGAAGAGAGCGGGGCTTCATCGGTGACATGTGGAGCAGTCGGTCGGGGGATTGATGTTGTTCTGCTCGCGAAGCTGAGCGCCGTAGGCGACGGGATCGCCGGCCGGCTTCCAGGTCATGTTCGTGACTTCCTCCGGCGGACGGAGGTGCTGCTCCGGCGCGCGGTGGCAATCCAAGCACCAACCCATGCTCAGGGTTTCTTGCTGGAAGACTTCTTCCATCTGGTCCACGCGGCCGTGGCAGCTGACGCAGCCGATACCGCGCGTCACGTGCGCGCTGTGGTTGAAGTACACGTAATCCGGAAGATCGTGCACCTTCACCCACTGCACCGGCTCACCGGTGGCCGCACTCTCTCGTACCGGCAAGAGCTTCGAGCTCTTGGGATGCACGAGCGTGTGACAGTTCATGCAAGTCGCCGTCGGGGGCAATGCCGCGTGCGCCGCCTGGTCGACGGTGTTGTGGCAATACTTGCAGTCCAGGCCCAATTCCCCGGCGTGCAGCGCGTGGCTGTACGGGACGGGCTGCTTGGGTTGGTAGCCGACGTCGGTCGTCTTCGGCGAGAAGCCGTACCAAACGAGCGCCGTCAGGTAGATGGGCGCCCCGGCAAGGGCCACGCCGACAATCTGCCGGGTCTTGTTGGCCCAGCGAGGGAAGACGAACAGCTTCATCTTGATGAACCGGGTGAGGGACACCGCGCGAAG
>JAEYVE010000288.1 GCA_023432025.1 Pseudomonadota bacterium
GCGTGCCGGCAGCGCGCGAACGAGGGGGCTCGTTCGTGCGCGCCCGGGCTCTCCCTCGCGACGGAAATCGGGAGGGCCGCTGCCGTGCGCCCCGGCGGGCGAGTTGGGGTATTCTGATCGTCCATGAACCCCCGACGGTGCTTTGCGTGCGCGGTGCTCGGCGCGGCGGTGCTTGTCCAAAACACGCCCGTGCGGGCTCAGGGGACCAACGATCGCCTGGTTTCGTACGCTGCGGCGAGCACTCCGGCGACGCCTTGTGTTCGAGGCGGCGTTCGAGGCGCCGCGCTATGGGACAAGGCGCGCTATCCGGAAGCGCGCCGTCTCTGTGGGCTTCTCTTGCTCGGCAACGCCCGGCTCCGGGACGAACCGGAGATGGCGCGGGACCTGGGGCTCGAAGCGGCAGAGCTCGCGCCCGATCGTGCTGAGCCTTGGGTGCTCGTCGCGCGCGCGCAGGTCCTCTTGGGAGAGCCGAGCTTGGCGTCGACTTCCTTCGAGCGCGCGCTAAGGCTCGACGCGGCCGCGCTGGATGCTCCGAACGTGCTCCTCGCCGCAGCCCGCGCCGAGGTCCAGAGAGGAAACTCGACTCGGGCGCTCGAGCACTACCGGCGCCTCGCTCCGCGCGTATCGCTCTTGTCCGATGGGCGCGAGCGACAGAAGGCGTTGATTGAAGCTTCTCTGGTCGCTCAGGTGGTGTCGCCCGAGAGCTACCCCGAGGCGCGTGCGTACGCCGTCGAAGCGCGGCGCAGCGGCGCGCTGTTCTTCACGGAGTTTTCGCGGGCTGTGCTCGCGCTGGCGCTCGATCGCGCGGGCAGGAGCGGGGAGGCGCGTGCTCTGGCCGCCGAGGCGGAGGGCCCGTGGGCGCTCCGCTGGCTCATCGAGGGAGAGCCGGAGCCGCGTGGACGCGCGACCGAGCTTCGTCCCGTGCTCCCTCCGGGAGAGCAAGAGGCGCTCGTTGCCATTTTGGCCGAGCCGGTAGATCGAGAGTTGGCGCGCGACGCGTGGAGCTCGTACTTGGAGCGAGCGAAGAGCGCTGCGACGCCCTACCCGCCGCACCTCGTCGAACACGCCGCGCGGCGACTCCGCGAGCTCGGGGGATGAGCGCGTCGCACGAGCCGCAGCGCTCGCCATTCGGTCGTCTGAAGGGCGCCTGCGCGGCGCGGCGCGTAGCGCTCGTGCTCTGCGGGGTGATGTTGGTCGTCGTACCGGCCAATGGTCGAGGCTTGTGGGAAAAGACGCGGTCTTCTTCCTGGGTGCGGGAGCGTGACGTCTTGGGGGCCGTGGAGCGCGTGTTGATGGGGCTCGGCAGCGAGCATGACGTTCTGACGGCGGAAGCGGCGCTCGTCGACTACACGCGGGGCAAGGTGTTCGAGGACGTGCGCATCGAGATTTTGCTCGTTCGACTTCGGCTCGAGGCTCGTTGGACGTACGACGCAAGGCTCGAAAAGCGCCTGGCGCGAACACTGCAGCGGCCGGGGCCGGCGGAGGCGTTGGGGCGAGGATGGCTCGACTGGGCCGCGCTCGGCGCGCTTCGGGGCGACGCAGCGGCGGCGGAGGCCCGCTTCGAGAGCGCGCTCGCGCTGGTGTGGCAACCAGGGCCGCGCGCGGAAGGCCTCTTGGGGCGCGGCTATGCGCACATGGCGCTGGGACGGGCGCGCGCCGCTGCGAGCGATTTCGAGCTGGCGTCGCGCACGGCGGATACCACACGCCTCGTCTCTGCCGCGCTCTGGTCACTCGCGCTCGCGGAGGCCCGCTCGGGTCGCCCGACGGTCGCGGAGCGGGCGGGGCGCTCTGCGTTCGAGCTCGAACAGCGGCGGGCGCGCGCATCGGGGCGCGACGTGTTCGCCGGCGTCGCTCGGGTGCCTGCCTATGAAGTGGAGGCGCATGCTGCGCTCCACGCCGAGATCGAGGGTTTGCTCGCGACCGAGGCAGGGGACGAAGACGCCGCGGAGAACGCTCGCTTTCGAGCGTGCGAAAGTTCGCGCAGGTACCTGCTGCGTGCGGAGCCGGACGGCGCGCCGTGGGTAGCCTTTGCTCGTCGAACCTGGCTTGCTTGTGCAAAGCCGGCGCTTCCGCGCTGAGGAGCGACGCTTCCGGAGGCGCCGCACCCGTTCAAGCCGCTTGGCTGGACGGCGCGGCGCGCAGAACCTGGACCACGCCCTCCACGTCCTCCAAGGAACAGAGCACCGGGCGGAGGTTCGGGCCGCGATGCATTTCCCCGAACGCGCCGCTGGTGGCGAGCGCGCGTGCGCGCGGGCCATCCAAGACCAAAAATACGTCGCTCAGACCGCCGCCGCGGGGCGTGTCGATGACGTCCACGATGCGGGAGCGATCGAGGTGCAGCTCCTCGTGGTCGCGCTGGATGAGGACACGACGGTTGGTGACGAGGTAGCGCGTGTGCCCCACCAAATGTCCGGGGCGAATGCATCCGGCGTAAACCAGAAATGCCGCCGTGGCCACGACGAGGGCGATGCTGGCCGACAGCGCGAAGAGAAGGGCCACGAAGGACACGGAGCGCACCTCCAAGCCGTTTTCGACCAAGGAGCGCACCGTGGGAACCGCCCGCCAAATCATGCGCGCCGAGGCGAAAAGCAGGAAACACGCGAGCGCCACGATGCTCCACTCGCGGTGCCCTTGCGGCAGATAGGCGCGAAAGCTGGGCCGGGGTCGCGCCGACCACAGCACTTTCTCTCCGACGTCCAGCCGCTGCGCGAGCAGCTGCTCGGCTTGTCCAACGGGCGCCACCCCGTCAGCGCCGCGCGTTATGGCCCACACGCGATCCGGCGCAGTGACGCCGTCGAGACGCAAGATGAGCCGCCGTCGCAAAGCACCGGTCGGCACGGCTCGAACGAGCTCGAGATCACCGACGTTGGGGTGCGACGGGTGCCAGTAAATGCGCGCGAAGCTGATGGCGGCTCGATCAATCGTGCGACGAAAAGGACCACGCTGGTAGATGACCAACTGATCGGTAATCGTGTAACGAACGCCGCGCTGCCAGACGATGGGCAGCCGACGCGAGGCGACGCCCATCGCGATGCAGAACAGCGCGAACGTCAGCGTTTCCGTGGGCGCTCGCTGCAGCACGATGCCAATCACCACCGCGTACGCCGCGGATATGGCGGAAAAGGCGAACGACAGGGCGCTGACCAGCTTGAAGAGCGGCGGAGTCTTGAGGACGCTGGGTCCGGACTCCCACACGATCGTCTCGTCGAGCAATGAGTCGCGCTTCACGGCTGGGGTGGTCTCCGTCCGCACCTGGGGCGAAGGCTCGGTGCCTTCATTCGTTGGGTACGGTCGACCTCCAAGCAACCTTCACGCCTTCGTATCGCTAGCGCAAGGGATCCCTTCCGTTCGCAGGCGATTTGGCGGGACACAGGCCCGCTTTCCAACCGTGTTGGAGGCGAGCTACGGGAGGCCAGCCACACAGGGGGTCAACGAGCCCGGGATACGAAGATGACCTCGATGCGAGCGTTTCGCTCGGCCGCACCGGGGAGACGCGGATCGGCGACCGGCTGGGCGCTGCCGGCGATTTCGCTGCGGACCGCCTTGGCGCCTGCCGTTTCGAGAGCCGAGGTGACGCCCTTGGCTTGCGCGAGGGCTGCGTCCGAGGGCCCCTTTTCCTTGACGCCTTTGACCGACGCCGTGTGCACGACCACCAAAAGCGGGAAATCCGGGTGTGCCTTGGCGGTGCGTCCGAGCAGCTCCAGCAAAGCTTCGCCTTCTTTGGTGGGGACGCCTTGGCCGTCGACCGCCCCGCGCAGGCTCACCACGACGCCGCGATCGTCCCGGAACGCGAAGAGCTTCTGAGTTTCGGTGAGCTCCACCAGCAGGCGATCCGTGACGCCCGTCTCGGGTGCCTTTGCCGTGGCAGGGCGGCGCGCCAGCGTCAGCTCGGTGAGGCACGCCGTGCGTGCAGCCGAAGCACGCGGGAACAAGTCCTCCTTGCGGGAGTTTTGGCCGAGCTCGATCTCGACTTTCGCCAAGCCCTCACGCGCCTTCTCGAGGGACGCTTGCTGGGGTGCCAAGAGCTCGGTCGCGAGGCACAAGAGGCGCGCCTCGGAGGCGAGAGCACGCGCGGCGTCGTAACGAGCGAGCAAGCGCTCGGGAGAGGCTGGCGGCATTTTCTCGAGCGGCTCGCGATCGAGCGTGACCTTGATGCGGAGCTCGAGCCCATCGGCTTCTGCGGCGAGGCGCTGCTGCTCTTCCTCGAGCTCGCTGAGGCGGGCTTTTGCGTTCGCGAGCTCCGCCTCCGCTTCCGAGACGCGCGCCTCGGCCTTGACGTAACGCGAGAGGACGAAAGCGTGCTCGTAAGCCGCCAGGCTGTGCTCGCCCAAGATTTGTGCTCCAGCGAAGTCGCCTCGTGCTTGGGCGGCCTCTGCGGCGCGCCGCACCTTTTCCGCGCTGGCGTGCGCTTGGGGGGCGAGCTCGGAGGACTCGCGCGCAGCAGGGCTTTCGGCAGCGGCGTCTGCTTCACCGAGCACACGCGGTCGCGGTGCGCCGGCGCACGCTGCCAGCACGACGAGCGCGACCGGCGAAAAGAGGAGGGCAACGCGTCGGCGATTCACGGGGTTCCGTCCTTCTTCGGCGTGGTCGAGGCGGGAGCCTGCGTCGAGGCGGGAGCTTGCGTCGGCGTGGGAGCTTGCGTCGGCGTGGTCGAGCCGGCGGAGGTGGGCACGGCCGCCTCGGGGGTCCGCTCCGGATCGACTCCGAGCTCCCGCAATTTCTCCCGTGCTCGGCCTCGGCGCGCGACCGTTTGCTCGATGAGCGACAGAGCTCGTTTGGCGCGCGCTTCGAGCTCTGCGGTTTCCTTTTCCGCGAGCTCGGCGCGGGTTTCCAGCGCGGCGGTGCGCGCGAGGTCGACGCTGGTTTCGGCCCACTCCAAGGCGAGCGCGTCGAGCTGCGTCGCGTGCGCGGTGTCGCCGGACTTTCTGGCGTCGGCTGCTCGCTCGAGCGCTCTTTCGGCTTTGGCGATGGGTCGTTTCGCGACCTCGGCCGCTTGGGGATCGCCCTTGACGGAGGCGAGCGCGCGCTCCGCTTTGTCGCGTGAAGCCTCGCCCGCAGCGAACGCCACTGCGGCGAGCGAAAGCAGGGCAGCCAGCGTGAGCCAGGCGGTGCGACCGGACACTCCGGAGCGGATGAATCTGACGACGCCAGCGCCTGACGGGCGTTCGCGGGCGCTGGCTCCGAGAGCCGATGTGGGTTCGAGGTGCTCCACGGCGGCAACAAGCCATGTGAGGGGCCCAGAGGTCAACCCCAGCTCCCGACATTCCCTTCGGGCGGACGCAAGGCGGCCTTCGCGCGCTTATTTCTGGAGGTTCTTCGCGCTATAGGGGCGGGCATGTCCGCGGACGCGTCTCACCCCCTCCCGCCAGCCGACCCTGCGGCCTCCGTTGGTGAGGGCGCTCCCCCCGAGGCCAGGTCGGGCCGGCGTCGCGCCAGCTGGGACGAGTACTTCATGGCCATTGCGCGTCAGGTGGCCACCCGCTCGACGTGCGATCGCAAGCACGTCGGCGCAGTGCTCGTTCGTGACCGAGTGATTTTGGCGACGGGCTACAACGGGTCCATTCGCGGCATTGCGCACTGCGATGACGAGGGACACCTGATGGAGGAGGGGCACTGCGTGCGCACGGTTCACGCCGAGGCGAACGCCATCGTGGCGGCAGCGCGGAACGGCGTGAGGCTCGAAGGCGCCGACATCTACGTCACGGCGTCGCCGTGTTTCGGCTGCTTCAAGTTGATCGCGAACGCGGGTATTTCACGCATCGCGTTCCTCGAGTTCTACCGCGACGAGCGCATTTTCACGCTCTGTACCCAACTCGGTATCGGGCTCGATCACGTTCGCTTGGACTAAGCAAGGCATCCTATGCGCGTCGCTGTCGTCGCCGGTGGTCCCTCGAGTGAAGCAGAAGTCAGTCGCGCTTCGGCGCGCGGCGTGGCGCGCGCGCTACGTGACGGTGGTCATGAGCCCACCGTGCTCGAGCTGGACGAACGCCTGCCCGCGGAGCTCGCTTCCGCCTCGCCCGAGGTGGTCTTTCCCGTCACGCACGGCACGCTGGGAGAAGACGGCTGCCTGCAGGGGCTCCTGGAAGTGCTCGGGCTGCCCTACGTGGGCAGCGGAGTCTTGGCGAGCGCTCTCGCCGCCGACAAGGCGGCCGCGAAGCGCCTGTTGGCGTCGCACGGGGTGCCGCTCTTGCCGAGCGACACGGTCACCGCTCTGCCGTCGAGTGAGGCCGCGCTCGAGCGCGAGCTCTCCGAGCTGCGCGCTCGGCTGGGCGGAGCGTTCGTGGTCAAGCCCGTCGGGGGCGGTTCCGCCATCGGTGTCACCATCGTCCGTCCCGAGGATTCGGCGGACGTGTATCGCAATGCCCTCGAACAGGCGCTCGCGCTGGACCGCGTCGTGCTCGTCGAGCGCTTCCACCAAGGACACGAGGTCACGTGTGGAGTCTTGGAGGACGAGCACGGTGAAGCGCGTGCCTTACCTCCGACGCTCATTCGCGCACGCGCTGCGGGGTTCTACGACTTCACGTCCAAGTACGGCACCGGCGGGAGCGAACACGTCTGCCCGGCGCCCTTCTCCGACGAGCTCACGCGAGGCATTCAAGCGGCCGCGGTTTCCGCGCACCGCGCTCTGGGCTGCCGTGACCTCTCGCGAGTGGACTTCGTCGTGCCCGACGCGGGCGACTTCGTCGTGCTCGAAGTGAACACGTTGCCGGGCATGACGGGCACGAGCCTCTTCCCGGAGGCCGCCGCGGCGTCGGGGATTTCGTTCGTGGCCCTCTGTGATCGCCTCGTCCGCGCCGCGGGCGGCCGTCCAAAGGGCCTTCGTCCTCCGGCGATGCCCCTGCCTGTCTGAGGGACCACCCGTCGCGACGAGCGGTTGCTCGTCCGCCGCATGCCGGATAGGAAGAAGCCGCCATGGGGTCCAAAGTCCTGATCGTTGGTTCCGGCGGCCGCGAGCACGCTCTCGCTCTGCGCCTCCTCGCTTCTCCCTCCGTGGACGTGGTCGTTGCCTGTCCGGGTAACGCCGGCATGACCAGACTGCCGCCCGACCTGGCTCACAAAACGCTCCGCACCGTCAGCGCGGATCCCGTCGAGGTCGCGCGGCGCGAAGCCGTGTCGCTCGTGGTGGTGGGGCCCGAGGTGCCGTTGGTGCAAGGTCTGGCCGACCGCATTCGCGCGCTCGGGATCCCTTGTTTCGGTCCCTCCGGCGCGGCCGCCGAGCTCGAAGGCTCCAAAGCGTTCATGAAGGAGTTCTGTCGGCGTCACGGCATCCGCGCGGCGCGGGACGTCATCGTGCAAAGCAGCGCCGCGCTCGACGCCGCGCTCGCCGAGTTCGATGCGCCGCCGGTCGTCAAGGCGGACGGCTTGTGCGCCGGAAAGGGCGTGGTCGTCGCGGAGTCGATGGCCGAGGCGCGCGAAGCGGCGGAAGAAATGCTTTCGGGCCGGAGCTTCGGCAGCGCGGGCGCGACGGTGGTGCTCGAAGAGCGCATCTTCGGCGCCGAGGCGAGCATGCACGCCATTTGCGACGGAAAAACGGCGCTGGTTCTCCCTTCGGCTCAAGACCACAAACGCATTGGAGAGGGCGACACCGGGCCCAACACCGGCGGCATGGGCACCTACGCTCCAACCCCGCTCGTCACCGCGGACATTGCCGCCCGAGTGCAGCGCGAAGTTCACGAACGGGTGGTCGCGGGAATGGCCGCGGAGGGGCGCGCGTTCGTCGGCGCGCTCTTCGCCGGTCTCATGATCACACCCGAGGGCGAGCCCGTCGTGCTCGAGTTCAACGTTCGCTTCGGGGATCCCGAGACGCAGGTGCTCACCATGACGACCGAGGGCGACTTCTACGAAGCGCTTTTGTCTGCCGCCACCGGCGCGCTGACCCCGGGTGTGCTTCGCCCGTCTTCGGAGCACGCGCTGTGCGTCGTGTTGGCTTCGGCTGGCTATCCCGCTTCGTCACGCAGCGGCGACGTCATCGTGGGTGTGGAAGCCGCGGAGGCGCTCGAAGGAGTGCGCGTCTTCCACGCAGGCACGAAGCTCGAGGGCAACCAGCTGGTCACGGCGGGTGGGCGTGTGCTCGGCGTCACCGGGCGTGGCGCCACGCTCTCCGCGGCGCGCGAGCGCGCCTACGCGGCGTGTGACAAAATCCAGTTCGCAGGGCGTCAGCTCCGGCGAGACATCGGTCACCGCGCCCTCGGCGTTTGATTCCGACTCCCCAGAATCGAGGATGGATTGATCGACGAAGCCGTACGAGTGCTGCATCGAGGGGGCGTCGTCGCGGCGGCGACCGAGTCGTTCTTCGGGCTTCTCGCCGACGCCACCAACGCGCGTGCGGTGGATCGTTTGCTTTCGCTGAAGCCACGCGGAGCGGACAAGGGGCAGCCGCTCTTGGCGCCGAACGTGGACGTTTGGGCGGGACTCGTTCTGGACGTCCCGCCTCTCGCTGCGCGTTTGGCGCACGCGTTCTGGCCCGGGGGGCTGACACTCGTTCTCCCGGTGCGGCCGGGCGCGGTCGACGAACGGGTCACACTGGACGGCACGGTCGCCGTGCGTGTTCCGGGCGCTTCTCCAGCTCGGGCGCTCGTCGAGGCGTTTGGGCGACCGCTCACGGCAACCAGCGCCAACTCACCGGGCGAACCTCCGGCCCGCACGGTTCTGGACGTATCGAGCTATTTCCCGGCCGCGGTGGAGCGTGGCGAGCTCACGGTGCTCCCGGGCGTTGCTCCCGGCGGAGCCGTCTCCACGATCGTCGTGGTGAGCGGTGACGACTACCGAGTCGTGCGCAGCGGCGCGGTGAGCGCCGACCAAGTTCAGAGCGCGCTCGCAGCGGGTACGTGAAGCCTCCGTCCCGCGAACGTGCGGGGCAGGGCCGCGCCGCCGCGCCGATTGACTCGAGTGCCCCCAGAAGCTAGCGAAACCCGCGCCGTTTCCGTCGAGACACGGCCGCTTTCCGCCGTGAACGAGCCATGACCCGCGTACACAACTTCAATCCCGGACCCGCTGCTCTTCCCCTCTCCGTGCTGGAGCTCGCACAGCGTGAGCTCGTCGAGTACGCGGGCAGCGGCATGAGCATCATGGAGCACAGTCACCGCGGTAAGGTCTTCGAGGCGGTGCACGACGAGGCCATCGCCCTCGTGCGAGAGCTGCTCGGGGTCCCGGACAGCTACGACGTCTTGTTCCTGCAGGGCGGAGCGAGCCAGCAGTTCGCTCAGGTTCCCATGAACCTGCGTGGCCCCACGCAGAGCGCCGACTACATCATGACCGGCGTTTGGTCGAAGAAGGCGCTCAAGGAAGCCAAACACACCGGCAGGGCGCGCGTCGCCGCCACGACGGAGCTGCCGGACGGGCGCTTCGTGCGGGTGCCGACCCAAGCGGAGTTGGAGCTCGATCCCGAGGCTGCGTACGTGCACCTCACGAGCAACAACACCATCTTCGGGACCCAGTTCCACGAGTTTCCCGACGTGGGAAATGTGGAGCTCGTCGTCGACATGTCGAGCGACATCATGTGGCGCCCGATGGATGTTTCGAAGTGCGGCCTCATCTACGCCGGGGCACAAAAGAACCTCGGCCCGAGCGGGCTCACTCTCGTCGTCGTGAAGAAGGAGCTGGTCGAAAAGGGGAACCGCGACATTCCCTTCATTTTCCAGTACCGAACGCCCGCGGCCGAAAAGTCGCTCTACAATACGCCTCCAACCTTCGCCATTTACATGCTGCGCAACGTGCTCGCGTGGACGAAGGAACTTGGAGGCCTCGCGGCGATGGAAAAGCAGAACCGCGCGAAGGCCGCCGCGCTCTACGCGGTGTTGGACGAGCGCGCGGACTTTTACCGGGCGCCGGTGGAGCAGAGCAGCCGCTCGGTCATGAACGTCGTTTGGAACCTTTCGACGCCCGAGCTCGAGGCGGAGTGCATCGCGGCGGCGCAAAAGGCGGGACTGGTGGGCCTCAAAGGGCACCGGTTGTCCGGTGGACTGCGTGCATCCATTTACAATGCGGTGCCGCCCGAGTCGGTCGATGCGCTCTGCGAGTTCTTGCGTTCGTTCAAAAAGTAAGTGCTCGGAAACAGCGCTCGCCCCAACGCCCGAGGAGCAGCTTGGGCCGCGGCGAACGCTGGCAGGAAAACGATGGGTCAGGAGGGACAGGGAGACGTTTACGTCGAGCTCGGCCGTCGAGCGGAGGATGATCCGCTCGCCCGTGAGCTCCGCCGCCGCGTCGTGGCGAACCTGCAACGGCGGAGGTTCGCGAGGTCCTTTCGTCGCATGTGGGGCACGGTGGTCATCGTAGCCACACGCGGCTCGGGCTCGACCCTCGTCGGCGACCCGTCCAACCTGCACGACCAAGTCACGTTGACGCTCCGCTTCGACTGGGGCCGGCTGATGATTCACGAGGGTCGTGTCGGTCGACCGGACGTGACGCTGTGGGGGCCCGCCGACAGCATCTTGGCGCTCGGTGAGGAGCCGCTCCAGCCTCGTTCGCACTGGGGCGCGCTCCGGCGTGTCGCCAACTCCAGCCGTACGTTGAGACCCTTCTGGGCGTTCGGGCGGGCTCTTCGCGATAGGCGACTGCGCATCTACGGGCTCGGGGTGCACGGTCGGTTCGTGTGGCGTCTGGTGCAGCTCCTCGCCGTGGACGGCGTGCCTGCCGACGAGTCGCCGAGCATCGAGTGAGGGTGCAGAATTTCTTGCACGCGGAGCGTCAAGGGGCCTCCCCCCGGGTCGAGGTGTGAACGTGCCACGTGGTAGCGCTACCGTTTTGACGCAGCCGCTCGAGGAGGGGTATCTTCGTTAGCCGGCGGACGAGTGTCGCTTCCGCTAGGGCTTTCGCTAGGTTAGTTCGCGACTCTCTCTCCTTTCGCGACGAGGCGTTCGCGAGGAACCCATGGCTCGCCACAGGCTCCGCTTCCTCCTGCAAGAAATCGACCTACCGCAGGGCGAAACGCTCATCGGGCGGAGCGTTGGTTGCCACATCACCATCGAAGATCCCCTCGTGTCGCGCACGCACGCGCGTCTCTACATCGATGGAGATCGCGTGACCATCGAGGACTTGGGCTCACGCAATGGACTTTCCGTTGGGGGGCAGCCGGTGCAGGGCGTCGTGGAAGTCAGCGACGGAGCGCGCATTCGCATCGGGACGCAGGACCTCGTGCTGTGCCGTGTTTCCGACGATTCGCGCGTTCCCAAGCGCGGGCGAATCACCGGTTTCATGACCCACTGCGCGGCTTGCGGCTTTCCGTATCCGGCGGAGCTCGAGTGTTGTCCCAACTGTGGGTCTTCCGAGCGGAGCGAGGAGGCCACGCTCACCGGCGCATCCAAGCAGGCCTGGTCTTTGGATCTGCTCGTCGACACCGTGCAGCGTGCCTGCGCGCTGGGGCTGTGGGACGACGTGGAGCGCGTCCTTCTGCGAGCGCGCCAAGTCGTCGAGGAGTTGGTGGCGAGCGGGGAGCGCTTGGACCGCGATAGGCTGGATCAGCTGGCGCACGCGGCCGTTGCTCTGTCGCTCGAGCGAGGCCACGCCGAGTGGGGACGCTGGGTGCTCACCATCTATGCGTCGCTGGGCATCGTACCTCCGCGTGACATCGGCCAGGGGCTTGGTGGCTTGCCCGCACTGGAACAACGAACGCTCGCGCCGGCCGTCGACCGAGTGCTGCAGAGCGCGACACAAGCCCGGACGGACGACGAAGAAACTCTGGAGCTCTTGCGACACTTGGCTGCCCGCCAGGGAACGGGCTGATGAGCTTCTTCCTCCGTTACCGCCAAGAGGAGTTTCCGCTCGGCGACACCAGGTTCGTGGTGGGCCGCAGTGAGTCGTGCGAGCTGTGCATCGACGACCCGCTGGCGTCCCGCTCGCACGCCGCGCTCACGGTGCAGGACGGTCGTGTTTTCATCGAAGACTTGGGTAGCCGGAACGGCGTGCGGGTCAACGGAGAGAGAATCACGAGCGTGCGCGAGGTCGTGCACGGCGACCAAATTCGGATTGGCTCGCAGGAGCTCGTGCTCGTCCGGCACCGCGCCGCGCGCGCCGACACGCTGGTGCAGGCGCCGGCAACACAGCGCTTCGACGCGTTCGGGGTACTGGGAACCTTGACCGACAAAGCCATCGCGCTGGGGCACGGCGACGAGGCGGAGCGCATCATCGGGCGTCAGCTGGACTCTCTCGTGGAGGGCTTTGGTGAGTCTGGCCCGCTTGCGGAGGAGACGTTTCGGCGCGCTACGGGTTATGCCGTGAAGCTCGCGGCGCTCACGGGGCGAGGGCGCTGGGTGGACTACTTGTTCCGCCTCCACGAGTCGCACGAGCGCCTCATGGCCACGGAGCTGGTGGACCAGCTGTACGATCTCGCGCGCAAGGTGGACGGCGTCTCATCCGCTCAGATGCGCGCTTACCTGGACGTCATTCGTCGCTCGCAGCCGACGCTGGGGCCGAGAGATCGCTTCCTCGTGGGGCGCATCGAGGGTTTGGCGTCGCTCTTGAGCTGATGCGTCGTTTGGCGCGGAGCGGCCTCGACAAACCTTTTGCATGCGCGGCGGACGTCACCGTACGCTTCTAAACAGCTTGACCACGTTGCGATGTTGGCTGGACCACCGGGGGAGGCTCTTCGAGCTCTCGTCGGGGGTGACCCTTCTCGGCCGAGGCGAGCAGTGTCAGGTGGTCTTGGACGACGCGCTCGTCTCCCGACAGCACGCGCGGCTGGTGGTGGGTGAAGAAGGCGCGCGCCTGGAAGACGCAGGCAGCAGCAACGGCGTGTACGTCAACGGCACCAAGGTCCACGTCGCGGAGCTCAAGCCAGGCGACGTCATCGGCATCGGCAAGCAGCGTTTGGTGTTTCATGCGGCGGCCCCGAAGGAGCGGGAGCGCTCCTGTACCACCGCCGAGACTCTGCATGGCAGCGGCGCCCTCGGCGCGGTCGCTCACGCCCAGGAGCGCGAGCGGGATCCGCTCGAGAGCTTGGGAGGGCTCGTGGACAAAGCTCTCGCTCTGGGGCGAGGCGCGGAGGCAGAGCGAATGCTTCGCCCGCACCTCCTGCGCATCGCGGACGCGGTCGAACGAGGAGGGGCGCACCCCGCCGCCGAGCGCGCGGCGGCGTATGCGGTGCGCCTGGCCGCCGCAACCAAGAAGCCGCTCTGGGTGGACTACTGCTTCGAGCTGTACGGGCGGGCCCAGGCAATTTTGCCGGAGCCCATCGTGGAGCAGCTCTACTCGACCTTGCGAAACGTCGCGGGCGTGAGCCGCAGCGGTTACCGGGAATACTTGCGTGTTCTGGAGCAAGCGGCGCCCACCTGGGGGCCACGGCAGCGGTTCTTGGTGCAACGCATTGCCGGGCTCGAAGCGCTCGTGCGCTGAAGCTCACGTCGGCTCGGTCTCGGTGTCTTCGCCTCGTCGGCTCGGTCTCGGCGTCAGAGCGGGCTTTAGCGTCTCGCTCCCAGAGAGAGCGCAGCGGCTTCGGCGATCGCCGCGCGCAGCTCGGGATCGTCGATGAGGGCCAGGCGTTCGTGCAGCGAAGCAGGCAGCCCCTGAGGGCCGGCCGCGTCCTTCTTTGGCGGCGCCGTCGACGAGGAACGTTGGGGGGACGAAGAGCGGGAGGCGGCGCCGCCAGCGCGGCTCGAGGACGCGCGCTTGACCGGGGCGCTGGGTTCCTCGAACGCCGACACGCGCAACTCCAACTTGGACACGTCGTGTCCCGCGCGCTGCAAGCGACTCAAAATGTCGGGAGCGAGCAAGCTGAGCTCGTTGCACCACACCGACGACGCGACGTAGACGGTCAAGACTTCGTGAGAGAGGCGTCCCACACGGGTTCTGGACGCAATCTTGTGACCCACGAGCAGACGCCACTCGTCCGGAGACAGAGCGGCTCCCGTCCGCGAGCTGGCGGCCTTTTGCGTATCGGCGAGGACGCGGCCGAGAGGTGCAGGATCGCCTCCGCGCGTCGGAGGGCGTGTGGCCACCCATGCGGCCTGCTTGCGGGGCTTGGGCGGCGCCGTCACGCGCTCATCTTCGAACAGCGAGGGAGGCTTGCCAAGCGCCTCCGCGCGGCCGCTGGCTCAGGCCGTTTCGGGTGCCCGCTCCGGATCGTCGGAGGTCTTCCGTCGGACGCGCTCGATGGTATCGAGCAGCTCCGTGGGATCGACGGGCTTTTCGAGGAATGGATTGGAGATGGTCGAGAGAAGCTCCTCTGCGCGGCGCGTGAACGCGCCGCCGCTCGAGAAAATGATGCGCTCCTTCAAGTGAGGGGCAATGCGATCGAGCGAGCGATAGATGCGAACACCGTCGACGTCGGGCATGGTCAGGTCGCACACGATGGCGTCGAAGTTCGGGTTCTTCTCGATCAAGGCGAGCCCGGCCGCGCCTCCCGTGGCGACGGTGACTTGATGATGGCGCCCCAAGATGCGCCGGTAAGCGCGGACGAGCTGTGGCTCGTCGTCGATCACGAGGACACGCGCCGCGCGCGCGAGGACGGGCTCTTCGCCTTGCGGGCCTCCCGGCTTGGCTGGAACGAGCCCGGTGTCGAACGGCAAGCGGACTTCGAAGGTGGCGCCCTGCCCGGGCGTACTGAAGACGCCCACGCTGCCGGCGTGCTGGCGCACGATGTCCGAGCAGAGCGAGAGACCCAGGCCGGTGCCGCGCTCTCGCTTGGTGGTGAAAAACGGCTCGAAGATGCGTTCGATGAGCTCGGGTGCGATACCGGGCCCGGTGTCGCGCACTCGCAAAACGACGGCGTCCGCGTCGTCGCGCGTGACCACCTCGATGACTTGCTCGTCCGCGTATCCCTCCTCGAGAGCTTGCCCGGCGTTGACGAGCAGGTTCGTCACCACCTGCACCAGACGCCGCCGATCCGCGGCGATGGTGCGCGACGACTCCAGCTGAGTCTTCAGATGGGCGCGCTGTCGCACGTGGGGGCCGACGATCTTGCACGCCGTGATGACGACGTCGTTCAAGCCGAGCAGCGCCACGTCCGACTCGTCGATGCGCGCGAAGCCGCGAAGATCTTTGACCAGCGAGGTGATGCGCTGCACGCCGTCCACGCACTCGGTGACCAGGTCTCGACCTTCGCGGAAAACGCGGTGTACGGGGAAGCTCGCTAGGCACTCCTCGGCGCGGTCTCTTTGGTCTCCGTCGAGCCAGGCGAGCAAGCTGGTGCGCAGCGCCTTGAACGCGCTCTCTCCACGCTCCAGCACCGCGCCCACCTCGTCCAAGTTCATGAGGACGTAGGAGGCCGGGTTGTTCACCTCGTGCGCGACGCCCGCGGCGACCTGTCCCAGCGCCACCAGCTTGTTGTTGTGGAGCATCTGCGCGTGAGCGGCCTCGAGCTCGGCGTGTGCGCGGCGGAGCTCGCGGTCTCGCTCCACGCGGTCCGTCACGTCGCGGATGATCGTCGCGTAGCGGCGCACGCCTTGGGCCCAGTACGCGCCCATCCGCAGCTCTGCCCAGAAACAAGAGCCGTCCTTGCGTTGGAGCATCACCTCGGAGCGACGCACCGCGCCTTCCGCGCGCACCTCGTGAGCAATGGAGTCGGCGATTTCCGAGTGCCCTGGTGGATGAAGCATTGCCGCGCCCATCCTGCCGAGCTCGTCCTTGGTGTAGCCGAGCAGCTCGACTGCTGCGCGGTTCACGTGGATGAAGTACGAGGACTCGAGATCCGCGATGAGGACGGCGTCCCCGACCGTCTGCAAGAGCGTGCGATAGCTTTCCCCGAGCTCCTCTTCCGCGTCGGGGAATGCGGGAGCGGGCGAGCCAGTTGGGACGACGCCCGAACAAGCTGTGCTGTCCTCGGTGTCTCCCTCTTCGGCGTCCGCTCCGTTCGCCAGATGATCGAAAGCGTGCCCGACTCGCATGCGACGTATGCTCGACTGCGAGCTCGCGTGCTGCCGGCGTCCTTTGTCTTCCATTCCCCCTCCGATCGATCAGTCTATCCCCGAGGACTCGAGGGCGGGACCGGATCGGCGAGAAGAAATCGCCGAGGTCCCCCACGACGCCGTGCCCTTGGCGTGTGGCGCCACGACGCGCCGAGCACCCCACGCGTTTGGAGCCGGCGTGGCGTGATCGTCGCTCGTGCACGTGGAGCTAGACACTGCACGATGCATCGGCTAAGTGCCCGCCACGCAAAAGCTCCCCGGACGTCGATGGCGCTCGGGGTCAGCCGAAGTGGCGGAATGGCAGACGCAGCGGATTCAAAATCCGCCGAGGCAGCCCCTCGTGTGGGTTCGAGTCCCACCTTCGGCACTCTGAAAAAACAAGGGTCTCAGCTTTCGGGCTGGGGCCCTTAATGTTTTCGGGGGTTAGTTTCTGGCCCACCTTTTGGCCCACCCCCTGGACGGCACGGTCCCGGAGCTCGGGGATCGTCTGGTCCATCGGGGCGAGGGAGCCGAGCCCCAGCTCTTGGGCGGTCCGGGCCTGGCGCTTGTACCGGTTGATCATGACGGAGCTGGTGTGCCCTGTCCGGTCGCTCACCCACGTCTCGCTGCGCCCATTGGCGAGGGCCAGGGTGACGAAGGTGCCGCGGAGGTCGTGGACCCGGATGGGGAGGCGGACGTCCGACTTCGCCGTGAGCTCGGGGCGGTTGATGCCTGCCTCCTTCAGGTCGTCCCGGAAGCGCTCGGCTTGGCGCGAGTACTCGATGCCCGGGAAGATGAGGCCGGTGGAGTCATCGGTCCGGTAGAGCTCGAGCGCGATCACCACGTCCGGCGAGAGGGCCCAAACGCGAGGTGTCGCCGTCTTGTTCCTGTCGAGCGTGACTGTGCCGTGGTCGAGGTCCACGTTCTCCCACGTGAGGCCGAGGGCTTCGCTCACGCGGCAACCCTCACGGGCAAGGAAGCCGTACAGTATGCGGCGGGCGAGGGGGACCTCGAGGCACCCCAGAAGCTGCGCCTCCTCGTTCGGGTAGAGGTAGCTCTTGGCTTGCTTGCTCTTCACCTTGGGCAAGAAGCCCTCGGGCAGCGGGCTGCGCTCGATGATTCTGAGCGGGTACACCGCGAGGCGCAGCACTTTCGCGATGGTCTGGGCGTAGTGCCGGCGCGAGGCCGATGAGAGTTTCGCCGGCAGGTTGCTCATGGCGAGCTCGGCGTGTTCTTCCGTGAAGGAGGCGAGGGGAATGTCCCCGATCTTGTCGTAGAGGCGCGCCAGGCGGCTGGCGTCGTCGTCGGACGTGGTCTTGGCCTTCACATAGTCAGGGAACCGCCGATGCAGCTCACCTGACGTCCAGTCGTCGCCCACCGCCTGGAACGTCATTGCAGAGCCCTTCGCCTTGGGGGCGCGCTTGAGCTTGCCAGCGGCGAGCCCCTCGGCCACACGGACGAGGTCACGGAAGCCGCGAGCGTCGGCCTCGCCTGCCCTCGCCAGCATGGCCGGCGCCATGTCCGAGTGGCCGGAACGCGCCAGCACGTTGGCCAGTTCCTGCATGGCTGCGGCGCGCTTCGCGGCTTCGGTCTCGTCGGCAATCCGAATGAGGAAGCGATCGCGTAGGCCCTTGCCGTAGCGAAGGCGCGTACGGAAGCCCCCCGGCACAGCTTCGATAGAAGGAACCGGGGTGCGCTTGCCGTCTTGTGGTAGTGTGGAGTCGGTCATTGGAGTGTCAGCTCCGGTGGCTCATGGGCTCGGGCGTTGGTAGCGCCGCGAGCCTGTTTTCATTTCTTGGAGCTCTTTGGCTTAGGAACTTCGACGCCGACGTGCTTGGCGTAGAAGCGCATGGAGCGCCGAAGGACGTCGCTCTTCGTCAGCTTCTCGTGCGCAGCAAGCGCGTCCAGGAGCGCACGGTCCTCGTCATCGAGACGAAAGTTGAACAGCGGTCTTTCGAGCATCCTTGCGCCATGTCTTTACACTATCTTTCCATGGATGGAAAGATAGTGTAAAGAC
>JAEYVE010000002.1 GCA_023432025.1 Pseudomonadota bacterium
ACCGTAGAGGGCGCGCCGGTGGACGCAGACGCGCGTGGCTCGGCCATCGCTGCGCTGCGCCTCGGGCTCAGCGTGCTCTTGCGGCTCTTTGCGCCCGTCTTGCCCTACATCACCGAAGAGGTGTGGAGCTGGGTGTTCGCGACGGAGTCGGGTCACCCGAGCGTCCACAAGGCGCCCTGGCCCACGCTGGAGGAGCTCGCCCACGTGGCGGCGCCGGATGACGCCGGCAGCTTCGAGCTGGCGGTGGACGCCTTCGCTGCCATCAACAAGGCCAAGGCGGACGGGCAGGTGTCGGCGGGGCGCGTCGTGGAGCAGCTCACGCTGGTCGCCAACTCGAAGACCCTCGAGCGCGTGGCGGCGGTCCTCCCCTGCGCGCTGGATGCGGCCCGGTGCCTCCGCCACTCCGTGGAAGCGGCGGAGCTCGAAGACGGCGTGTTCGAGGTGCGAGGCGCGGTGTTCGCGGAAAAGGTCGAAAAGACATAAGGCCAGCCACGCAGCGGAAGGGGTCTTAGGGGGGGTCTCATGAGTTTCGTTCGCTATTCCCGCTTGCTCACGGTCGCGCTTGTCTGCCTGGCGATCGCGTCGTCTGCTTCGTATCTCGCTTGGCCGCTCTCGGCCGACGCTGGGGTTCACATCACCGGCATCCACCAGTCGCTCATGGCGGGGCGTGAGTTTCTGCAGGCGTGGACGTTTCGGGGCTTCACGTACAACGCGTACTTGCTCGGGCTCTATCGTTTCGCGACGACTTTCGTGGATTTCTTCGATCGGGCGTCGTTCGACCCCCTGATCAAGACGGCCCATCTCGTCGTCATCGTGGGAGGGATCGCCGTGTGGAGCGGCGGCCTCGCGCGCCGTTACGCGCTTGGCGCAGAGCTCCGCCTACGAGCCGCCGCCGTCGCACTCTTTGCGATGACGTCGAACAGCGCGACGCTCACCTTGCACGCCGAAGACGTTGGTCTCGTAGTCACACTCTACGGGTGGGGCGCGGCGCTACGGCGAGGGCTCGCGTGGCAGGCCGCCGCAGGCCTTGCCGTCGGAATCCTGCCTTTGCTCAAGGGAGTGACTGCCCTGTACGCGGTCCCAGTTCTGGCGACGAGCCTGCTCGTCTGCGGCTTCCGCTCGCGTGACTTTCTGGTCGCGTGCGCCGGCGCTGCTCTGACGTTTGGCGCACTCTCCGGGTTCTTGTGGCTCTTCGCGCCGGTCCAACTGTCAGACCTGGTCGATGCAGCCACCTTTCAGGGCAGCATGAACGCCTCGGCTGAGCAGCGCTGGGAACGCTTCTCGGAGCGCTGGGGCAGGTACCTGCTGTTCAACCCCGTCTTCTTACCCGGCGCGCTCGCAGCGCTGGGGCACCTGGGCGGTGCCGTCCAGAAAAGAGACTGGCAAGGCTTTGCGTTCGTCCTGGGCCTTTGGCTCATTGGCCCGATTTGTCTCGTCGTTCAGCACCACTACTTCACCTATCACTTCGCACCGGTCGTGCTCGCTTCTGCCTACTCGCTAGCAGCCTGTTTCACGTGGCTCACCGAAGAAGAAGACCGGCCCACGAAGAAGCTCTCGACCCTCGTCCCGACGCTCGGATTCGCCGTGCTGGCGCTCACTGTGCTCGTCGATCCTAGGCCCGACCCAAAGAGCCCGCCGTTACAGACGCCGCTGCTCCTCGTGGCAACGCTCGCCGCCCTCGCGCTCGTGCTCCTGTTGCGAGCGATCCCTCGAACACCGACCCATTTCATCCCGAGTTCGCTCGTCCCAGCACTGCTCGTGCCCCTGGCTCTTGTTCTCTGGGTCGGTTCCCCTCGCGCAGCAGCCACTCCGACACGATTGGACGTTGCGTGGTCGCGCGTATTAGCGCAAGAAAAGAAGTTCAAAGCGCTGGAGGAACACTTCGATCTCCGCGGAAAGACAGTGCTCCTCGCTGGCTACGGAAGTTCCGCACGACATTTGGACGTCGTATCGGCCTGTCGTCACTTCTTTCCCATACCTCTCCAACGTTGGAAGCAGCGCTCCGCGAAGTCTTTCAAAGAGCGCCCAGGCTACCGCGAAGCGCGGGAATGCTTTCGCCGCTATCGAGGAGACTTCGTCTTGGTCCAAGAAAATTGGTTTCCGAGTAAGAAGGTCCTGGCAAGGCTCGGCGTTCCAAAACAGTACCGGCCCATCGAGCGCCTGGGCAGCAAGGACAACGGCTACGTTCTGCTGAAACGCAAGCGCCCCAATTCCCAATAGACTTCACCGCTGAACCAGCAGGAACGGAAATGTCCCGTGATTCTGTCACAAGCTGACGCTTAATTCGGCCAAACGACCTGGTTCTAGCAGAAGTAAGGAGCGGCGCGAGAGTACGCAGCTACTCGGGGCGCGCGCTCGAAACGTACCTCTGTCAACTCTGCGCCGAGGAACGCCCATCGACGAGTGCCGGTACACGGTTTGGGACCGAGGCGTGCACACTCCTCGCAGCGTCTTCACGGCGGGAGGAGTGGTGGACGAAGCGACCACGCGGCGACGCGCCCACCTCGTGGTCAACATTCGAGACGACGCCACTCGAAGTAGGAAGGTTCCGCGCTGGGTGAAGGACTGGCAGGAGCTGGACTCCCACCAGGTGGCTGAAGGCATAGAGGTCGTTCCAATTGATTTCCGACACTGGGTGCTGGGCTAATTTCTCCTAAATACGTGGACTATTGGCTCGAGAAAGACCGACCATGTATGACGGCTTTCACCCCCAACCCACCTTACTTTGAACAGTCACCACGCATCGAGGCTCCCGATCGTCGCCCTGCTGACGGTTCTCTGGACCATCGGCATCGACCTCGTCTGTCTGGCCCTTCGCGGTCGGCCCACTCCAAAGCCGCCCCAGCTCGTCGCTTTGCTCCAAGGCTACACGGTCGTCGCCCTCGCACTGGGTTTGTCGCTCGTGCTCCTGGGTTACCTCGCTCGTTTCTTGGGCAGACGTTTGCCGCTACGTGGCGCGCATTCCCCGGCGCTCTGGCACGCGCTCGTCTTTGGCCTTGCGTCGCTCCCTGGCGCGTTCTTGTTCGGCGAAGACCTGGTGTCGGGCGAATCGATATCAAGAAACGCGTACGCTCCCGCGCTACAGGGAGCCGCGACTCTGCTGGTCGTTCTCACGACGGCGGCGAGCGCATCCGTGCACGTTTGGATGCGTCACCGTGCGCTCGGCGTCATCGGCTTGACCATCGCGACACTGCTCGACCTCATCAACGGCTCAGTTCTGGTGGGCTTGTACCAGGGATTTCACGTCGCCCTGCTCGTTATCGCACTAACACTTTCCCTGGTCTCCATCGAACGACTTCTTCCGAGCTTCGCGTGGCAAAACGGCCTTCGCGCGTTCCTGTTTGCTCCTCTGCTTCCACTCGCAGTCACGAGCGGGCTTCTCATCAACTCGACGTCCCGCGATTCGGGTATCCGCCTCTCGCCCGCGCTTCCCGGTATTGCGGCGGCCGTACTGCGACCGTCGCATTCGACCATCATCACTTCGCTCGTGCAGCGCCAAACCGAGGAGGCGCTCCTTCCCGAGGGTAAGCCACGAGGGGCAGCGTTCGGTCGGCCCATCAAGAACGTCGTGCTCCTCGTCGTCGACACCATGCGCGGTGACGTGCTGCCTCCTCGGGTGGCGACCTCGCCCTTTCTCTCGTCGAGCGACATTCCGTTCCTCAGCAAGCAGCTGAAGTTCGCTCAACGATTCACGAACGCCTATTCGCAAGCCAGTCGAACCAACCGCTCGATTCCTCCGACGTTCCACTCACTCGAGGCTTTCGAGATGAAGCCCGTCGGCACGCCCTCCCTCGGAGCTCGTCTGACACAGCTCGGCCTCGCTCCGCGGGCGGTGGTGCCCGACTGGTTCTTCATGCCCAATGCAGGGCGTGCCGCCGAGCTGCTCGAACAGTTCGACGAGGTCCGCTCCTTCCGGCGCACCGAGCAACACAAGTTCACTGCTCTCGCCACCGAGCTCCTCGACTCCGAGGATGAGCAACCCTTTTTCTTGTGGCTGCACTACTTCGGTCTGCATGCGCCCTATTTTCAGGGACAGGACGAGGACGAGGACGAGGACGAGGACGACTCGCAAACGCTCCCCGACAGGTACCGGGGTGCAGTCCGCTACATGGACGAACAATTGGGTCTGCTCTTCTCGGAGATGGAGCGGCGTGATCTTCTGGACGACACGCTCGTCGTCCTCATGGCGGATCACGGGGAACACTTGGGCGAGCGGGGCTTGACCCACCACGGTCAGGGGGTTTCCGAAGCGGAGGTGCAAGTGCCGTTGGTGTTTTGGGTGCCTGGTGCCAAGCCCAGCGTCACCCAAGCCCTCGTGGGCAACATCGACGTCATGCCGACGATCTTCGAGCTACTCGGAGAAGACACCTCCGGCATGCGTGGGACCAGCCTCGTTGAGAGCATGCGAGGTCAGCCGGAGCGCAGCGACCGGGAGCTCTACGTCCTGTCCGGAAACAACCTGGTCAGCGGTCTGCTCACGCAGGACCACCGACTCGTGTATTCCCATACGATGGGGCACTTCGAGCTCTACGAGCGTCAGGACGTCGAGGAGCGCGTCGACCTGCTCGGCGAAGATCCCGAGCTCGACGCGCGCCTCATCACGAGCCTCGCCCAGCGCAATCCCGCCCTGTTCACCAACGACATCGACGACCCGGTTGTCCGGCGCGCGCTCGTCGAAAAGCTCGAACAACTCCAAGCCAACGCGCCCAGCCATGGGCTGCAAACCCTGGTGAAGTTCGCCACCCTGAGCGACTCGCCAGACGTCCTAGCGGCGTTGGACAGGCTCTATGAGCGCTCGCCCGCGCCCGTTAAGACGCTACTCTTCATCGAATCCTATGAGGCGGATCCGCTCGGCTGGACTAAGCGAGCGGAGGCGCTCTTGCGCAATGCGTCCACCGTCGAGGACGAGCTCTCCATCTTGTCTGCCATGACGCGCGTCGGGGCCTTCGACCTCGACGACTCGCTCGTTACCGCGCGACTCCAAGCGGTCTCCTTTGACTGCACTTCGACCCTAGCCCAAGCTTGGCTTGCCTATCTGACCCAGCGGCGCAAGTCGCCAGCTGATCAGGCCGAGCTCACCCGCCTACTCCACTGCGCCATGCGCGAGGATCCCCGTGGTACAAGCGGTCTGTTGTCAGCAGCGCTGCGAGCCATCACGCCGAAAAACAACGCTCGTGGCGCGTTGTCAGCGCTCGAAGCCGAAATCGTTCCCCTCGTTCACCACGAGAATGCCGTCATAGCCGTCGAGGCCTGCCGGCTGCTCGAACGCGCAACGAGCGACGCCGCACTTGCTGCCCTCCTCGATCCGAAAACCTTGGAACGAGACCCACGCGTCGCCGGTGCCGCGCTAAAATCCCTCGGAAGCATCCAAGGAGCGGACCTGACACCGTACCTGCTAGAACTGGGGCGAGACCGCCGCCACATGACCGCGGTCGTCCGCACGTTGGCCCAGGTTGGCGACGACCGTGCCCTGCCTTTCCTGACCGAGCTCTCGGAGACGAGCAAGAATGGCTGGATGCGCAATTGGGCGAAAACTGCCATCGAGGCCGTCAGCCAACGCACTCAGCAGTCCGAGGCACGGGACTAGAGCCGGCTCCGCCCTGACGAAGTCTCGCTGCCGGCTGGAAAGGCACGGTCTCCGCCGTGGACGAACTGCGCAATCGGTGCGAAGAAGCTCGCCCACCGCCTGGGTCGAACAGATGCCCTACCGTCCAGCCATCCTTCGAGAGTTAGGAGAGTTCCTCGCGTTGCTGGGGCTCTTGGCGTTTGCCGCCGTCGTTCGCCCGCTGTCTCTCCTCTGGCCCAAGGATAGGCAGCTCGTCGCGTTTCTACCCCGAGAAGGTGTTCGGTACACCGACAACGTGGCGCACATGTATGCAAATCTGAAGCTCAGCGGGCAGCTTCCGGAGAGCGCATACCTTCTGGTGACGGACCCTCGCGTGGAGAAAATCTGGCGAGCGCGCGGACGCTCCGTTCGACTCTACGCACCTTACAGCTTGAAGGAGCTCCACCTCTACCTGCGGACCGGTGTCATTGTGACCGACAGCTGGCAGTGGGTCCTCGGTGGGCGCTACAGCTGCTTCCGTGGAGCCAAGAAGGTCCAGATCTGGCATGGCATCCCCCTCAAGAAAATCGAGCGCAGTAATCTAGGCTGGGTGCGACGAACCGGCCTGCGTGGCTTGGTCGTCCGTGTGCGCGACTGGGCCATTGGCCGCTACCCTCGCTACGATCTCGTTGTCTCGACGTCCAGGTTCTTCGCGGAGCACGCCTTCGCAAAGTCATTCCTCGCCTCCAGGTACCCCGACACTGGGTATCCCCGTAACGACCTATTGCTCACCGCTCCGGGTGAAGAAGCGCCGGTCGACGCCGACGAGTTCACGCTCCGCGCGCTCTCTCGGCTCAAGGCCAAGGGCAAGCGCACTGTGCTGTACGCCCCCACATTTCGCGACACCGGTGGCGGCCCCTTCGAGGATTACGCCCTCGATCTCCTGGAGCTCCACGAGTTTGCACAAGCCAACGATGTCGTCCTCGTTGTCAAGCTGCACCCGTACGTCACGGACCCGCCACCGTCCTTCCTGTGGCCGCACGTGATGGTCTACGACGCCAGCAAAGACGCAGCTGGGCTCCTCAAGCTGACGGACTTGCTGGTGACGGACTACTCTTCCATTTACTTCGACTACCTACTCCTCGACCGGCCGACCGTCTTCTTTCCGTACGATTTCGACAAGTACTACCGCTATGATCGGTCATTCCTGTTCGACTACGAGGAGTACACCCCCGGCCCCAAGTGCTTCGATCAAGCGACACTGCTCACGACCGTGCTGAAGGAGCTCGAAAGTCCGGATGCGAGATGGCAGGCAGCCCGAACGACCTTGAAAGCCAAGTCATTCACGCATGCGGACGGAAGCGCCTCCCTTCGACTGTGGCGCGAGATCGAAACCCTCCGGTGACCCCATGAGCCGCGTGATTTTGACGTACGGAACCTTCGACCTCTTCCACATTGGGCACCTCCGCCTCCTGGAGCGAGCCCGTGCGCTCGGGGACCGGCTGGTCGTCGGCGTTTCAACGGACGAATTCAACGCCCAGAAAAACAAACGCTCCACCATCCCCTACGACCATCGACGCCTCATCGTGCAGGCTCTCCGTTGCGTCGATGCGACCTTTCCGGAACGCAGCTGGTCACAGAAAGTCGCCGACATCAAAGCATACGAAGCGGACGTGTTCGTGATGGGAGATGACTGGGCGGGAAAGTTCGACGACCTCGCGGAACACTGCGAAGTCATCTACCTGCCCCGCACGGAGGACATCTCCAGTACTCGCCTGAACTCGTCATTGGACGGCGCTGCTCGCGACGCGCTCAGCGCAGTAACCACGCAGCACCGGTGATCCACAAGTTTGGCAGCGTCATAAGAAGAGCCCGCGGCGTCTACCACGACGTCCGCCGCACCTTCTATCCGCACCTATGGCTACGGATCGCGCGGCTGCCCTCCGTTTTTCTGAAGGACACGTCAAAGACCGGCTTCTCGCGATTGATCGCAACGCTCGGAGCTCGCAACTACCAGGGTGCCGTCATTCTCGGGAACGGACCAAGCTTCTCGCTCGTCGATGACGACGTGATGCGCCACTTCGAGGACGCAAGGTACCTGACCATCGGTCTGAATCGCACGATCTATCGTTATATTACGAATCTGCTGATCTGGTCCGACATAGAAA
>JAEYVE010000010.1 GCA_023432025.1 Pseudomonadota bacterium
ACCTGGCTCTGCTCGTGGCGAAGGCCGCTGCGGCGCGGCCGGCGTTGCGTTCGGATTGAAACAATCAGCAGCTTCCGCCGAATCGAGCTCTCGGCTGAGCTCCATCACGAACGCCTGCGCCACCGGCGACAGCGGGCGCCCCTTCTTGGACACGATCGCGAGCTCACGCTCGACGCGCAGCCCCTGCACCGGCAGAACGAGGGCCCCCGCCGACCCCAGCTCACTCACGAACGCCAAGCTGCCAATCGTCTCAACCATCTGCAAAATCGCAGCGACGCTCCGCAGCTCCATCACCACGTTCATTTCGATCCCCGCGTCGCGCAGCGCCGTGTCAATCGACTGGCGAATGGCGCTGCCGGCCTCGAACCCTACCAGGCTCTGACCGGCCAACGCTTGCACCGGTACGCGCCGCTTCTGCGCCAAGGGGTGGCCGCTGCCCGCGACCAATACGATGCGATCGCGCAAGAGCGGGGTGACGTTCACCTCCGCGCCGCTGACGGGCAGCGTGACGATTCCGAGCTCCAGGTTCTCTTCCACCACGGCGCGCTCGACCTCGCGGCTGCCCGCTTCCTGAAGGTGAAAACGCACCGTGGGGTAGCTCTTTCGGAAACGCGCGATGGCCGACGGCAAGAGATACGCGACGGCCGTTGCTCCGCCCCCGATACGCACCGTGCCCGCCTCCAGCCGCACGTGCTCGGCGATGCTGGTGCGGAGCCGCTCGTAGCGATCGACCAAGTGTTGCCCCTCGCGCACGGCCAAGCGCCCCATCGCAGTGAGCACGACGCCGCGACCGCTGCGCTCCACGAGGCGCGCGCCCAGCTCCTCCTCGAGCTGCTGAATGCGCCGACTGAGCGCCGGCTGCGACAGGCCGATGGCGTGCGCGGCGTCACTGATGGAGCCGTGGCTGGCGACGGCAATCAAGGAACGTGTCAGCTCGAGGTCCAACCCATGCACCCTGCGCATGGATTGTATCCAAAAAAACCATTATTCGCATGGGCCATCCTGCGCTAGCAGATCCGGCAGACTCCGGGCGTCCGTGGCCCCCGATGGTGCCCGTACCGCCCCTCACCCCGAGAACCTCGCCATGCTCGAAAACTACCGAAAGCACGTCGCGGAACGCGCCGCGGCCGGCATCGTCCCCCAACCGCTCAGCGCGGACCAAACCAACCAGCTCGTCCAGCTGCTGAAGTCGCCGCCTGCGGGAGAGGAAGCCTTCTTGCTCGAGCTCTTGACCGAGCGCGTGCCGGCGGGCGTGGACGACGCAGCGTACGTCAAAGCGGGCTTCCTCTCGGCGATCGCCAAAGGCGAGGCATCGAGCCCGCTCATCGATCGAAAGAAGGCGGTCGAAATTCTGGGCACCATGCTCGGCGGCTTCAACATCGCGACCCTCGTCGATTTGCTCGACGACGCCGAGCTCGGCGCCGTCGCCGCAGAGCAGCTGAAGAAGACGCTGCTCATGTTCGACGCTTTCCACGATGTCGACGAAAAGGCCAAGAAGGGCAACCCGAACGCAAAGGCCGTCGTTTCGTCGTGGGCCGACGCAGAGTGGTTCACCTCCCGGCCGGAGCTGCCCCAAAAGATCACGCTGACGGTCTTCAAGGTGCCCGGGGAAACGAACACCGACGACCTTTCGCCGGCGCAGGACGCGTGGTCGCGCCCCGACATTCCGCTGCACGCGCAAGCCATGCTCAAGAACCCTCGCGAAGGCATCCACGACGCCCTCGCGCAAATCGCCGAGGTCAAGGCCAAGGGGCACCCCGTCGCCTACGTGGGCGACGTGGTCGGCACTGGCTCGAGCCGCAAGAGCGCCACGAACTCGGTGCTCTGGCACTTCGGCGACGACATTCCCTTCATTCCGAACAAGCGCGGCGGTGGCTTCGTGCTCGGCGGCAAGGTGGCGCCCATCTTCTTCAACACGATGGAGGACTCGGGAGCGCTGCCCATCGAGTGTGACGTGAGCAAGATGAACATGGGCGACGTCATCGTGCTCTACCCGTACGAGGGCAAGGTCGAGAACGCCGCCGGCCAAGTCATCGCCACGTTCCAAATCAAGACGGACGTCTTGTTCGACGAGGTGCGCGCGGGCGGCCGCATTCCACTCATCATCGGTCGCAGCTTGACCAAGCGCGCTCGCGAGTCGCTCGGCCTCGGGCCTTCCCCCGTGTTCCGTCGCCCCGCGGACCCTTCCGACACCGGCAAGGGGTTCACCTTGGCGCAGAAAATCGTGGGCCGCGCCTGCGGCGTCCGCGGTGTGCGTCCTGGCACGTACTGTGAGCCCCACATGTCGACGGTGGGCTCGCAGGACACCACCGGGCCCATGACGCGAGACGAGCTGAAGGAGCTCGCCTGCCTCGGCTTCTCTGCGGATCTCGTGATGCAGTCGTTCTGTCACACGGCCGCCTACCCCAAGCCGGTCGACATCGAGACGCAGCACACCCTGCCGGACTTCATCACCAACCGCGGCGGCGTGTCCTTGCGGCCGGGCGACGGCATCATTCACTCCTGGCTGAACCGGATGCTCTTGCCCGACGGCGTGGGCACCGGCGGGGACTCCCACACGCGCTTTCCGCTCGGCATTTCGTTTCCTGCGGGCTCAGGGCTCGTCGCGTTCGCTGCGGCGCTGGGCGTCATGCCCCTCGATATGCCCGAGAGCGTGCTCGTGCGGTTCACCGGCAAGATCCAACCCGGCATCACCCTGCGGGATCTGGTGAACGCCATCCCGTACGCCGCGATTCAGCGGGGCCTTCTGACGGTCGCCAAGGCCGGGAAAAAGAACGTCTTCAGCGGTCGCATCCTCGAAATCGAGGGCTTGCCCGATCTCAAGGTGGAGCAGGCCTTCGAGCTCAGCGACGCCACCGCCGAGCGCTCGGCTGCGGGGTGCACCATCAAGCTGAACCGAGAGCCCGTCATCGAGTACCTGAAGTCGAACATCGTCATGCTGCGCTGGATGATCGCCGAAGGGTACGGCGACGTGCGCACGCTGGAGCGCCGAGCGCGCGCCATGGAAAAGTGGCTCGACGCCCCGGAGCTGCTCGAGGCGGACGCGGACGCGGAATACGCCGAGGTCATCGAGATCGACATGAGCGAAATCAAGGAGCCATTGCTCGCTTGCCCGAACGATCCGGACGACGTGAAGCCGCTCAGCGCGGTCGCCGGCGACAAGATCGACGAGGTGTTCATCGGCTCGTGCATGACGAACATTGGACATTTCCGCGCTGCCGCCACGCTGCTCAAGCAGTACGGAGAGCCCGTCCCCACGCGCCTCTGGGTCGCCCCGCCCACCAAAATGGACCAAGGGCAACTCATGGAAGAGGGCTTCTACAACATGTTCGCCCTCGCCGGCGCGCGCACGGAAATGCCCGGCTGCTCGCTCTGCATGGGCAACCAGGCGCGCGTGACGCCCAACACCACCGTCGTGTCGACGTCCACGCGTAACTTCCCGAACCGCCTCGGCAAGGGCGCGAACGTGTACCTGTCCTCGGCGGAGTTGGCCGCGGTGGCCTCCATTTTGGGCAAGCTGCCGACCCCGGAGGAGTACTCGAAGTACGCCGCCGGCATCGACACCATGGCGCCCCAGCTCTACCGCTATTTGAACTTCAACGAGCTGAAGAGCTTCACCGTCAAGGCCGCAGAAGGCAAAGCCAAGACGGCGTCCTTGCCCATCTTGCAGTAGGCATGTGAGAGAGCCGCCAGTCGACGCGGCACCCACTGGACCCCTCTCTGCGCTGCAGACGAGGGGTCCGGTGCGTTTTTCCTGCCGACTCTTTTCGCGCTACACGGAGCGTCTCCATGTCCGCGCTGACCGTTGCCCCCGACTGGGTGATCCCCGAATGCGATCTGGAGCTGCGCGCGGTCCGCAGCAGCGGTCCGGGCGGACAAAACGTGAACAAGGTGTCCACCAAGGTCGAGCTGCGCTTTCGCCTCGAGGCGTGCGCGGCGCTCTCCGTGACGCAAAAGCGGCGCCTGGCCGCGGCGTGTCCGGGCTACGTCACGCGCGACGGAGACTTGGTCCTCACGAGCGACCGCTTCCGGTCGCAAAAGCAGAACCAAGAAGACGTGCTCGCCCGCCTCGCGGAGCTCTTGCGCTCCATCCGCAGGCCACCCAAGCGACGCATCGCGACGAAGCGAACCCGTGGCTCGCGAGAACGCCGCTTGTCGGACAAGCGGCACCGCTCCGAAACCAAGCGGGGGCGCAGCGGCGCCATGGACTGAGTACGCCCCTACGGGCGAGCGCGACTTTTCGCAGTGAGCAACTCGACGCGCACGGATAGGCCGCCATTTTTCGTCTTGGCGATGGCCGAGAACGGAAGGCGCGCGTTCCGGAGACGAGCTGCGCCGCCCAAGAGCAACACCACGGGGCGCAGGTCCCGGCGCGCCACGAGCAAACGCTCGAAGCGCGCCAAACTGCCCCCCTCCTCGACGCGCACGCCGTAGGGAGGATTGCTGATGACGAGCGCCCCCTCGGGCACTTGCTCCGCGGCCGCTGCGAAGTCCCCGTGGAGCCAGCGCGTGTGCTCGGCGAAGCCTGCGCGCTCGGCGTTGTTCCGCGCGGCCGCGAGGGCCCGCTCGGAGACGTCGCTGCCCCACGCCTCACACAGCGTCGCTTTCTGGCTCGGCTGCTGCTCGCGAAAGAGCGCATAGGCCGCGCCGTCATGAGTCGGCCATCGTTCGAAAGCGAACGTTCGACGAGTGCCCGCGGCTCGCCCCGAGGCACGCTCGAGCCACTCGAGCGCGATGGTGCCGGCGCCGCAGAACGGATCCCAGAGGTGCGTACTGTCCGGCGCGTGCCGAAGCGCGACGTGCACCAGCGCGGCGGCCAAGGTTTCGCGCAGCGACGCCTCGGCCACGTGCGTGCGGTAGCCACGTCTGTGGAGCCGGTCCCCGCTCGCGTCGATGCTCACCTGCACCTCGTCTCGTTCGATGCGCACGTAAACGCGCGCGCAGTGCGGGCTCGGCTCCAAAGCTCCGTCGGAGTCCGCATCGTCACCCTGGGTCACGCGCGCTGGCTGGGCGCCGCGGCGCCGAGCCAGCACCTCGAGAGCACGCTCCCGGACCGCGTCCGAGTGCCACAGCCGTGAGCGGTGACACGTCACGCTCACCTGAACTGGGGAATTTCGGGGCAAGTACGCGTGCCACGGCAATCGTTCGAGGCCTGCCTCGAGCGCTTCGAAGCTCGTCGCCGAGAACGCTTTCAGTCGCACGCGCACCGACTCCGCCAGACGACTTTTGTAGCAGCTCGTCCAAATCGATCGGATGTCACCTCGCGCTTCGACCCCGCCCGGGCGTGCGGAACCCAGCACGCCGAGCTCTTCGAGCTCCTCGGCGAGCAACGGCTCCAAGCCGGGCGAGCAAGCCACGAAGAAGCGATGGTTTGTCTGGGAATTCATGAGGATACGAAGGCTCAGCGCCGCAGGCATCGTAGCTCACGGCGTGGAAGGACGCGTTGACGGATCCGGCGCCGACCGCTACGCGGCGCGACCGACTGAGACTACGCCATCTCGCCTTGGGACCTCTCTCAGAGGGCGGGCAGAACTGCCGCTGAACAATTCACCCAGGTCCGAGCTTGGCGCCTCGGGGAATTTCCCTCCTTTCGCCGACCGCCATGAAGTTCTTGCGCATTCTCACCCTGGACGGTCCCAACGTTTGGTCGCGACACCCGGTGCTCGAAGCCTGGGTCGATCTGGAGGACCTGAGGGACTCCCCCTCGAGCTCCCTCCCCGGGTTCACGGATCGGCTGATGGCTTACCTGCCGAGCCTCATCGAGCATCGTTGCAGCATTGGAGAACGCGGCGGCTTCCTGATGCGGCTGCGCGAAGGAACGTGGCCCGGCCACATCCTCGAGCACGTCACCCTGGAGCTCCAAACTCTCGCGGGCACCCCCGTCGGCTTCGGCAAAGCGCGCGAAACTTCGACGCCCGGCGTCTACAAGGTCGTCGTCCGCTACGTCGAGGCGCGCCTCGGGATCGCCGCGCTGCACACCGCGCGCGAGCTGCTCTTGGCTGCGATCGCCGATCGCCCCTTCGACTTGGCCGCCGAGCTTTCAAAGCTGCGAGAGCTAGCGGACCGCGTTTGTCTCGGGCCGAGCACCGCCGCCATCGTCGCGGCCGCAGCCGCGCGCAACGTTCCCGCGCGCCGCTTGAACGACGAAAACCTGGTCGCGCTCGGTCACGGCAAGAAGATCCGTCGCATTTGGACGGCAGAGACGGATCGAAGCAGCGCCATCGCCGGCTCGATCGCCCAAGACAAGCAGCTTACGAAATCGCTGCTCGCCGCCGCGGGTATCCCCGTGCCTACGGGGCGCCCGGTGACGAGCGCCGAGGACGCCTGGGAGGCTGCGCAAGAAGCCGGGCTGCCGGTGGTCGTCAAACCCCGGAGCGCCAACCATGGTCGCGGCGTGTTCACGGGGCTCACGACGAGGACGCAGATCGAGCGCGCTTACGCTGTAGCGCGCGAGGAGTCCGCCAGCGTTCTGGTGGAGCGCTTCGCGCCTGGAGCGGAGCACCGACTGCTCGTCGTCGGTGGGCAGCTCGTCGCCGCTGCGCGCGGGGACGCCGCAGAAATCGTCGGAGACGGCAAGAATACCGTCGCCGATCTGATCGAGCAGCAGTTGAATTCCGACCCGCGGCGTGGGCCGACGGAAGCTTCGCCGCTGTCCCGCATCGAGCTCGTTCCCATGGTGCTCATGCAGCTCGAGCAACAGGGGCACTCCGCGACCACGGTGCCCCGCTCGGGTGAGCGCGTTCTGGTGCAAAGAAACGACAACCTCTCCATCGACGTCACCGACGAGGTCCACCCGCAAAACGTGGCCCAGGCAGTGCTCGCCGCCCGCGTCGTCGGCTTGGACATCGCCGGCATCGACGTGGTGTGCACGGACATCGCTTGCCCCTTGGCCGAGCAAGAGGGTGCCATCGTCGAAGTCAACGCCGGCCCAGGCCTCCTCATGCACCTCCAGCCGTCCGTGGGACAACCTCGCCCGGTGGGTGAGGCCATCCTCGGACAGCTCTTCCCGGCCGGTGAAAATGGCCGAGTGCCGCTGGCGTGTGTCACGGGCACCAACGGCAAGTCGACGGTGAGTGAGCTCATCTCTCGGTTCCTCGAGGACGCCGGAAAGGTCGTGGGACTCGCGAGCTCCGAGGGAGCTCGCGTGGGTGCACGCGTCATCACCCGCGGCAATCGAGCCAACGCCGAAGGAGCCCGGCAGTTGCTGCTCCACCCCGACGTGGAGGCGGCGGTCTGCGAGGCAGAATCCGACGGTATTCTGGAGGCGGGTCTCGGCTTCGATTGGTGCGACGTCGCCGTCGTGACGAACATCGGCGCGGGAGATCATTTGGGCAGCTTCGACGTTCAAACGGCAGAGCAGCTCTTTACCGTCGAGAGGTGCGGCGTCGACGTGGTGCTCCCCACGGGCGCCAAGGTGCTGAACGCGATGGATCCCGCGGTGGTCGAGATGGCCCATCTGGGCCAAGGCTCGACGCTCTTCTTCGCGCGCGATCCGGCGCACCCGGTGCTCGCGACGCATCGCGCGAACGGAGGCAGATCGGTCTACGTGAAGGATGGCGTCTTCGTGCTCGGCGAAGGAGCGAAGGAAACGCCCGTGGCACGCCTGGAAGACGTGCCACTCACGCACGGAGGCCGCGCGACGTTTCAGGTGGACAACGTGCTCGCCGCGCTCGGCGCTGGTTGGACGCTCGGCGTGTCGCCGTCCGACATGGCGAAGAGCCTGGCCCACTTCGGTGCTCGCTCCGTTGCCTTGCCCGGCCGCTTCGAGATCCATCCGCTCGCGGGCGGAGGCCGAGTCGTGCTCGACGGAGCCCACAACGAGGACGCCCTACGAGCGCTGGTGCAGGCGCTTCGCTCTTCACCAGAAAAGCACCGAACGATTGTCTACTCCGCCGGAGCGCGGCGCCGCAGAGACGCCATCGTGCGTCAAGCGCAGATTTTGGCGGACGAGTTCGACCGCGTGGTGCTGTACCGCGATGGGCGCGCGTCCGACGAGCAGGGCACCCCCCGGAGCGGCGAAGAACTCTTCGCACTCTTCCGGCAAGGACTCGCAAGCGGGTCGCGCGTTCAGGAAATCCTGGAAATTCCGGACGCTGCACAGGCGCGTAGGGCAGTGCTCAGCGGCGCGGGTCCCGACGACTTGGTCGTGATTCAAAGCGAGGATCAGAATCCAGCGCCGGCCGTACGGACGATCGACACATACACAGGTCGGGGAGACACCAGTACAGTCGCGGGCCCCCAAAGCAACGACGTACCAGCGCCCCCGCCCTCGTTCGGCGGAGACGCCCGAGTGATTTCCTCATGAAGCTCGACAATGTGCGCGCCCTGCGCGGTCCGAACCGCTGGCACACCCGGCCGGTCTTGGAGATCGATTTGGAGATCGAGGTGCAAGATGAAGCAGCTGCGTTAGCGCAGATGCCCCTCTTGCTCGTGTCCTTCCCCTCTCTCTCGCCTCGCCTACCCGAAAGCCCAGAAGGCTGCTTCGAAATCGCGCTGCGCGGCCTGCTCGAGGGAGCCGAAGCCACGTGCGGTTTCTCCCGCACGGCTCCGACCGCGCGCCCTTGTCACCGCAAGGTCATCGTCGCCTACGGCGAGGAAGTGGTCGGACGAGCGGCGGTCGAGCTGGCTCTCGCGCTGCTTCGGCAACTGAGCCTCGGGCGAGCCGTGGATGTTTCTCCGCAGCTCGAAACGCTCCGTCTGCTCGACGAAGAGCACCGCCTCGGTCCCAGCACCGCCTCCATCGTGCGCGCCGCGCGCGCGCGCGGCATTCCCACCACCCGCCTGAACGACGGGAGTTTGGTCCGCTTGGGACAAGGCGCTCGTCAGCGGCGCATCCTGGCCGCGGAAATCGACGAAACCAGCTCGGTCGCCGAGAACATCGCCCAAGACAAAGAGCTCACCAAAGCGCTTCTCTCCGCCGTAGGCGTGCCCGTACCCCGAGGTCGCCCGGCGTTGGACGCAGAGGACGCTTGGCGCGCAGCGCAGGAAATTGGCGGCCCGGTCGTGGTCAAGCCACAGCACGGCAACCAAGGCCGCGGCGTCGCGGTCAATTTGACCGGACGAAGCGCCGTCGAGGCAGCTTTCGCAGCGGCTCGCAAGGAGGGCTCGTCCATTCTGGTCGAGTCTCACTGCCCCGGCTTCGATCATCGTTTGCTCGTCGTCGGAAACCGGGTCGTCGCTGCCGCGCGGCGTGACCCTCCCCACGTGTGCGGCGACGGCGTGCGCACGGTGCGCGAGCTCGTCACGGAGGCCAACCGCGACCCACGTCGCGGAGAAGACCACGCGACCGCCTTGTCCAAGCTGCGTCTGGACGACATCGCGAGCGCCGTGCTCGCTGAACAAGGACTTCACGCCGAGTCCGTGCCGGAAAACGGGGCCAAGGTGCTCCTCCGGCGCAACGGCAACCTGAGCACGGGCGGCGCCGCGACCGACGTGACGGACCGCGTCCACCCCGAGGTGGCCGCGCGCGCCGTCGACGCCGCGCGCGTGGTCGGGTTGCACATTGCCGGCGTGGACGTCGTGTGCACGGACATCGGCGCGCCGCTCGAAACGCAGCACGGCGCCGTCGTCGAGGTGAACGCCGCGCCGGGACTACGCATGCACCTCGAGCCCACGGTGGGCAGCCCGCGTCCGGTCGGCCAGAGCATCGTCGACCTGATGTTCCAGGAGCGCGACACCGGGCGCATCCCGGTCGTCGCCGTCACCGGAACGAACGGAAAAACCACCACGACGCAGCTCCTCGGTCACCTCTTCGCGACGCAAGGTTCGTGCGTCGGCATGACGACGACCGAAGGCATCTACGTCGCGGGCCAGCGCATCGATACGGGCGACTGCAGCGGGCCTCGGAGCGCGCGCGCCGTGCTCGGGCACCCGCTCGTCGAGGCGGCGGTGCTGGAGACGGCGCGCGGCGGCATCTTGCGGGAGGGGCTCGGCTTCGACGCGTGTGACGTCGCGGTGGTGACGAACCTCGGCGAGGGGGACCATCTCGGCTTGAACGGCATCACGACGGTGCGCGAGCTCGCCACCGTCAAGCGCGTCATCGTCGAAAACGTCTTACCCACGGGCTACGCGGTGCTGAACGCGGCCGATCCTCTGACGGTCGCCATGGCCCCCCACTGTCCGGGCAAGGTCATCTACTTCGCGCGGGACGCCGAAGTCGCCCTCACGGCCGCTCGCCGAAGAAGCTCGGACCGCGCGGTGGCGGTCAAAGACACCTGGATCGTCTTGATGAACGCGGAGCAGGAGGAGCGCCTGCTGCCGCTCTCCGAGGTGCCTCTCACCTGGGGGGGACGAATCGGCTTTCAGGTGGAGAATGTGCTCGCCGCGACCGGCGCCGCCTGGGGCGCGGGACTGCCTTTGGACGTGATTCGGCGCGGGCTGCAGAGCTTCGTCGCCGAACCCGAGGTCGTGCCAGCGCGCTTCAACCTGCTCCACCTTGCCGGGGCCCGCATCGTCGTGGACTACGCCCACAACGTCGACGCGTGCCGCGCCGTCATCGAAGCGATCGACGGAATGCCCTCCAAGCTCCGCACGGTGGTGTTTTCTGCGGCCGGGGATCGAAGGGACTCCGACATCGAGCGCCAGGCCAAGCTGCTCGGGGACGCGTTCGACACCGTCATCCTCTACGAGGACGCTTGCAACCGCGGACGAGCCGAAGGCGAGGTCGCTCGTGTGCTACGGCGCGGCGTCGAGCAAGGCCACCGCGTGTCGGTCGTGAGAGAAATTCACGGCGAGCTCGCCGCAATCGAGCTTGCCCTGCGCGCGCTCGCTACGGGTGACGTCCTGCTCATCCAGGCGGATCAGGTCGACCTCGCGCTCTCGTTCATCCAGAGCTACGTGGCGGCTCACGCCCCGCCAGGTCTCCCCGTTCAACCAACGTACAGCCGTGGCTCGCAGCCTTTCTTGTCGGTCGAGCCTCTGAGGGTTTGATGCCTCCGCCGGGCTCCACCCCGACGCCGAGCTCCTCGCTTCGGCAGCTCGCCGCCGCGAGCGAGCTCTTGAGCTCACCCGGCGAGGAAGTGCTGGCCATCGCCCGCATCGATCTGGACGAGGCGCTTCACTACCGGGAGCGCATCGTCGTGCTCACGACGCAGCGCATCGTCGCCTTCGAACGCGAACGCCCGACTCCCCTCGTCGAAGTCCCCCTCGAGATCGTGTCGTCCGTAGACGCCAATGATCGCGGCGGCGCTGGCGCGCTGGTCGTGCACGGCGAGCACACACGCCTGGCTGCGTTCCACTACACGGTAGCGCGCGCGGCGGACGTAAAAGCGCTCGTGGATCGGTTTTCCGCGCTGCGGGCGGGGCTCGACCTGAGCCCCCTCGACGACGCTGCCGTTTCCGAGGCGATCGAGCCGGAGCGTCCTGCGGACCTCGGAGCGTTGTTTCGCCTCCTGCGTCTCGCGCGTCACCGCTGGGGCGCCGTCACCGTGGGGGCTCTGCTCACGCTGGCGACCACGGCCGCCGGTTTGATCCCCCCCTATTTGACGTGGCCGCTCGTCGACAAGGTATTTCAGCCTTACCAAGCGAGAATCGACGCGCTGCTCGGCGGCCAGCCCGCAACACCAGCGCACCAAAGCGCGCTGGACGCGCTGCGCTTGGAGTACGCCCCGACATTCTCGGTGGTGCCGCTCTACCTCCTGGGCATGGCGGGCGCGGCGCTCCTGGCGTGGGTGCTCGCCTGGGCACAAGGGTGGGTGCTTGCCTCGGTCAGCGAGCGCATGAGCGCCGATCTCCGTAACACCACCTACGCACACCTGCAGCGCCTCTCGCTGGACTTCTTCACATCCCGTCGCACGGGAGATCTCGTCGCCCGTATTTCCAGCGACACCGAGCGTCTCTGCAACTTCGTCTCCGACACGCTCGCGGACTTCGTGACCGACGTGCTCATGATCGTCGGCACCACGGTCATTCTCTTCTGGATGAGCCCGCTGCTCGGGTTTGCGGCGCTGTGTACCTTCCCGCTGGTGGCGTTTCTGACCTATCGCCTGCGCGCGAAGCTGAGCACGAACTTCCTTCACGGCGGCCGCGCCTGGAGCGAAATGACCTCGATACTGGCCGATACGGTGCCGGGGATCCGCGTCGTCAAGGCGTTCGCCCAAGAAGGACGCGAGTCGCGGCGATTCGCCGCGGCGAACGCGCGCATCGTCGCCGCCAACGACCGCACCAACCGCGTGTGGACGTTCTTTTGGCCCCTCGTGGCGCTGCTCAACCAACTCGGATTGCTCGTCGTTTGGGCCGTGGGCGCCTACTTGATTCTGCATCAAAGACTCACGGTGGGAATGCTGACGGCGTCGCTCGCCTACATCGGGCGCTTCTACGTGCGCCTCGAGTCGATGAGCCGCATGGTCGGGCTCACGCAGCGGGCGGCGGCCAGCGCGCAACGTTTGTTCGAGATCCTGGACCGAACCCCCGGCGTCCCCGAACCGGCGCACCCCATCGATCCGGGCCGTCTGCGCGGAGCCATCGAATTTCGGGACGTCGGCTTTCGTTTTGGCAATCGCCGCGTGCTCGAACGAGTGAACCTGTCGGTTCAACCCGGCGAAATGATCGGTGTCGTCGGCGAAACCGGCGCCGGAAAATCGACGCTCGTGAACCTCTTGTGCCGCTTTTACGATCCGACCGAGGGGGCCATCCTGGTGGACGGCGTCGACGTGCGCTCGTTCTCTCTGGACAGCTACCGCAAGAACGTCGGAATCGTCCTGCAAGATCCGTTTCTTTTCTACGGCACCTTGGCGGACAACATCGCCTACGGCCGCCCCGACGCCACGCGCCTCGACGTCATTCAGGCCGCACGCGCGGCCCGCGCCCACGAGTTCATCTTGAAGCTCCCCGAGGCCTACGACTCCGTGGTCGGGGAACGAGGACAAACGCTCTCGGGTGGAGAGCGCCAGCGGGTTTCCATTGCCCGGGCGCTGCTCATCGACCCTCGCATTCTGGTCTTGGACGAGGCCACCTCCGCGGTAGATCCCGACACCGAGCAGAAAATTCAGGAAGCCCTGGACGAGCTCGTGCGGGGTCGCACCACCATCGCCATCGCGCACCGTCTGAGCACGCTCAGACGCGCCAATCGCATCGTCGTAGTCGAGCAAGGCCGCATCGTCGAAATCGGCACTCACGACGAGCTGCTCGAGCGCGGGGGCGCCTACGCCAGGTTACACCACGCCCAGGCGCGCGCCGTCAGGAGCCTGGACTCGTGATTGCGCTCGCCTTGGACAGCCACGCGCGCTTGGTCGCGCGCCTCCCGACCGGAGTCACGCACGTGGGCGTAGTGCCCGTGCGCGCATTCCCTCTGAGCGCGCCGAACGAGTTCATCGGCCTCGTGGACACGCACGGGCACGAAATCGCCTGCATCACGACGCTGGACGAGCTGGACGACTCCTCTCGAAAGCTCCTCTTGGCCGAGCTCGAGCGGCACGAGTTCATGCCCACCATTCACGAGGTGCTCGAGGCGACCCGAGGCGCGCCGCCGACAACGTTCCGGGTCCGCACGGATCGTGGCGAAATCACCTTCATCGTGCTGCACGAAGACCACATCCGCACGCTCGAGGGAGGCGCGCTGCTCATCACGGACTCCCTCGGCATCCGCTACAAAATCCCCGACTCTCACGCGCTGTCTCGCCGAAGCCGGAAGCTGCTCGGCTTGTACGTTTGAGGTCCGCGCGGGGCGATGCGACCCCCGCGCGGGCTCAGGTGCCAGCGAACATTCGCTCGTAGTGCGTCAGCGCCGCGCGAATGTTCAAGCGTCCCCAAAAGGTGCTCACGCCCAGCCACATCGCGAGGCCGTTCAGGTCGTCGAACAAGGCAGGCACGTGGAGCGGCGGCCGGACCACACCCTCGTGCGCGCGCGCGGCCAGCACCGGAATGTCCTCCAACGCCACCTTGCCCACGAACAGCCAGCGGATCAGCTCGGGGCGCCCCACGGCGATCGCCGCCTGCAAGAACGCGTAGTTCGAGACGAGCCCCTTCATGTAGACGATGTCTTTCGTGAACGGCGCGCCGCCCTCCGTGACGCCGCCGCGGAAGATGCGCTGCGTGTTCCAGAAGCAGACCTCCTCGTCGTAACCCTCGGTACGAAACCACTCGAACACCTCGACGAAGCTCGCTCCTTCCTCGGCCTTCTCGATGGCGAGCACGCGATCGTTCAAGCGCCGCGCTCGGCTCGGGTAGCTGACGAGCGTCAGGATCTCGAGCAGCGCAGCGAGGCCTTCTTGTGTGGCAGCCGTACGCGGCGGCCCCTTGGCGAGCCAGCGCGCCACCGGCTGTCGCTGGCCGTTCAGGCTCGTACCCACGTGGGCCCACCCCTCATGCACCTCCAAGATGCGGAGGTCTCGCGAGCTGAACCACACGCCGTTGCGGAGCTTGATGTAGTCGCTGCCGGCGGCCGCGTCCGCCATGATGCCGTCGTCGAGGATGACGCGCACCACGTTGTCACCGAAGGCCGAGGACAGACGCTCGTTCAAGAGCTCCACCGCGCTCACGGCGGGGATGTCTCGCGGCTGCTCCGGCCCCAAGAGTGAGTCGTCCAGGCCCGTGAGCACCTGGTACAGGTCGTGAGCCACGTCCCGCACCTGAACCACGCCGTCGGCGAAAGTGTCGTGCGCCGATCCGTACAGCTCCCGGCTGAGCTCGTAGAAGCGCCTCGTGCCGCGCGCCTCGAGCAGCTCCACCACGCGCGCGTATTCGGCGCTGCTCTGGGCCAAAATGCGGCCGATCGCGTCACTTTCACCGAGCTCACGCGTGACGTCGCGCTCGAGCTCTCGGAGCTCGCTCTTCTTCCTCTCGAGATCGTAGCCGACGGGGATGCGCTGGTAGAACTCGGCGTCCACGCGCGGCGGCTCGCGCCACCCGGAATCACGAAACGCTTCGAAGACGCGAGGGGGCCACTTGATGTGGTCCAGCACACGAATCGGCCGCTGCGCGTCGACCAGACGCTGCGCGAGTGCCGCGAGGCGCTCCTTGTACGAACGCCAGGGCTCGGAGCCGGAAGTCGTCATTGTCCGATTCTGCATCGACGGACTCCGCCGGTGGAGGAGTTTCTCCACTCACGAAGCGGGCCCTGCTCGCGGACTCAGCGCTTCCGGGCCACGAGCGAACGGAAAGGGACCCGAACGTCGTCTTCGACCAGCTCGAAGCCGTGCTCGAACAGCCAGGCCCCACGGTCTCGCACCGACTGCCAGTCGGCCAAGAATGGCTCGTAAACCAGCTTGGCCAACAGGTGAAAGTACAGAGCACGGACGCCGTGATCTCGCACGAGCCGCCACAGGTTCTTGGGGCGAATGTGCGCCTCCGACGGCTCCGTGATGCACAAGAGGCCCGAAGGACGCAGGATGCGATGGAGCTCGTGCAGCGCCGAGCTCGCTACCTGACGCGGCAACTCGTGAAACACGAAGAACGCGCCCGCGCCGTCGAAGCACTCGTCCGGAAACTGCGTGTCCTCGATGAGACCTTGCAGCGCGTGCACCTCGGGCGCACGACGCCGCGCGCAACGGAGCATGTACGGCGAGGGGTCGAGCGCCCACACTTCGCGGACCCCCGCGTCGAGCATCGCGTGCGCCAAACGCCCGCTGCCACAGCCCACGTCCAGCGTGCGCTCGGCCCCTCGCAAGCGCTCGGCAATATTGCGGCGCGCCGCGCTGGTTCGGCCGAGCATGGAAAGCTCGAAACCCCGATCGTACCCCTCGACCAAACCGAGTGAATAGTAGCCGTTGGGAAGCCCGTGAAACGGCTCGCGCACGTAGTCCGGGAGCGAACGATTCAAGACGAGCTGGCCAGGAACCTCCGCCAACTCACGGCGCACGGGGGCCGTCATGAACCACCCGGCCAAGCGCAGCAGGTTCTGCTGCTGGTCGGGCCACGTCGCCGGCAGGGCTTGATCGGTCCAAGGCACCGGAAGGGCAGCGAGCTCTGCGGAGGTCGACACGTGCTCCGCGACGCTAGCAAATTGTCCCTTCGGGTCACGCCCAAGGCCGCTCCGTCGCCGTCAGCGTGAAAATCTCGCCTTGTGGCGCAGGAACCAGGCCTCGAACGTACGATGGCTAACTGCCGCCACCACCCAAGCGATCCCCAGCGTGATGGCAAAGGAGACGAGCGCGCTGTCCCACGCGAGCGCGGCCAGCGCCCGGCGCACGATGTTGGCGCACAACATGTGCAGCAAGTACACGCCGTAGCTGACGGCTCCCAGGTGACGCAAGAGCGCCCCGTCGAGCCAGGCGGCGAGACCATGGTCCGCGCGGATCACGCAGGTGAGCACCAAAAGGGCAAAGCTCACTTGCACGAGGCTCATCGGCACCTTCTCGGCGAGCGCAAGCGCCGTGAGGGCGAGCGCCGCTGGAGCGGACCAGGCTCGCGCGAACGCCCGGTGCAGAACCCGGAAGAGCTCGGGAGTGCTCAACGCGTGCGCCAAGAGCACCCCGAGGAAAATGGGCGCCGCCATCCGCGACACCAAGAAGTTGAACATGCCGCCGGCCGCGAACAACCCGGGCCAGTATTGGAGGACCTCGCGCTGTGCGACGGTGAGCGTGAGCAGCGCGAGCAGCAGGCCCACGGCCACCACCTTGCGCACGCGCTTTTCCACGACCGGCCACACCAAGTAAAACTGCTCCTCGGCAGCCAGCGACCACGCGAAAAAGAAGATGGTGCCGTCGCTGTCGTGGACGAAGTAGTTGCTCGTGTAGGTCAGAAAGTACGGCAGGTTTCCGAAGAACTCCGAACCTTGCTCACTGGTTCCCTCCACCACGAGCACGATGACCGTGTAGGCCAAGAGCACCGCGTAGTAGAGCGGGAATATCCTGAGCGCGCGCCGCGCGTAAAAGGCGCGCAGAGAAATGTCACCATTTCGCTCCTTTTCGCGAAAGAGGAGCGTCGTGATGAGAAACCCGCTGATGCAGAAGAACAGCGACACGCCGTACGCGCCGCCATGGAGCGGACTGTCCGGCGGAAAAGCGCGCGCGCCCGTGTGGTGCCACACGACCGCCACGATGCTGAGCGCACGCAGTCCATCCAGCGACGAGAAGTACGTGCGCCCCTTGAACGCAGAGAACGCCGCCTGCTCGCCACTCGTCGTCAGGGCCTCGTCACGAAACGCCACGAGCGTGTGAGACGGCCGCCGCCGGGAGCAGGCTCCCCCTTCGTCTCAACTAGGATCGGCTGACTGGACCGGAACGTCCCGTCCTTCCCGACGAAAGAGCGGGGTTTCCTCGACCCCGTGCCGAAAGTGCCGTCGTCGAGTCCGCTCTCTCAAGGCGCTTCGTTGCGCACGTAGAGCCTTCCCTCCCGGCGCTGGGTCAAAAAGCGGAAGCCTGTCGGTGTCCCCTTCAAGTCGGAGCACCGCTCCTCGTGAACGATGAAGTCGGCTTGCGCCGCAAGCTCCTTTGCCGTGCTCGCCGAAAGCGGCACTCGTGGAGGCGGAAATGGCCGCTTCGGATCGAAGGGAGACACGGCCAAGTCCTCCAGCTGATAGAGACCCGCGGCGTACGGTTGGCCGCAGCCGAGCACCGCAACCTTCCGCCCAAACGGCGTACTGGTCGGAGGCTGCTCACCGAGCTCACCAATCCGGTAACCCGCCGCCCCCTTGCGGCCTCGCGTACGGCGCGTGGCGAAGTCGTAGAACACGAGATCCGACGCCAGAGTTTCGATGCCTTCTGGGTTGCCCCACACCAGATGAGTGACGCCCAACGAGCGGAGCTTGTCGTAAACCTCCCGCGGCGACTTCATGCTGCTGTAGTAGAGAAACCCTTGCGTCCCCGGTCGGTCGTTGACGCGCGGGTGCTTCATGCCGAAAGACTGGCGCGATTCGTGAATCAGCGGCTTGGCTCCGTTTGGCAAGGCCTGCCCCACCTTGGCCATCTGGTCGAAGACCTTGAAGCGGTCCACGTAGTTCTTTTCACGCCCCGTATTGATTAGTCGAAGGGCCGCCTCGTGCGGCGAGCCAATGAGACGGTGGGTCGTGAAGAAGTAAACGTCGCTCCCCCACGCCGCCTGAACGACGACGAGCAATGCGGCGGCGAGGCGCGTCACCACGTGCAGGCGCCAAGCGAGAATGAGGGTCGCAGCAACCGCGCTCGCCATCCAAGGCACCAGCACCTGGAGATAGCGGTCCTGCCAGCTGATCAGGCACCAGACGATCACGCCGAAGTGGCCCGCCACGTACAGCGCGACCAGACGCGGCGCCTTCCGCAGAAACGGAAGGCAGAAGACCGTCACGGTGAACAAGAAGCCGAACACCGGAGACTTCCCGTGAAGCTCGGCCCAGTCGTGGTGTTCGAACGCGAACGTCGCAGTGACCCTGAGCGTCTCCTTCAAGCCCTCGAGGTCCCGAGTCGCGTACCAAGGAACGGCGATGTCCCAGTGGTACGGTATGTTTGCTTCCGGCGCCCATGGGCGCAAAGGCAGTACCCCCTTGAGTTGCGGGTAAAGCGGGTCTCCGTACCAAACCCAGTTCTTCAGCCAGTGCGGAGCCGTCAGCACGAGGCCGCCCGCCGCGAACACGGCCATTCCGACCCAGCCCGAGCTCGGAGCTCGCTTCGTGAGCTTGCTCACGAGAAGCCAAGCGAATCGCCCCACCACCGCCAAAATGGGGAACGCGACGATCAACGCGGCGGTGTACTTGGTGAGGAGCGCCCCCGCGATGAACGCGCTCAGAAGGAGCGTGTAGCGGGCATCCAGGCGAGGATACGCGCGAATCAGCATCAAGAAGATGGGAGCGCCCCACAACGCCGCCACGTGCTCCGCCCCGAGCGAAAGCGAGGAGTCGTAGAGAAAAACACCGGGAAAAAGGAAGTGCGCGACCCAGGTATAGGGGGCCCGCCGCCCCTTCCGAAAGGACGTCGGAATGAGCAAGCGTACGAGCGGCGGGATGGCCGCGAGCCGCCACAGGAGCGTGACGAACTCCAAGTGCGCGCACAGCTCGATCTTGTCGAACAGGAGCGCGCCAGGCGTTTGGAACGCCCACGCATACATGAGGCTGGCGAGCTGAGGGTAAGTGCCCATGACCCAGCCCTCGCGAAAGCGGAAGATCTCACGCGCGCTGGCATACTGTTCCGCCAAGCCGAGGTGATACCAGCGAGCGTCGTACCCGGCGTTGTTCGGTGAAAGAATGGAAAAGTAGATGAGCGCGAGCGCGCCGATGCCCAAGACCGGGAGCACTCGGTCCGCCCAACCGATCCGGTCGAGCGTCGGCGCGCGACGCGCGCGCATCACGCCGCGCTTCAACCGCCGCAGGTAGCGAACCGTGGGCACGGCGCCGACCAAGAGCAAGAGCAAGGGCGCCGCGAAAAAGAACACCGGTCCGAACAGACCGAGCAGTCCCGCGATGAACGAGACGAGGAAGAACCCCAGCAGGCCGAGCGGAAACGCGAGCGCGATCTGCTCGTGAACGGGCAGAACGCCTCGCAGGGTGAGGCGAAGCGCCGCAAAGCCGAAGGAAACGCAACTCGCCGAAAAGACGAGCGAGAGGAGCCAGTAGACTCCATACCGGAGGATGAGCCAGTTCTGGATCGGGTAGTGCTGGTGGACGTCGACGAGCACGACTCCCGACGCGAGCAGGAGCGCGAGCGTCAAAGCGACGACTCGCCACCACCGCTGGGCGAGCGCCATTGCGAAGTGGGTCACCCTTCGAGCTCCGCTCGGCGCTGTAGGTCTTCACGCTGTTCGAGCGCGATTCTGAGCAAGTCCAGGCCTGCCTTGACCATGGCACCCGAGCTCAACTTGGAGCCCGCCTTGTCTCGCCAAACCATGAGTGGAAACTCCAAGAAGTGCTCCTCCCGAAGCGCGTCGGCAGGGGCAAGCAAGAGGCGCTTGATCAGCTCCACGTCGAACGCCCAACGAGAACGGAAGGGCACCTTGAGCGCGAACCTGAGCGCCGGACCGTCAGCGAGCAGCTTCGCGCCGCACTGCGTGTCGTACACGTTCAGCTGAAGCACCCACGACGCCACGGTGGCGAAAATGCGGCCCAGGTAGTGACGAGTGGCGTGCCGCTCGACCGAGCGTCCCAGGAGCCTCACTCGGGCGCCCAGAACGACCTTGGCGTCCGTCGCGCGCATTTCTGCGAGCATGCGTTGCATCTCGTTGGGCGGTGTCGCCAAGTCCGCGTCCAGGTACCCCACGACGCTGGCGCCCGCCGCGAGCCCCGCCAAAAGACCACGACGAACCGCCTCGGCTTTGCCCGAGTTGTGCTCGAGCGCGAGCACGGAGACGCCCGTCGGGTGAGCTTCGGCGAGAGAGTCGAGCAGTCGCCGCGTTCCGTCCTTCGAGCCGTCATCGACGAAAAGCAGACGAACGCTGGGATCGTTCAACAGCGTGAGCAGCTGCGGGGGTTCGAGCCGACTCTCTTCGTTGTAACAAGGGACGACGATTACGACCGTCGACATAGAGCCCACCAACTGAGACCAGGAACGTCCGCCTTGATGCTCGCCGCAACGCGCGATAGCCCCGCGTCCACGGCCAAGGCGCCCAGAACACAGCTGCGGAGGAGCCGCCCTCCCCTCCACGCCAAGTCGTCGGCGACGGCCGCGGTGCCGTTGGCTCGACGTGTCAGCTTCTGTACGTAGCGGGGCAGGAGCAGGCTGTGAAAAAGCCCTCCACCGCGGACGACGTCCAGCCCCGAATCGCGAAGCAGCTCGCGCGCCGCGCGTGGCGTGTAGCGGCGGTAGTGGCCCAGCGCCTCGTCGTGCGCGCTGAAAAGGCTGGGCCAAGCCGGAACACTGAAGAGCACGTGGGCGCCCGGCGCGGTGCAAGCAAGCACGTCCCGCAAGAAGGCACGATCGTCGGGTACGTGCTCTGCCACGTCGAGCATCAACACCAAGTCGAAGGTGCCTGACGGACGTGTCGCGGTGTACGTGACTCGCTCGGACGGCGCAGGGCTGGCTTGCTCGTACCCCAAGTCCCAGCAGACGACGTTCAGGCCCTCGGCCGCATGAGTCAGCTCCCGCGCCAACCACGCATCTCCCGACCCGACGTCCAGTACCCCGCGAGCGCCCGACAAAAGCCCAGCGCGACGGAGCTCGCCGCGGAAGAAGGCCGCGCGAGCCACCTCCCAAGGGTGCCGCAAGAAGGCACCCGTCGGAATTTCTTTGAGATCCATGCCCTGACCTGGGGCGCGGATGCTACCACACGCCCTTGAACTGTCACGGTAAGCTCCCCGAGTTTTCCACGTCGCTCACCTTGCGCTATCTGAGGTGATGGTGCGCCGACCAGAGCGCGGCGAAGCGAACCCTCATGAACCGCGAACACGAACTGGCAGCTGGCACAAGTGAACGACGCCTCGCGCCGCGCGTTTGGTTCGTGTTTTTGCTCAAGGCCTTCGTCACCGTAGGGCTCATTTCGTGGCTCGCCATGTCCGGCTCACTCGACATGGCGTCACTGGGCGTGCTGCTCCACTCCCCGAAGATTCTCGCGGCCACGTTGGGCACGTGGCTCGTCACCGCCGGCCTGCTCTCCGCCCTGCGCTGGCGCCTCTTGCTCACCATGGTCGGCGTTCAGCTGCCGCTGGGGCGCGCGGTGGCGCTTCAAGCCATGGGGCACTTCTTCAACGGCGTAGTCCCTGGCAACGTGGGCGGCGACGTCCTGAAGAACATCCACGTTCAGCGCTCTCTTCCTCGCGAGGAGCGCGGCCACGTGGTCCTGGTCGTGCTCTCCGAGCGCCTGGCGGGCCTCGCCGGGCTGGTGTGGGTCGCTGCCCTCAGCGTGATCTTCGGGGGCATGAACCTCCACGAGCAGGCTCGCTCTCTGGTCGGCGGACTCGGCGTTCTTGCCGTGGGCTTCGCGCTCCTGCCTACGGTGGGACCGTATCTGGTGACGCGCCTGGCTCCCGTCGAGCGCGCGACTTGGCCGAGCTGGCTCCGTCGAGCGCTCGCGCTCGCCCGGTCTTCACTGGAGGTGCTGCAGCGGGGAAAGCGTCAGCTCTTGGGCGCCTTTCTCCTTTCGATGGGCATGCACGGAATCGGCATGTTGCTCTTCGCGCTGCTCACCCGCGAGCTCGGCAACGCGGACGCGGAGCTATCACGCGTTGCCCTGGTCTTTCCTTTGGGCATGCTCAGCCTGGCCGTGCCCATCTCCCTGGCGGGCATGGGCGTGGGGCACGTCGCCTTCCAAAAGTTGTTCGAAATGGTGAGCCTCGTGAACGGCGCCACCATCTTCAACGTCTACATCGTGGGCCAGATCGCGCCGTCCATCGTCGGCGTCGTGCCCTACTTGCTCATGCGCCCCAAGAAACCCGAAGCGCTCGAAGCTGCGCCAGAGGTCGTCGCGGGCTCGACACAAGCGCCCTAGCCGTTACGAGGCGAAAGTCTGTGCGCAGCAGCGGCGCTCTTGCCGGCCGTCATCCCGCTCTGCGCCGCCCCGAGCACGGTGCGCGGCTGGTTTGCGACCGCGTCTCCCGCTGCGAAAATCCCAGGTGCGGCGCGCCCTCTCGCATCCACCAAAATCCCCACGCGCTCGATCCACGCGCCGCTCGCCGTCGTCGGCTCGAACCCGTAGACCGACGAGGCGTGCTCGATCGCCTCGGCGTCGAAGCCGAGAGTCACCGGAGCATCGAAGGATAGACGAAACGCTCCGCCGAGCTCTCCCGACGTCACCAAACCCACCCCGCCGCCCACGAGACCTCCGCAAGCGAGAACGACCCCGTCGAAGGGACCGCTCACCCCGGACTCGGCGGACACCTCGTAGCCGTCGCTCTCGGCCCGGGACACGGCGAGCACCATTTCGTCGCGCGCCTCGACAGCGAGCTCAGCCAAGAGCCGCCGCCGCGCGCGCTCGAAACGAGCTCCGGCCACGCCGCCCGGCGGGCTCGTCACCTCTCCCACGGCGAGCGAGCTCGCGCTTCGCACTCGCCTCGATGTATCGCCTTCCATACCCAGCCAAGGCCCGAGCACGAGAGCGTCAGCCGACACGGAAGCGCACGCGCGCAGAAGCCGCTCGAGCCGCGCGGGCTCGTCGTGCAAAGCCGCGAAGTCGGAAGGCGCGATGCGTCGTTCGTAACCGGCGGCCAAGAGCGGCAGCGAAACCGCAAAAAAAGACGTCTTCGTCCGCCGCGCCCACTCCGAATCTTCGAGCGCTCGGGCGAGAGCGGGGCCGTCCCAGTCGTCGCGCTCGACGTCAGCGACGGCGATGCGTGCGCCTGCGTGAGCGGAGAGATCGAGCAACGCAGGATCCAGCCAGTCGGCACTGCGCACGACGCCCGAGCCCGTCGCCACCAGGGCCGGCCCCGCGCGAAAGCACCCGAGCGCCCTCAGAAACGACGGAAGCTCGCCATCGTCCGCGCGTGAGCTCGCGCCCGAAGACGAGGAACCGAAACCTTTTACGTCCCGCCGAAGGGTCCAAGGCTCGAAGTCCGCCGCGCCCGAGCCGAGCTCACTGGCGCCCGCCTGAGCATGAAAGAGCGTCACGTGGGCTCCGTCTCGGCGAAGCACCCACGTCGCCGCGAGACCCGCGACTCCACCGCCAATCACGACGGCGCGCATCACGACGACGGATCCCCCGGAGGACGCCCGCCCGCGCCAATCTCGAAGCCGAGCTCTGCGCGTAGCGACGCAAGCGCCAGCGCCTCCTGTCTCGCCTGCGAGGGACCGAGCGCCGGCAGCCTGCGACGAAGCGCGCCGTCCGAAAACTGGAAGGCCATGCGCAGCCCCGCTTCGGGGCTTTGCTCCGTCATTTCGGCGACGATCTGCCCGCAGCGCGCGGCGCAGCGCATCCCGCCGCACGCTCCCATGCCCAGCCGCGTGCGGCGCGCCACGTCCTCGACGCTGCGCGCCCACTCGTGCTCCACCACGTAACGCACCTCGGCCTCCGTGACGGGCTCGCACGGGCACACTACGGCGCCCTCACGCGGATTTCTCTTCATCCGCTCGAGCACGCGCAAGCTGCGGCTCCCGTGCCGATATTCGAGGCGCTTGGCCGCCACGGCCTCCATGCCGCCCTCGGTGACGAGTCGCATCGGGTCCACCGCCTCGTCTCCTCCCGGCAAGAACAACAAGTGGGTGCGACAGGGGGCTTCTTTCCCGAAGCGGCGCATCAAGACGTCCGTCATTTCCTCCGCGAAAATGCGGTAGCTCGCGAGCTTGCCGCCGATCATCGAGTAAAGCCCCGAGGCGCCGTGCGCCGCGTGGTCCACGATGCGGTGCTCGCGCGACAGCGCGTCCTCGCTGGGCCCCCACTCGTACAACGTGGGCCGCACGCCACCCCACGTCCCGATGGCACGCGCCGAACGAATCGTCGGAAACACACGCTCGACCGCCTGCACCAGGTACCGCACCTCGTCCGTCGTCGCGACGACGTCGTCGAGATCTCCGTAGAAGTCGTCGTCGGTGGTGCCGAGGACCGTCATGTTTTGCCACGGCATCAGAAAGACCTGACGGTCGTCGATGGCGCGAGCCACGATGGCGTAATTCGTAAGGCGCCGATCCAGAAAAACGTGAATCCCCTTGCCGGGTCGGACGCGCGCCGCGTTGCTCTCCAGTCCCCCGAGCGCGGCGGTGAGCGGCGCCCACGCACCCGTTGCGTTGACCACGGCGCGGGCCGTGCGCTCGCCGACGCTGCCCGTGGTGCGGTCCCGAAAGCGCACGCCGCGCACGCTGCCGTCCTCGCGACGGAGGAGCCCCGTCACGGTGGCGTGAACGTGCGCCTCGGCGCCGCGCTCGACCGCATCGACCACGTTGGACACGCACAGACGCACGCCGTCGATACCCCACTCGTCGAAGCTCACTCCGCCAGCAGTGTCGACCAGGCCCGGCTCGAGTCGACGCAGCTCGTCGGCGTCGAAACGAACGTGCCGCTTGCCCCGCTTGAGCGCCTGGTAGCGGTCGTACAAATCGAAGAACGCGTCGTACGCGGCGAGCTGCAACACCGTGGACAAACCGCGCCGCTCGTAGACCGGCACGAGGAACGGAATTCGAAAGAGGAGGTGCGGCGCGATTCGCTGGATGTGCCCGGAGTCGAGGCACGACGTGTACGTAACGTCCGGGTTGTGCGTGAGGTAGCGCGGCCCGCCATGAATCATGCCGCTCGAGTTCCCGCTGGCGCCGAACCCGATGTCGTTTCTCTCGAACAGCGCGACGCGCAGCCCACGAATCGCGGCGTCACGAGCCACGCCGGTCCCGTTCACCCCCCCGCCAATCACGATGACGTCGACGTCTTCCGACACTCCCTTCACGCTATCACCCGGCGCGGCCGCGCCACGGACTTTCCGTCGACGCTTCGCGAGGGCGCCTTTTCTTTGGCCAATGCCCTTCGTTTTCCTAGGGTCCGCGCATGGTCCCCCGCACGTCGACGAGCACCGAGCGCGGCCCGCGCGCGCGCCGTGCGCCGCGACGGAAGTGGATGTCCCTGTGGCTTGCTGCTTCCCTGCTGTCCGCGTCCCTGCCTTTGGCCTGGCCGCGCCACGCCTGGGCCGCCCCGTCGACCTCGGCCGGAGAGCCCGCCCCGAAAAGCGGAAGCGGCAAGCCGAGCGTCGTGCTCGACCGACTCACGTTTCCGGACGACGTACCTGGAGCGGCGGGCCACAAGCGCCGGCTCGAGAGTTTTCTGCGCCGCGAAGCACGCCGGGCGGACTGGGGCGCAGGCGAGAAAAACCGCATCGAGTTTCGCTTTGCCGTCACCGAGCTCACCCTGACGCGCGACGAGGGTGTGCTGCGTGTACGCTGCGCAGCGCTCGGCAGCCTGCCCGGAAACCGCACGGCCAAGGCGCGCCTGGAATTCGGCGGCGACCCCAAACGCCCCACCGAGCTCGTCGACGAAGTGCTTCGCATCGTAGCGCGTGGTGTGGTGACACGGCTCGCCCAGCTCGAGCGGCAACGCCGCGGTCTGCGCTGAATCTTCCCGGAGAACGCGTCACCTGAACAGACGCTCCGTGGGTCCTCGGCTGGCTCGTCTCCCCGGGCTCTGGCATCATGAGGGAGCCGTATGCAGCTCCCTCCTCTGCAGGTCACGCGCGCTGTCATTCAACGTTACGCCCGCATCGTCGAACGCTACGACGCGGAGCTCGGAGTCAGACCCGTGGTCTTGCCGACTGCGGCGTTCTTTCCCGACCGGTTCGAGCAGGACCAAGCCTCGGTCGACCGTCTCTTGCGACGCATGCAAGAGCACGCCGGCATGAGCGACATCCCGATGAGCATCACGCTCGTCCCGCGCGGCGCAGAGCGCGCCGCCGCGTCCAGCTGTAGCTCCGGCGCCTGCTCCGTGCCGTCGACGGCCGGAAGCGGCGTGCCCCGTCTCGTGGACGAGGACGGGCACTGGCGTTTGCAGATCCCGGAGGCCGAGCTCGGGCACTCGGTGGCACTCACGACGAACCTCGCGCGCTCCCTGGCGTTCGTCTTTCTCGTAGAAACTCAAGAGGACGGGGAAATCCTCGAGCCGCCCGTCGACGTTACGGCGGATCTCGTGGCCGTCGCGCTCGGCTTCGGCGCGCTCATGCTGCAGGGCTCGCACATTTACGCCAAGAGCTGTTCGGGCCCGTCCATCGCCAGCGTGACCAAGGTCAGCGTGGGCGAGCTGGCGATCGCTTTCGCGCTCTTCACCAGCCGCGGCAATCACTCGATGCGCGCCGCCATGCGCCCCCTCGAGGCCACGCAGCGCGCGCTTCTGAACGAGGCTCACGCTCTGGTGCAGTCGAACCGTCAGCTGCTCGCGCGCCTCGACAAAGATCCGGGCAGCATAGCGCACGGCAAGTTCGAGCTCGGCGAGTCGCGCGGTTGGCTCTCGCGCCTCTTCACCAGGCGTCCGGCGCCCGCCCAAGCAGGCTTGCACGAGGTCGATGCCCACATGTCTCTCGAGGATCTCGAGGCCATTCTGATCGACATGCCGCCGGCCTCTCGCGCGGGGCGGACGCGCACACCCGTGAGTGACCCGTCGCGTGACGAGCTGAAAGCCCTCGTCACCGAAGCGCTGCAGAGCAGCTGACGAAGCGCCGTCTTTTCGGGGACGCCAACACCGCACCTCGCGGGCTTGTTCGAGCAGCTTTTTCGGGGCGGCGCGGGAGCACCTTGGACGGTGCTCCCGCACTACGCCGCCCCGTTAGCCCACCCAGCGACGTGCGTTCTGGAAGAGGCGCATCCAAGGCGACGCGCCCTCCCAGTCGTGCGGGCGCCAAGACAGCTGCACGCTGCGGAACACCCGCTCGGGGTGCGGCATGAGAATGGTGGCGCGACCATCCGCGCTGGTCAGTCCGGTGATGCCGCCGGGTGAGCCGTTGGGATTCGTGGGGTACGTCGTGGCGCGCTGGCCGCGCCCGTCCACGAAGCGTAGCGCGACGAGCGGCTCCGCGGCGTCCACGGAGAGCGCGGCGCCGAATGCGTCGGAGAACTCGGCGCGCCCTTCGCCGTGAGCGACGGCCACCGGAATGCGCGCCCCCGCCATGCCCGCCATGAACAACGAGCGCGACTCCTGCACTTCCACGAGCGAGAGCCGCGCCTCGAACTGCTCCGACTCGTTGCGCACGAAGCGTGGCCAGGCCTCCGCTCCGGGAATGAGCTCCTTGAGCCCGGCCAGCGCCTGGCAGCCGTTGCACACGCCGAGCGTGAACGTATTTTCCCGGCGAAAGAACGTCGAGAGCGCTTCGCGCGCGGCCTGGTTGAAGAGCACGGACTTCGCCCAACCGAGACCGGCACCGAGCACGTCGCCGTAGGAGAAGCCGCCACACGCCACGAGGCCACGGAACTGCTCGAGGCGAGCACGGCCCGACAACACGTCGCTCATGTGAACGTCGACGGACTCGAAGCCCGCCTGGTGGAACGCGGCTGCCATTTCGACCTGACCGTTCACCCCTTGCTCCCGCAAGATGGCCACCTTCGGACGTTCGCTCGCCGAGCTCACCAGCGCGCGCGCCACGTTCTCGCTCGGATCGAAGGTGACCAGCGGTACGAGCCCCGGCTCGGCGTCGTCGGTCGCGCGCGCGTACTCTTCGCTGGCGCACTTCGGGTTGTCGCGCAGGGCCTGCATGCGATACGTCGTCTCCGACCACGCCTTGCGCAGCTCCGAGCGGCGCTCGTCGAGCACCAGCGTCCCCGCGTGCTCGAACACCACGCGCTCGCCCGTCGTCACCTTTCCAACGACGTGCACGGCCTCACCTCGGGCGAGCCCGCGCGCCGAAAACGCCTCCACGACGGCGTCGACGTCGCCCGAGCGCACTTGGAGCACGGCGCCCAGCTCCTCGCTGAAGAGCGCCGCGAGCCGCGCTTCGTGGCTTTCGTCCCGAGCGACACCGTCGAGCGAAACGTGCACACCCGCGCGGCCGGCGAACGCCATTTCCGTCACGGTGACGAAGAGGCCGCCGTCCGAGCGATCGTGATACGCGAGCAGCCGCCGCGAGGCGTTCAGCGCCTGCACCACGTCGAAGAACGCGGCGAGATCCTCCGCGCTGTCGACGTCCGGTGGAACCGAGCCCACTTGACCCATGACTTGTGACAGCGCGGAGGCGCCCAACCGGTTCTTTTTGCGACCCAGATCGACGAGCACCAGCGACGTGTCGCCTGCGTCCGATCGGAGCTCGGGCGTGAGCGCAAGGCGCACGTCCCGGACCCGCGCGAAGGCAGAGACGATCAGCGATACGGGAGCGACGACGCTCTTTTTTCCGCTGTCCCAAACCGTCCGCATGGACATGGAGTCCTTGCCGACCGGGATGGTCAGCCCCAGCGCAGGACACAGCTCGAGCCCCACTGCCTTCACGGCGTCGTAGAGCCGCGCGTCTTCCCCTGGCGCGCCCGCAGCGGCCATCCAGTTGGCAGAGAGCTTCACGCGGCGCAGGCTCTCGACGGGCGCGGAGGCGAGGTTGGTGAGCGCTTCTCCGACGGCCATGCGCGCCGCCGCCGGGGAGTCTACGGCGGCGATGGGCGTACGCTCGCCGAGCGCCATGGCCTCGCCAGTAAAGCCCGTGTAGTCGGCCAAGGTGACGCCCGCGTCGGCGACCGGGACCTGCCAAGGACCCACCATTTGGTCGCGGGCGATGAGCCCCGTCACCGTGCGATCGCCGATGGTGACGAGGAACGTTTTGTCGGCCACGGCCGGGAGGCGAAGCACGCGGTAGGCCGCTTCGCGCACGTCGATGTCCAAGGCGAGCGGAAGCTCCGGACTCGTCTCGCGCGTCACGTCTCGCGTCATCTTCGGCGCTTTGCCGAAGAGCACGCTCGACGGAAGATCGATGGGACGGTTCTCGAAGTGCGGATCCTCGACCAGGATGCGCTCCTCGCTCGTCGCCGTGCCCACCACCGCAAAGGGACACCGCTCACGGACGCACACCGCTTCGAACGCGCCGAAGCGCTGCTCGTCGATGGCGAGCACGTAGCGCTCCTGGGCTTCGTTGCACCAGATTTCCATCGGAGACATGCCGGGCTCCGCGTTCGGCACCCGACGCAAATCCAGGTGCGCCCCACGGCCCGAGTCATGAACCAGCTCCGGCAAAGCGTTCGAGAGCCCGCCCGCGCCCACGTCGTGGACGCTCACGATGGGCGACTCCGCGCCGAGCGCGTTGCAGCGGTCGATGACCTCTTGGCAACGCCGCTGCATCTCGGGGTTGTCCCGCTGCACGGACGCGAAATCGAGGTCTGCGGCGCTGGCACCAGACGCCATGGACGAGGCCGCCCCGCCGCCGAGACCGATGAGGAGCGCCGGACCGCCGAGCACCACCAGCTTTGCGCCAGCGGGGATTTCGCCCTTCAGCACGAGCTCCGGGCGGACGTTGCCGAGGCCACCCGCAAGCATGATGGGTTTGTGATACCCACGCACCACGTGACCGCTCTCGGTGGGCACGGACTGCTCGTAGGTGCGGAAATAGCCGCAAATGTTGGGGCGCCCGAACTCGTTGTTGAAGCCGGCGCCGCCGAGCGGCCCCTCGAGCATGATGTCCAGCGCGGACACGATGCGTTCGGGCTTGCCGTGATCTTGCTCCCATGGCTGCACGAAGCCGGGGATCCGCAGGTTGGACACCGAAAAGCCGGTGAGACCCGCCTTGGGCTTGGAGCCGCGACCCGTCGCGCCTTCGTCGCGGATTTCTCCGCCCGAGCCCGTCGACGCACCCGGGTAGGGAGAAATGGCGGTCGGGTGGTTGTGCGTTTCGACCTTCATCAGGATGTGGGCCGCTTCGCGGCGCACGCCGTAGCTCGCCACGCCGTCCGCCGAGGGAGTCGGAAAGAAGCGCTCCGCCTCGAAGCCCTCCATCACCGCGGCGTTGTCGCTGTACGCCGAGAGCACGCCTTCTGCGCACTTTTCGTACGTGTTCTTGACCATGCCGAACAGCGAGTGCGGCTGCGGCTCGCCATCGATGACGAAGTCCGCGCGGAAAATTTTGTGTCTGCAGTGCTCCGAGTTCGCCTGTGCGAACATCATGAGCTCCACGTCACTCGGGTTGCGCCCGAGCTCGCCGAACGCCGACACCAGGTAGTCGATTTCGTCCTCCGCGAGGGCCAGCCCCAACTCCGAGTTGGCTAGGACCAACGCCTCACGACCGCGCGAGAGAACGTCCACCCTGGTGAACGCGCGCGGCGACTCCGAACGGAACAGCGCCGCCGCGTCCTCGATGCGCCGACTCACCGCCTCGGTCATTCGATCGTGGAGGGCCTTCGCCGCGCGGTCGAGCACCTCGGAGGACAGCTCTGCCTCTCCGCTGAGGTAGTACGCCGTACCGCGCTCGATGCGGGAAACGACGGAGAGGCCGCACCCCCGCGCGATGTCCGTGGCCTTGGAGCTCCAGGGGGAAATGGTGCCGAAACGCGGCGTGACGAACAGAAGCCCGCCGCTGGGAGCTTCGGGTGACACCGGGGGGCCGTAGCGAAGCAGCGCGCCGAGCACCTGCTCCTCGCTGGGCGAAAGCGCGCGAGGAGCGTCCACGAGGTGAACCAGCTCCGCACGGAGCTCGGTCACCTCGGGCGCGACCTCCCGAACCGTGCGAAGGAGCTTCTGCTGGCGAAAGGGCGAGAGGGCCGGCGAACCGCGAAAAACCTGCATGACCGCGCGCGGTTCTTCCAGAGGGAGAGGGTGCGCGCAAGGGCGACCCGGCCTCCCCCCAAAATGGCCCCGGTGGGGGCGTCAGCGGCCGAAACGGAGCGCGACCAGCGCGAGCGAACGAAGCGAGTACAACGCGTGAACCGCGACGTACGGCCAAAAATACAGCTCGAGCCGCCCCACGACCGCAGAAAGCCAAATGTACGACGGGTAGTGCACCAAGAGCTTGGCCAACGCCAGCGGAAGCCGGAGCGGAGAGCGGCGGGCAGCATCCGCCGCCTCGAGCGGCGTGGTGGGGCGAGGTTCCAGGGACGCGCTACGTGCCTCGAGCACGGCGACGATTTCCGGGCGTCTCTCGAACGTGGTCATGGCAATGCCCGACGCCAGCACCACCAGCCCCCCGACGCCCGCGAACAGAAATCGCACGTCCTGGTGCTCGAAATACAAGCGCACGGCGCTCGCCCCCAGAATCAAAAACGCCTTCAGCTCGTCCATGAGAAAGTCGAGCAGGTGTCCGGCGGGCGAGGCGATGCCCCGCAGGCGCGCCAGCATGCCGTCCGCGCAGTCGAGCACGTAGGAGAGCTCGAAAACGACGATGGCGACGACGAGACCCGGGTGCCCCGGCAGAAAAACGAGAAGCGCCGCCGCGCAAGCTGCGACGACGAAGCTCGCCAGCGTGATTTGATTGGGGGTCACCCTGCTGCCCTCGAGCCAACTCACGAGCGCCGCGGCGGGCGGGCGGCACACGTAGGTGTTCCAAATCAGGTCCGGGACCTTTCTCGTGGCTCGGTAGACTTCCCTGGCTCCCACGGCGCCAGACTAGTCCAGGTGAGCCAGGAAAGTCGTGTACGCGCCTGGACCTCCGCCGACAAACGCCATAGAGGTTCGCGCCATGCGAATCGAACGGCTCTTGGATCAGGTCGCCGGCGCAGCCATCCGCGAAGTCACGGGAGAAGAGTCTCCGGCCTTGCTCCGCCCCACCGCGGATGCCCGGCACGGCGACTACCAAATCAACGCCGCCATGGCGCTGGCCAAGAAGCTCGGAAAAAAACCGCGTGAGGTCGCCGAGCCCTTGGCCGCACGCGTCGCCGCTCACCCCGCCGTAGAAAAGGCCGAGGTCGCCGGTCCCGGTTTCGTCAACCTCACGCTCTCCACTGAATGGCTGGGGGACGTCCTCACCGAAGCGGCGCGTGACCACGAGCGAGACGGTATCGACCGCGCAGAGGCCCCACAGCGCGTCGTCGTGGACTTTTCGAGCCCCAACATCGCCAAGCAGATGCACGTCGGGCACCTCCGCTCGACCATCATCGGCGACTCGTTGTGTCGCCTCTTGCGTGTCGTCGGCCACGACGTCATCGGCGACAACCACCTCGGAGACTGGGGGACTCAGTATGGCCTGCTCCTGGTCGGCATGCGCGAGCTCGGCTCCTTGGACGCGCTCAGAGAGCAGCCCATCGAGGAGCTCGAGCGCATCTACAAAGAAGCTTCCGCGCGCGCCAAGCAAGACGAATCGTTCGCCGAGCGAGCGCGTCTGGAGCTGGCGAAGCTGCAGAGCGGCGACGCAGAAAACAGGGCCCTTTGGCAGAAGTTCGTCGACACGACGCGAAAGGAGCTGGACAAATCCTACGACCGCATGGGCATCCGCTTCGACGAGTGGCTCGGAGAAAGCGCCTTCAACGACATGCTGCCCGGCGTGGTGGCGCGCCTTCGGAACGCAGGGCTCGCGCGAGAGGACCAGGGCGCCGTCGGCGTTTTCTGGCCGGAGATCGCCGCGGCCCCGGACAAACTGAAAAAGCAGCAAGAGCCGTTCTTGGTGCAGAAGCGCGACGGCGCTTTTCTCTATTCCACCACGGACATCGCGGCCGTTCTCTTTCGTAAGGACGAGTGGAAGGCCAACCGCGTCTTGTACGTGGTCGACGCGCGCCAGGCGCTTCACTTCAGCCAACTTTTCGCCGTCGCGGAGCTGCTCGGGATCGACATGCAGCTCGAGCACGTGTCGTTCGGCACCGTGCTCGACGAGACGGGCAAGCCCCTGAAAACGCGCGACGGAAAAGCCGTGACGCTCGCGTCTCTGCTCGACGAAGCCGAGCGACGCGCCGAGGAGCGCATTCGGGAAGGCATCGCCGAAAAGAAGCTGCAGCTCACGGAAGCGGACGTGCCCACGGTGGCACGTGCGGTCGGCATTGGCGCGGTAAAATACGCGGATTTGCGCCAAAACCGCACCAGCGATTACCAGTTCGACTGGGACAAGCTCGTGAGCTTCAGCGGCAACGCGGGCCCCTACCTGCAGTACGCCTACGCGCGTGTCGCCAGCATCTTCGCCAAGGGCGGCGAAACCCTGGCGCAGGCGGAAGGGCCCATCGTTCTCGGCGCGCCCGAGGAGGCGCAGCTGGGACGTGTGCTCGTGCGCTTCAGCGAGGTCGTTCACCAAGCGGCCGAGAGCTCTCTCCCGCATCTCCTGACGGACCATCTGTACGAGCTCGCCAAGTCGTTCATGAGCTTCTACGAGGCGCTCCCGGTGCTGAAGGCCGAGGGCTCGACGCGCACGAGCCGTCTCGCGCTCGCCGCGCTCACGGCGCGCCAAATGAAGCGCGGCCTCGAGCTGCTCGGCATCGAGGTCGTGGAGCGCATGTGATCGTGAAGGCGCGCCCCTTTTTCGAGCGTATTCCTGCCCACCTGGGGTGCGCGCTCACGGTCGCTTCTCTCGCGCTGACCAGCCTCGGCTCCTCGTGCGCGAGAAAAACGGAGCCCGAGCAAACGAACGTTCCCAAGCCGCCACCGGAAACCTCGCGCGAGGTCCAAGAGGCGTCGTCGGGCTCTCCGTCCGCGGCAGAGTCCGCGTCCACAGCTAGCGCGGCGCCTCCCGAGAAGCTCACCGTACCCTCGGCTTCCGCGCCACTGGACGAAGCCGCCGCCAAGACAACCGCAGCTCCCCCGCGCTCGAAGCGCTACGTCGTCGCAGCTCTGGGAGACTCCATCACGGACCGCCGCTCTCGCGGCGGCGGCTACCTCGACGTCGTCGCCGCCCAATGCCCCGAAAGCGTCTTCGACAACTACGGCAAGGGCGGCGACATGGTGAACCAAATGCGCGCCCGCCTCGAACGCGACATTTTGCCGCGCGCGCGCGCGCGCGGCTACACGCACCTGCTCGTGTTCGGAGGCGTCAACGACCTCTACAGTGACTTGACCGCGGGGCGGACCAACGATCGCATCGAGCGTGACCTCTCGGCCATCTATGCCAGAGCTGCCGCGCACGGGATGAGCGTCATTGCCATCACGGTGGCGCCCTGGGGCGGCTTTACCCGCTACTTCGACGCGCGGCGCGGCGAAAATACTCGTCTCCTGAACGACTGGATCGCGGCTCGAGCCGCGGAGGGCGTCGTCGAAAAGGTCGTGGACGCCTACGCGCTCTTGTCCTGCGGGGATCCCGAGCTCCTCTGCCCGGAGTACGAACCACCCTTCCGAGACGGCCTTCACCCGGGCACTCGCGGGCACGAAGCACTCGGTCGCGCCCTCGCCCAGACTGCCTTCGCCGACTGCCGCTAAGGACTGCTTTCGCCGACTGCCGCTGAAAATAGGCCACGTCGACCGACTGAGCCTTCGAGCCGACGGGGCGGTCAGCGATGGGTCCATCCGCCCCGTTGGGGCCGCACGGAGTTTGCGCTAAAGGACGGCGCTGATGGCGTCGGAACGAACGGAGCGCGGCCCTGCGAAGGCCAAAAAGTCCACGGCGAGCTCGAAAGCGAAGGGCAGCGCCTCCCGCGCGCCCGCGCGAGCTACGCGCGAAACCGAGGAGCCCGTCCTCAGTGGGCGCTTGGTGTGGGTGGTCGCGCTCTTCGCGGCCATGGTGTTCATCCCGCTCTCGCCGCTCAGTAGCCTGATCGAAAAGAAGGGCCCGACCGCCACGAAGCACGAGCACTGGAAGGTCGGAAGCGAGGGCACGCTGCACATCACCGTGATCACCGCCGACTACAACAAGCTCGCCTGCGCTCACCCGGAAACGGCGGGACCGAATCACTGCGCGTTCGAAAGCGAAAAGCAGGCTTGGCCGCGTGATCCGACGGCGTCGCTCGACGACAACAAGCGCAACATCGTTCAACCCTACCGCACGGTCGACGGTCAATTGGTCTTCATAGCTGGCCTCTGGGCGCAGCCCGCGGTGGCCATGCGCCTCCACAACGAGCCACCCTACGGTACGCCCGAGAACAAGCTCGCCCGCTTCACCGCTCAGTGCCGCGTGCGCTTCTTGGCGGAGTGGAAGCAGCCGTCCCTGCGTTGGGGCCCCAGCCAACCGTGGTCCAGGCAGGGAGACGCCATGGTCGCCGAGCCCGTCTCGTGTGAGATCTTGACCACGGAGCGCCCGAAGGACAGCTGACGTCAGGCGTCGTTTCTGGCGCTCGGAACCCCCCGCAACGCGAGGCAACGCACCTCGGCGAAGCGGGGGTTACTTTTTGGGCTCATGGCGTGACGGCGCTGGCTCGCACGCCGGCGAGCACCAAGTCCACGAACTCCACCGAAAGCGCGCTCAGGTCGCCCGCTCCCGCGAAGCGACGCTCGACCTCGACGCGATTCGCGTCGAGCAAGATGACGCCCAGCGAAGCCCCCCACAATTGAATACCAAGACGCGACGCCACAACGTCCTTGCGAATGGACCCGTCGGCCTGGCCGCGCTCGATGGTGTCGATGCTGATCTGGTGGAGCCGCCCAATCGCCTGCCGGTACTCTTCGAACAGAGGTGTGTCGGGCGAAACGGGGTACTCGACGCTGGCCCAGCTCATGGCTGCTCGAAAGCGATCGTGTTGCTCGATGGCGTACCGAACGTACTCGTGCAGCCCCGCCGCCAGCGCATCGAAACCGGAACGAGAGCTGGCCGACGCATGAGCCGCAGCGAAACGCTCACCGAACTCCTCGAGGGCACGCAGCGCAATCGTGAGGAACAGCTCGTCCTTGCTCTGAAAATACAGATAGAGAGCTCCCTTGCTGAGCTCCGCTTCGCGCGCGATGTCCTCCATCGTCGCGGACAAGATCCCCTTGCGGACGAAGACACGCTCCGCCCCTACTAAAATACTTTCTCGGCGCTCGCTTTTCTCGCGCTGTCGCCTTTCCGGCACACCCATCGGCATCTCCAAACTAGGCAAAAAAGTTAGGAGATTCGCTTGGCACTGCCAAGCGGCTGCGTAAAGGACCACGCTCGGCGCGAGCTATTTCAGCTGCGATGTACAACCTACAACCGTCGAAAGGAGCGCTCTCGGCCGCGCGGATCTGCTGCGGCGCGCAGTATTCAGTTGCGAAGAACGCGCGAGCGCCTCGCATGCATTGGGTTCTGTGTCGAATTGCGCCGCTGGAGTGGGGCCATCTTGAGCCGAGTTGGGCCAGACCGCGCCACGCAAACCTTGCGTAAGACCTTTGGACCCTGGCTAGGCGGTCAAGAGCGCTTTGCCTGCCTCCGTCTTCCCTACGAGCTGAGCCGAAACGGGCCACGAGAGCCGCGCGAACATGCGGCGCGTCACGAGCACCGCCACGACGGCCAGGAGCCACCCCAAGATGCCGTCCACGATCCAGTGGTGGTCCAAGTACACGGAGGCCGAAAACATGGTGAGCACGTAGAGAACATGAGCCGAGCGAGCCACGGGGCCTGCAAAGCGCCACGCCGTGAGAAGACCGAGCGTCGGGTACGCGCAGTGCATGGACGGAACGGCGCCGAACACCTGCGAGGCGCGCGCGTAAAACGACTCGAAGTACGGAAACCCGATCATTCGATCGACGCGCAAGAGCCCCGCCGCGTACGGAGCCGTGGTGAGGTCCGCCACGCAGCCGTGGTTTCTCACGTACCAGGGCGCGGCCGCCGGAAGCGCGACCCAAAAGACGAACGCCAGGATGTTGGCGATGGCGAACGACCACAAGAAGTAGCGCATGCGCGGGCGATCGACGCGAAAGAGATATCCTCCGTAGAGAAAAACTACCGCGAAGAAGACACCGTACGGCACCGCGAACACGAGATCGAGTGCGGGCGTCGGGTACCGCATGAAGTAGTCCTGCGGCGTCACACCCGGCGCCACGGAGAATAGCGCAAGCTCGAGGTCGCGCAGGCCGCACGTGACGACCCGCTGTGATGTGATCGTGGCGTCGATCACGTACTTCACCAGATCGTAGAGGATGGTGAACAAGACGTAGGGCGCAACGTCGCTGATGAAGTCGCGCGATCGCGTCGTCGCGTACGCCGCCACCAAGGTGCCGCCTGCAACGAGCACGTACTCCCAGCGGAAGTGCCCCAGGAGACTCATGACGATCACGTAACCGAGAGGCAGGAGCGGCAACCAGAAGCGGCGTCCCCAAAGGCGTCCGACGTGGGCGACGAACGAAGCGACCAGCGGCATGATCTCCCAGGGTACCCCGTCTACGCCGCGTCCGAGCGCACTTTCGGTCGCGTCTTCCCTCGCCGGTCGGCCGCCGAGACCGGCGCCTTGGATGAAGAGGGTCTTTTGGTATCGTGGGCCCATGGATGCGACGGCACGCTCCAAGGCCTCGTCGACAGAAGTGAAGGTCGCGCAAGCCCTGGCCACGTGGTTCGGGTGTGGCCGCGCGCCGATCGCTCCGGGCACCTTCGGAGCGCTGGGCGCGCTCCCTCTTCACTTCGTGCTCCGCCGAGCGAATCCGCTCGCCTATTTCGCCGTCGCGGCTGCCGTCACCGCGCTCGGTGTGTGGGCCGCTCAGAAAACGGCCGAGGCCCTGGGAGAAGAAGATCCTCAGTCCGTCGTCATCGACGAAGTTGCGGGGGTGCTCATCGCGCTCGGCTTCGTGCGCGGACGTGGCCTGACGGCAGAGGCGCTGGCGTGGGCCCTGTTTCGAGCGTTCGACATCGTAAAGCCAGGGCCGGTGGATCGGTTGCAGCACCTGAAGCCCGAGGGCGTGGGGATCATGGCCGACGACGTGCTGGCGGGCCTCTTGGCTGGCGTCGCCGCGCGGCTCCTCACGCGTTGACGAGCAAGGTAGCGCGCGCTTCGAACCGTCACCGCGCGACGCGAGGCAGCGCCCCTTACCGGGAGGCCGTGGGCTCGTGCCGGTCGCGCGATGAGTGGTGCGAGAGGTAGTGCGCAATCGGAACGGCGCGCCGAGTTGCAGGCACGTCTTGCCCGTAGCGAGCGTCGGAATCGTCCCCGGGCTGCTGTTCGTCGAGCAGCACCTTCGAGGCACGCATGGCGGCGACCGTGCCTACGCAAGAGAGCGCGGTCATGACGCCAAGCCCCCCGAAGAGCAGCAAGGTCGGCACGCTAGGCCGTCCCCCAACCACTTCGAAGCCGCCCACCATCAAGGTCAAGACGAGCAGAAGCAAGCGCTCTGCTCGTCGCATGAAGAGTGGCGGCAGCGTTGCGCCCAAGCTCTCGGCGCGCGCTCGCACGTAGCTGACGCTGATGGCCCCCAACATCGCGGCGGCGGGCAACACGGCCCACGCGCCCGCTGGCGACAGGAGGCACACCAAACCGAGCAACGGCAGCGCGTCCGAAAAACGATCCACCGTCGAGTCCAGGAGCGCGCCAAAGCGCGTCGCCCGCCCGGTCGCCCGCGCGACCATTCCGTCCAGAGCGTCACACAGACCGCTGACCAGGAGCACACACGCCGCCAGCACGAGCCATCCACCTGCAGCGGAAACCCCCGCAGCCGCAGCCAAAGCCAACGAGGCGTAGGTCAGCGCGTCCGGGCTGACGCCGCTGGAACCCAGCCAACGACCCAAGCCCATACAAGCTCCGTACGCGCCGTGCGCGAGAGTCGACGACTCCCACACCGTGCCTTCGAGCCGCGACGTGACATAGGCCGCCACTTGCTCGCTCGTCATGGGGCCGTCCTGGGCACCTTGCCTCCCGCGCTTCCCCTGAACGAGCTGAGGCGTCCCTCTGCGACGAGGCTCCCAACGAACCGCGCTCAGCATGTGTTTTCTCAACTTACCTCGCACTTCCTCCCCAGGCGAACGGTCCGAAACACCGAGGTCGAAAGTGCGAACGAGAATGCGCAGGACTTTCCACGCTGACGGCAAAGCGACGCGTGTGTGCCCCCACTCTTGGCTAACTGATTCGGCTCCTGGAACCGATACGGCCGAGTTTCGCTGGAGTTGCGACTTCGCTCAGTGTTTTCGGTCGCGCGCCTCTCTCCCCGCGGAATGCGGGTGCCGGGTCCCCGGCGTTGCGACTTCGCTCAGTGTTTTCGGTCGCGCGCCTCGGGGCCGAGCAGCGTGCCGCACAGCGTCTTGCAGCGAACGTCGGAGGACTTGCAGCCGCACGTCGGATCTTTGGCTTTTTTCTCGGAAACCACACGCATTTCCGCGACGCTTACGCCCGCCAAACCTTCGACGCGCTTCATGCTCCAGCCGTCTTTTTTCTGGCGCGGCGTGCGCGGATCCGTCGGCTGACCGTCGGGCTCCGAGCAACAACGAAAGCTCAGGAAGTAGTAGTAGAAGCCCTCGTCGTGCGTGTAGATCTTGGGGCGGCACTGATTGCGCACGCCTTTGTACCAGGGGCCGCCGGTGTGAACGCTGTCGTACTTGCTGCGCCAGCCGCTCTCGAACGTTTCGCTCGCGACGACCTCGTCCGCGTTGCCCGGCAAGTCGTACACTCCGTAATCGCTCACGCACTCCGGTTGTCCGCTCGGGACGCCTTGCCAAAGACGCGCGAGCTCGGTCGGGTCCCTCTGGGCGACCTTCTTCATGTTGGGCGCGTCCCACTCCACGTCCCCGTTGCACTTGGTCGCGTCTCGCTTGTAGCCGTAAGGAAACGGCTTCATTTCCGGCCCCTCGCAGGCGAGCGTCCACTCACTCTCGGTGCAGAGACGCTTTCCTTCGGCCGCGCATTTCACCTGGGCTTGGTGAAACCGGTTCATCACCTCGGCGCGCTCGCCCTTCACGTTGGCGTACTCGTAGCGGTCGATGCAGTAGCGCTTGTGCACCTTTTTGCCGAGACACTTCGAGCCGGGTGCAAACTCTTCGCAGACGCGCTTTTTGTTCTGCGGCGCGTACCACTCCTTCAAGCACTGACCGTGCTGGACCGCCTTTTCGTCGGCGCGGCCGTCACCGAACGTACAGTACTCGCCATCGACCAAGACCATGTCCTCGGGACAGGCGGTGGGCTCGTCCGATGCTTTTTCTTCCTCCGCCTGCGCTTCGCCGGTGGTCGCCGTCGGGGCTTCGGGCGCAGCGGGTGCTCGGGGGGTGTCGCCCGGAGGCGCATCGGCGCGGGGTTCGTCCGCGGGCGCCGGCTTCGGCTCCTCCGCAGGAGCGGTCGCAACTCCGGAGCAGGCCATCCCCACCAGCGACACGGCACACAGCCAACGTAGAGCTTTCAAGCGGACTCCTTCATCACGGTCAGCACCGAACGCGAGCGCCACTCCCGTGTGGGCGCCGCGCCGGATCTGCGCGGCCCGGCTTACCCCAGGCACCGGCAGGAAACAAAGCTCGCAGGCGACTCACGTCTCCCCCAAAACGAAAACGAGCAGAGCCCGAAGGCTCTGCTCGTTCGCAGAATGAGACACGCAAAGACTCAGGCCGCCGCGCGCTCGGCGTGCACCACCGCGGGGTAACGCATTCTCTGCGTGGTGTTCAGCTTGATGATGCCCAAGGCCGCAAACAAGCGAATCCCCAAGTACGCGGGGTCGACTTCGAAGCGCCGCGCCGCGAAGTTCGGGGCCATTCCGAACATGTGATGGTTGTTCTGGAAGAGCTCGCCCATCGTCAGGAAGTCGAACGCCAGCGTGTTCTTCGAGTCGTCCCCGTTGTCGTAGTTTTGGTAGCCGTACTTGTGGCCGCACCAGTTGACGATGGCGCCATGAATGGGACCCATCACGAAGTGAAAGGGCAAGAGCGCGTAAAGCCACTCGGAACCCGCGGGCACGAAGTAGACGTAGAACGCGACGTACAAGGCACACCAGGTGATGCGCATGATCCAGCTCTGGCCAATCTTGTCCAAGAGCGGCCAACTCGGCGTACCGCCATCGAAGCGCTCTTCTGGCTGCGCGCGGTCGTAGGCGTAGTCGTCGTAGCGGTGCTTCGTTTCCAGCATCATCGTCATGACGTTGCCGAAGTTCCGCGGCGAGTGCGGGTCCTTCTCCGTGTCGCTGAAGGCGTGATGCATGCGGTGCAAAATCGCGTACGCACGCGGATTCAGAAAGCTCGGCCCCTGCAGCAAATAGGTGGCGAAATGGAAAAACCGCTCCCACCCCTTGGACATGGTGAACATGCGGTGGGCGCCGTAGCGATGCAGGAAAAACGTCTGGCAAAAGACGGACAGCTGCCAGTGGAGGACGAAAAATACGAGAATTGCGACCATTGGGCTGTCGGGAGCTTAGCGGACCAGCCCCATATCGGGCGTCAGCATTCCGTCATTTGTGGGTTGCTCCCCCAAGACCTCCGCCAAAGCAAAGCGCAGTCGCATGACGAGACGCGTCATGGCGTCGAAATCGACCTGCTCGGAGGCTCCCCCCCCGCTAATCCACACCGCCGGGATGCCTTGCTTGGCAAAAGCCCAGTGATCCGACGTGGGCGCCCCATCGAGCGAAAACGAGTCGATGACCAACGGCTCCCCTCCGAGCTCTCCCGCGAGGCGCCCGGAGAGGTCTGCCGCGCCGGGCGCCGCGCCCAGCCGCACCCGCGCCTCCCCCTGGCCAGTACCTGCTCCCAAGGAACCGATGCGGTCCAGATTGATCATGCCGACCACCCGCTCCGCGCCCTCGGCGAGGTGCTTGGCGTAACGGGCGCTCCCCATGTCGTCGCCCCCAGCAAACGGCGGCGAGCTCACGGCGAATGCCACGAGCCGGAGGGTTCGCGAGCTCTTGGCTTCTCGAAACAGCCGTGACAGCTCGAGCAGCGCGGCCACTCCGGTCGCGTTGTCGTTTTCACCGCGGTCGCCGCGGCGGCTGTCGTAGTGCGCGCCGACGAGAACGACCTCCTCACCGAGCTCGGCGCCCGGCAGAGTCACGGCGAGGTTCTGCGCCGCCACACCGGCCACCTCGTAGCCATTGCGTTCCACGGGGAACCCGAACGACTCGAACTGCGCGGCGACGTAGTCGGAGGCCGAGGCCAGCTCCCACGGATGCTCGGGATTTCTCTCTCCAATCTTCGTGGCCAGCTCGTCCACGTGGCTGCGCAGGCGCGTCTCCAGCGCCACCTCGTCCACCGTGAGCGCGGGGCGCGGCGCTGGGCGAGGCGACACGGACGAGCGAGGCGCGCTCTTCGGAGGAGTCCTCCCGGCGGGTGAGCAGCCGAGAGCGACAGCGAACACCCAAGCAAACGACCAGCGTGGCGACATCGTTTTCGGGCATACCCCGATTGCTCGCGGATGGCATCGCCCCCCGACGAGCGTTGCTCGCGAGCCGTTCGAACCAGCTTTCGGGGGACGCGACCCCAAAAGCGCTGGGCGAGAGCTGGGCGCGGCGCCCCTCGGCGTCCAGCGGCCTCACTGGGGGCGTCTCGCGCTTGAGCAGCGGGGGTCCCGTCGGTAGATTGGCCGTCCTTTGACGGACACCCGAACACCGCCCCTCGTCGGCGTGATCATGGGCTCGAAGAGCGATTGGGAAACCATGCATCACGCGACCGACGCGCTCGATCGCCTGGGCGTGCCCTACGAGGTGCGCGTGGTTTCGGCGCACCGCACGCCCGATCTGCTCTTCGAGTACGCCGAGAGCGCGGCAGCGCGCGGACTCGAAGCCATCATCGCCGGCGCCGGTGGTGCGGCTCACCTCCCCGGCATGGTCGCCGCCAAGACGGTGTTGCCGGTGCTGGGCGTTCCCGTGCAAAGCAAGGCTCTGAACGGGCTCGATTCATTGCTCAGTATCGTCCAAATGCCAGCGGGCATTCCGGTTGCGACCCTGGCCATCGGCCGCGCTGGCGCCGTCAACGCTGCGCTCCTCGCCGCTGCCATGCTCGGCAACAAGTACCCCGCCATTCGCCAGTCGCTGGACGCGTTTCGCGAGCACCAGACCTCGAACGTGCTCGCCGAGCCCGATCCGCGCGTCGCCACGCACAAATGAAAATCGGAATTTTGGGAGGAGGCCAGCTGGGGCGCATGCTCGCGCTGGCTGCCCACCCACTCGGCATCGAAACCCTGCTCGTGGACCCGAACGAGGGCGCGCCCGCCAGCCAGGTCTCGGCGCAGCTGGTGGCGCCCTATTCGGATCCGCGGGCGCTCGACGCCCTAGCGCAGTGTGACGCCGTGACGTTCGAGTTCGAGAACGTACCGGACGACGCAGCGCGGAGCTTGGCTGCGCGCTGCCGCGTGTGTCCACCGCCCGAGGCGCTTCGTGTGGCTCAAGATCGACTCCTCGAGAAAACGTGCTTTCGTGACCTCGGCATCGACACGCCGCGCTTTTTTGCGGTGAACGGCTTCGAGGACTTGCAAGAGGCGGCGCGGGAGCTGGGCGGAAAGCTCGTGCTCAAGACGCGCCGCTTCGGCTACGACGGCAAGGGCCAAAGCATCGTGCGCAACTCGGCCGATTTGCGCGCCGCATTCGAGAGCATGAAAGGGGCTCCGGCGATCGCCGAGGAGCTGATTTCCTTCGAGCGCGAGCTCAGCGTCGTGGCGTGCCGCGGCCTGGACGGAACCACGGCTTTCTACCCTCTCACGCAGAATCACCACGTGGCGGGCGTATTGCGTACGAGCATCGCGCCTGCGCCGGACACGGACGAAGTGCTCTCCACCTTGGCGCGCGGCTACATGGAGGCACTGCTCGCGCATTTCGACTACGTGGGAGTGCTTGCGCTCGAGCTGTTTCAAGTAGGCCGTCGGCTCCTCGCCAACGAAATTGCGCCGCGCGTCCACAACAGCGGACACTGGACGATCGAGGGCGCCCGCACGAGTCAGTTCGAGAATCACGTGCGCGCCGTGGCTGGCCTTCCGCTCGGCTCGGCCGACGCCATCGAACCCTCGGCCATGCTCAATCTCCTCGGCCACGTCCCCGACCCCGCGCGGCTGCTGGCCGTGCCGGACGCGCACCTCCACGACTACGGAAAGACGCCGCGCGCGGGACGAAAGGTGGGACACGTTACCGTACGTGCCCGGACACACGCGGAGCTCGCTGAGCGAATCGCCGCGCTCGAAGCCATCATCACGAGCTGATTCTCACTCCGCGGCGGCATACGCTCGAATCGGCGCGATGAAGACCGCCTGCTCGACGATGATCTCGCGCTCCATCGAGTCCGCCTTTGGCCAGGCGTGAGTCGCACACCGGGCTCAGGGACGCTTCGTCAAGGCCGCTGCGTCGAGGAGAAGCCGCTCGAGCGCCTCGTCCTCGGTGGTGCGGTAATATCCGCGAATCGCGCCACGCTGGTCGACGAGCACGAGGTGTGAGCCGTGCGTGATGCCGCCATGCGCCTCTGCGCCAGGCCCGCGTTCGACGGCGATCTTGAATCCCTTTTCCGCGGTCGCCGCGACCAGCTCGAACGGCCCCGTCAGAAAGCTCCACGAGTCGAGCGACGCGCCGTATTCGTGCGCGTACTTCGAAAGCACTTCGGGTGTGTCGTTGTCGGGGTCGACGCTGAAGCTGACGAGAGAGAGCGGGAGCTTCCGAGCTTGCGCGCGCTCTTGCACGGACTTCATGCGACGCGTGATTTCGGGGCAAACGGTCGGACAGCGCGTGAACATGAACGCCGCCGCCCACACCTTGCCGGAAAAGGTGTCCTGCGTGACGGCCCTTCCGCTCTGATCGACGAGGGAAAACTCCGTGATGCGTCCGAGCTCCGGCAGCTCACCGCCGCGCGCCGCCCCCTTGACGTCGACGCGCCCCGCCTCACCCCGATCGCAACCCAAAAAGGCCGCACACGAGAGGAACAAAACCAGCGAGAGGCGCCCTATCACAGCGCCGCCATAGCACGAGGAAACGTCACCTCAAGGCTCGGAGCAACGACGTCACGCAACCGCGCTCGGCGTCGACGCCACCCCATCGCGGGTAATCACCGAGAGCTCGCGCAACGTTTCGAGCCCCGCGAGCCTTCGCCCCTGCGCGATTTCCCACACCATGCGTTGCGCCAAACCATTCACCGGCACGGCGACGCCATGGCGACGCCCGCGCTCCACGATTTCTCCGTTCAAAAAGTCCACCGAGGGAGTACGACCGCGTTCGATGGCCGCCAGCATCGAAGAGCGCATGCGACGATAACGCGCACCAACCGCCAAGAGCAGCGCGTGGCGCGCCGCCAAGCTCGCGCCCCGGCCCAACGCAGAACCACCCGACTGAGGAAGAACCAGCCAGTCCAAGTCGACCGTCGTCGCGATGGGCTCCAAGACGACGCCTTCGGCGCGCGCAACGGCGACACCCTCGGTAACGATTTCCAGCGCCAAGTGGCGCACGAAAGATCGCTTGAGCAGCGCACCGAGCTTGGCCCCACCGAGCGTTCCCAAAGTCGAGACCACACAGTTGATGATCAACTTGCTGAAGCGGGCTCCGAGGAGGTTTTTCGTGCGACTGATGGGGCAAACGTGAGCCAAGAGCCCTGCTAGGCCTTCGAGCTCGGCGTCGTCACGTTCGTCGAGGTAGCCGAGCGTGATGCCCCCGGCGGAGGTTTGCTCGTAGCGCCCTGGAGCGGGCATGGAGGCGCCCCAAGCCACGACAGCGCCGATGACACGTTCCGTGCCCACGAACCGGGCCACGCGTTCCTCACAAAGCCCGTTTTGAAAGCACACCACGCGCCCCTCGGGGCGAAGCACTCCGAGCACCTCTTGCGCGGCGCGTTCGACCTCGGGGGGCGGAACCGCGAGCAAGACGTAGTCGAACCCGGTCGAGGCTTCGCGCGCGCTCGAAAGCGCACGCTCCTCGGACAACGCGGGGAGCTGAGCTCCGCCACCCAAAGAAGGCCCCGAAGAGACCAGGGCGCTACGGACGGCAACGTTCGTGGTGACCACGCTCACGTCGATGTCCGCCTCGAGCAGGCGGCAAAGCAGCACCCCGCCAATACCGCCACACCCCACGACGAGCACCCGCGGACGATGGCTGAAGGTGTTCTGCGTTGGCACGGGCCGCATGGTTTCCCCAAAATGCTCCCGACGCCAAATCCTTGCGACCGGGAGGGGGGTAGTGTACTCAGGGGCCCCACCAAGGCGTACCCATGAAGAAACTTCGTAAGCTGCTCGAACGCCTTCGCCTGCCACTGCCGGCGTTGGCCTGATTTTCCCGCTGCCCTGGCTAGAGCCAGGCGGCGGTGCTCTTCCAGGCGCCCGATGACGCGCACCCTCGAGGGGGGCACGTCCGAATCGGCGGAGGTAGACCCTCGAACGCCCGCACCGGGCGAGGCCGCCTCTGCACCCCTCGCCCCCTTCACGGCGACGCCCCCTGCTGGGCCGTCGCCGTGTGGCGTTGGCAGGCATTGACCCAAAGCCGCGAACTTTACTCAGTTTTCCGTCGCGTTCGCGAGCAGGACTCAACGCGGTGCGCTAGACTGTGTCCCGCAATGCGAATGCGACGGCTTGGGCCAGACGGGCCCTCGGTCAGTGTCGTCGGTCTTGGTGGCATGCTTTTGTCCATTTCTGGACGCCCGCCCACCGACCAGGCGTTTCGAGTGATTCATACGGCGCTCGATCACGGCGTAACGTTGATCGACACGGCTGACGCTTATTGTCTCGACGAGACGGAATTCAATCACAACGAGCGACTCATCGCGCGCGCGCTCTTGGGCCGCAGCGAGCAAGTCACCGTCATGACCAAGGTGGGCTGCCGTCGACCCGGCGGCGCTTGGACCGTGGACGCGCATCCCGAGTACCTGACGGAGGCGGTCGAGCGCAGCTTGCGCGCGCTCGAAAAGGACTGCCTCGACGTGGTGGCGCTGCATGGCCCCGACTTCCGCGTGCCCTTCGAGGAAAGTGTCGGCGCCCTCGCCCGCCTCAAGGAGCAAGGAAAAATTCGGTACGTGGGCCTCTGTAACGTCGGGGTGGAACACATCGAGCGAGCTCGCGCCGTGACGCCCATTCAGTGCATCCAGAACCGGTGGCACCCGCAAGCGCGCGAGGTCGAAAAGAACGGCGTGCTCGAATACTGCCGCAAGAACGAGCTCGCGTTCGTGGCCTACTCGCCGTTCGGCGGCACCCTGGGCGCCCCCACGCTCACCACGCTGGGCAAGCTCGGGGAGCAGGCGCGCCGTCGCCGCATGTCGCCGTACCGCTTGGTGCTGGCGTGGATGATCAACAAGAGCCCTGTGAGCTTCGTGCTGCCGGGGGCGCGTCGCGCGGAAAGCGTCGAAGATACGGCTCCGGCCGGAGACGTGGAGCTCGACGGGGACGCGGTCCGCGCCGTGGAGAACTCACTGCCCGGCGCCTGAAGGCAACGCCATGCCGGACGTCATCGAAACCGCCACCAGTGGACGCGCCAAGTGTCGCGGCTGCCAAGGCAAGATCGACAAGGACACGCTTCGCTACGGGGAAGCGGTCCCGAACGCGTTCGGGGAAGGCGAGGCGCTTCACTGGTTTCATTTGCAATGCGGCGCTGAACGGCGGCCGGAGAGCTTCAAGAAAGCGCTTTCGGAATCGACCACCGACGTTCCCGAGCGAGGCGAGCTCGAACGCGTCGCGGACGTCGGCATCGCTCACCCTCGCTTGACGCGCTTCGCTCGCCTCGAGCGAGCGTCGAGCGGAAGAGCTCGGTGTCAAGCGTGTCGCGAGGTCATCGAAAAGGACGCGTTGCGCTTGCAGCTCGAGCGCGTCGAAGACGGCATGGTGAACCCG
>JAEYVE010000106.1 GCA_023432025.1 Pseudomonadota bacterium
CTCGTTCCAGGGGACCACGTGACGCACGTGGACGCTTCGCATGGCGTGGACGCCGTGGCGCGGGATATTTTGAGCGCCGTGCTCGGGGTTCTGCCGCCGCCCGCCGTGCGGGGCGCGGCTACGCCCCACGACGACTGACCTTGCTCGGGACCTCTTCACGCGACGCGCGGCCGGTGAACTTGCCCGGGTCGCGGCCCCAGGCCCATAGTCGCCCCAGAATGCGTGCGCGGATTCGGCTCTCCTTGGGCGGAGTAGGGATGGTTTTGCTCTCGGGCGTGGCGGCTTGCGGCGGCACGAACGCGGCACCGCCAGAGACGCCCCTGATTTCGATCGAAGAGGAGCGGCGAAGTGCCGAGCCGCCGCCCGACGCGGTGCCGACATTTCTCGAGCGCGAGGACGTGAATCGAACCGTGGACGCCGGGCTCGGGCGTTTTCTCCAAAGCGTGTCGATCGAGGCCAGCCTGGTCGACGGACGCTTTCGAGGATTCCGCATCGTCGAGGTGCGTCCCGCCGACGCGTGGCGCGGCGTGGATCTCAGGGTGGGCGACGTGGTGACCGCCATCAACGGCAAGCCGATTGAACGCCCCGAACAAGCGTACGAAGTGTTTACCAGTCTGAAGCAGGCGGACCGGCTCGTGGTTTCTTATCTTCGTGCCGGAAGCGCGCGCGAGCTCGTCCTGCCGATTGTGGGCGGCGGCGCCCCGCCGCCCGCCGCCGCCGAGGTGCCTGCGCGCTCGGGCGCGGTGCCGGGCTCGCTGCCAGAAGCCCCGGCTCGGCAATGAGCCGCGCCCCGGGCCGCGCCTTGGTGCAAGTCGGGTGGCCCGACCCTGTCGCGCTCGTTCGAATCAATCTCGTAAGGTTGCAACGAAGCTCGCGAGCACGGCCCGTCTCACGGGCGCCGGTGGTCTGCGTGGTTCATGCTTGAACGTTGGGGCGGATGGCCTCGACACGGTGGCCCTTCGTCGCACATGAGCCGGGTGTTTGTCCGTGACCGAGTCGACAGCCGGCGACGCGCGCTGAGCCGTCCGTTCACGCGAGCGGTTCAGACAGTGGAGCTGGGGTGCGGCGACAGGCGCTCCAGAGAAAAAACGATTCAACCGGGAGGTGGGGTATGAATCCAATCATCGCCGCATTGGCGACCAATCCAGCCGTGGGCGCGGCCGCGCAGCAGATTTTCAAGGAGCTGACGCCGGTCGTTTCGCGGGGGCTTCGACACATGCGGCCTGGCTTTTTCGCGCCCGTGTTCGCGCCGGGGCTGCTCGTTTCGTGCTTCGCCGCGGGCATCGCGGTGGGGTGGTTCACGGCGCCGCGCAAGGGAGCCGTGATGCGCCGCAAAGTCATCGAGGGCGCACAGCATTGGTATGAGAGCGTGAGTCGGCGCGCGCATGAAAAAGGACACGAAGCGCTCGTGTGGGCGCGCTCGCACTCGCACGAAGGGGACGCGCATTCGCACGAAGGGGACAACCCCTCGCAGACGCACTGAGGACGCGCTGAGCGCCTGCTCGGGTCATGCGGCTTTCGAGCGGGCGCCAGGAGCTTCGTGTGAGCGTAGTGCGGGAGCACCGCCCCCCGGTCGTGAAGTGCCTTCCCCCAAGAGCGTCGCTCGGGGAGCGGTGTGTCCCGCAAGCTCGGCCTACGTCGCGGAGGCGATTTGGTAGCTCGCGATCGAGTCGACCACTTGCTGAAACTCACGCCGTGAAAAGGCGGAGCCGCTGGTGAGCCAGTCCACGTGGCGCACCGGGTGCACCTCGTCCTGAAAATGCCCGATGACGTCGAGGTGATCTCCATCGCCGGCCCACAGGAGGTCTCCCCAGGGCATGCTCAGCGTGGGCACGATGCCGTCGCTGTCGCCGTCCGTCGGCATGCGGCCGATGCCTCGCTCCACGAACTGGAGGGCCGCGCGGTCGAGCTTCGCGTAGCCGTACTGCGCGTGCCGCTGCGCGGCGAATTGGTAGAGCGTGGTGTAGAGCGCGGCGGTGAACGCCGTATAGGGCGAGCGCACGCGGCGCGCCGCGCGCATGGTCGCTGGGCGTGGCGCGGCGGATACGAGAGACGCGTAGCGGACGTGCTCGGCGTTTTCCACGGCGGCGTTGAAGAGGTCCATCGCCTCGGGGCTGATCTGGATGATGGCCCCTTGATCCACCTGCACCTTGCTCAGAAATTCGGTGATTTCCCCGCGTCCGTCGCGATCCACGAAGCGCAAGACCGCGCTGGTGATGCCGCTGAAGACCTTCAGATCGTTGCCGAACAAGGCGTCGATGCCGCCGATACCGGCGAGCACTCGGGAGAAGATGGCGAGGGAGGGCTCTCCCAGCTTGAGGGAAACCACCGTGAGTAGGCTGAGCGCGTACAGAACGCGCGTACCGGAGACGGTGGCGAAGTAACTGGCGACGGGCGTGCCGTAGTGCGGCGTGTTCACGGACACGTGCGAGCGCACGCGGCGCGTCCAGCCCATGAGGCCCGTCGGGAGCCGCAGGTTGATCAGCGGTGAAAGCACCAGCCGCCCGTCGAGCCCGCCGGTGGAATGGCCAACGAGGTGAATGGGGCCGCTGCCCGTGGTGGTGTGCCCGACGGTGGTGGCCAAGACGCGCGCTCGCTCGCGGAGGGAGGAGGTCGGCGGCGTTGGAACGTCCTCGAAGCTGACTGGAATGCCTGCGTCGGCGTAGCGGCGCTCGAGGCCTTTGCGCAGGTGATGAAAGTAGTCGTAGCCGGCGAGGTTTCCGAACCCGAACATGCCGGGGACGAAGTAGACGGTGTGACGTTCGCTCATCCTGCGACCGGTGCAGGACTCACTCGAAGCGAATCCCGCGACTCACGGAAAAATCGAAGCGCACTTCCAGCTGGTCCACCACGGAGGCCGCGGCGCCGTTTTTGTCGTCTCGAGCGGGTGAGTGCGGCACGGTGCGCGCCACGCGGACGCGGTGAAGTGCGAGTTGTGCATCGCCACCTGCGGCGAAGCCATCCGTGGGAACCGTACCGGCGCCGCTGGCGTCCTCGAAGGTGCACACCTGCGACTTCGAGCCTGCGCTGAGCTCGACGTAGAGACGATCCGTGGGCTCGTTCGAGCCGCTCCACGTGACGTCCAAGGGCTGTCCACCGGCCAGCTCCTCGACGCTCTCGAAGGGCGCGCCGCCGAGCGTGACGTCCGTGGGCATCGGGGGCGCGTCGTGGGAAGCCGACAGCTCTGCGACGGTGCCGTCATTGCTCGTTTCGATGCGGTAGAGCTGCGCGGCGGGCAGACCTTCACCGTTGCGGTTGCGGCTGGCGTAGACCACGCCCGAAATGAAGTCCGCGATGGTGGGGAAGGCGTGCGGCGCGAGCTCGTGAGGAGCGCCGCCGGCGATCAGCCGCACTCGGCCCGCGTCCAGGAACTCGATGTGGGGCACCCCAGCCAGACCTTCCGACGTACGCTCGGGGGGACGCTGCCAGCACTGTCCGGGCTCCGGAAGCTCGATACCGAGTCCCGCCAGCTCGAGCGCGCGGTCCCGATCCGCCGACGCCGGCAGGTGGACGAAGCCGGCCAAAGCGTCCCCGCGTGGCGCCGTGCGGAGCGCGTCTTGGCGGGAGATGGCGACAACCGCGTGAGTGGATCCCTTGTGGGCGTCCGCCTCGTAACTTTCGGGCGCGACCGAGCAGCCCCACGCCAGTGCGGCGAAGGTGGCCAGCTGGAGCGCCGTCCGCGGAGCTCGTCTTGGTGTGCTCCTGGAGGCTTCTGCGGGGTTCTCGAGCCGGCACAGGCGCGCAAAGGTCCAAAGGGACCCAGCGGCGCCGGAGAGGGGGGAGCGAGAACGCGGGGACACGGGAGCTCGAATCGTAGGTGGCTGATCTCGGGCGGGCAAGCCGAAGGCCGGGTCAGTGTAAATCCGCTGCCAGTGCAAAGGCTGGCGTCAGCGCTAGGCCGTCCACTCGGGGGCGGAACGACCCGCCGTCATTCGCACGAACGGTCGCGTCGAGCGACTGATAGCCGCCGCTCAGCTCGAGCAAGATGCGCACCGGAGGGAAGCCGATGCAGAGGCCGGCGACCGCTCCCGCGTAGAAACGAGAGCCATCTGCCTCGGCTGACACGAGCGCGTCGTTCGGATTGAAGTCGAACGTGAGATCCGCCGTGAAGCGTTCGTAAAGAACACGGCCGCCGATCCATCCCGAGACGACGTCCGGGCGCGTGCGAATTCCGAGCAACACCGGCAGATCCAACGTCCACCCCGAAATGCTGCTGCCGTCGAAGCGTCCAATCTGATTGCCTTCGGGCTCTTTGGGGGCGCCGCCGCCCGTGCGGGGCGACTGCGAGCCGAAATTGGGCAAAATGGCGCCGATTCCGCCGCCGATACTGAGCGCCACGTCATCGAAGAGAAAGGCGTGGCGCAGGTCTCCGCGCACGCGCCGGCCCGTCGCGGTGACGCCCATTTCGTACTCTTTCCCCAAGCCAGCTCGCACGCTTGCGAACGGGGCGAGGCCCGGTGTGGCGACGGCGTCCGCGACGGCGCCTTCGACGAACGTGGCGCGCTCGTCTTGGACGATGTCGTCGTTGGTGTCGCCGAGGGCGCGTGCGTCGTCGATGGAAGCCTTGACGGAGCCGAGGACGACCTGCTGACTTGCGCCAGCGCCGACGCGCAGCTGACCTCGGCCGAGCGGGTGCGCGGGGTGCAGGAGTGGCGTTCCCGCGCCACAGCCAACGAGCGAGAGCGCCCAGGGCAAGGTCCACAGAAGCGCGCGCGCGGACGGCACGAGCCTTTCCCTGCGGCGCGGAGCTGGGCGTTCGACGAAAGCGCTCACGGGCTCCCTGTAGGGACGAACGCGGGAGCCTGTCAACGAGCAGCTCCGTCAGGTCGTCCGCCGCCAAGCTCTCCGGAGCGCGGGCTCGGCCTTTGCTGGGTGGGGGACGGTTCGGCTAGCGGAGGGAGGCTGGTCGCTCTAGAGTCCGCGGCCCATGCGGCTCGCGCTGCTCATTTCATGTCTGGTCGCCTTGGCGGCTTGTCAGCCAAAAGTCGGCGACTCCTGTGACGTCGACAGCGACTGCTCACGGACGGGCGAGCGCATTTGTGATTCGACCCAGCCGGGAGGGTACTGCACCGTCTTCGGCTGTGATCCGACGAGCTGTCCCGACGACGAATCGGTGTGCATCTCCTTCGGAAACGTCATGACCACGGCGGGTGGTTGCGACGGAAGCGGCAGCGTGTCGCCCTACGCGCGGAACTTCTGCATGGCGCGCTGCGGAGGGGACGGGGATTGTCGCGGAGGCTACGTTTGCGTGGACATGGCCGCGGAAAATCCGTGGGGCGCGGACGTGGTGACGAGCGATCCGGGGAGCACGAAGGTGTGCGTGCGTCCGTACAGCGGCGCTCCGCTGCCCAATGGACAGCCCAGCGAGTACTGCACGAACACCAGCACGCCAACGCTTCCCTCGTTCGGAGGCGCTTCTGCGGGTGGCGCGGGCGGCATGAGCGGCGCCGACGGCGCGCCCTGAGCCCGAGGTAGCGCCGCGCGCCATGGGCTCGGACGGACTCTTCAAGCTGGCGTCCTTGCCTCGTCACTTGCGGGCAGCGTTGACGGACGTGGAGCACGCGTCTCCCGCCGTGAGGCGCTCGGCCGTGCGGGACCTCGCGCGCTTCGGCGTGGAACCCGAGAGGGACGCCGCCATCGGGGCGCTCCAAAAGGCGCTCCGCGACGTGGACGCCGACGTGCGCGCCGATGCGGTGCTCGCGTTGAGTGATCTCGGCGCAGAGGGCGCTCTTCCCGAGCTGCTGCGGCTGCTCGGCGACGTACACCTGCGTGTTCGTCAAATGGCACTGCTCGGTTTGGGTGAGCTCGCGTCCTCGGAGGATGGGGAAGTCCTCGGGCGGATCGGTTCTTTCCTGAACGCAGGTGAGCCGGCGCTCCGCTTTCAGGCGCTCGCAGCTTGGGCGCGGCTCGTCCCGGAGCGTCTCTTGGAGGTCGTGCTCGAACGGATGCGGGACTCCGATCCAGAGGTGCGCGCGCTTTCGCTGCGCCTCGCGGAGGAGCGCTGGGCCGAGTCGCCGAGCGAGCTTCCTTCGGACCTCGAGGTCGCTTTGCGCAATCGTTTGGGAGACGACGCTCCAGAGGTGCGGCTCTTGGCGGCGGTCCTGCTCGCTCGCAAGGGGCTGTCTACGGATGCGTTGGCCCTCTTGGGCGCGGTGGAGCGACGCCTGGGGGTGCGTGAGCCCGCCGACGAGCAAATTGCCATCGAGCTGTGTGGCGTGTTGGGGCTCCACGAAGCCACGCGAGCCCTGCGGCGGCGCGCGTTCGGTCTCTTCGGCTGGTCGCGCGACCCGTTTTGCTGGCACGCGCGCGTGGCGTTGGCTCGCATGGGGGACCCTCGTGCGGTGCAGGTGATCCTCGACGGGCTTCGGGCGCGAGCTTGGCATACGCGAGCCGTGGCGGCGGATTCAGCGGGTCGCGCGGGTCTCGTGCAAGCCCTCCCTCGCCTCGAGGAGCTCAGAAGCGACCCGAGGCTGGACCCCGAGCTGCTCGAAACGGCCATCGCCGCTCTGCGCGACCGGTAGGGCCCGCAAAGCGGGCCACGCCTCGTTTCCGTGAGCGCTCCCTCCCTAGCCGCCAGAGTCGCGCGCGAGTGGAGCGCGGTCGTCCTTGTCGCAAGGGGTTCGGTACGCTACGGGACCCGCCATGGCTGGTGAGTTCGACGCGATTGTTCTTGGTGGTGGCCCTGGCGGATACGTGTGCGCGATTCGCCTCGCGCAGCTCGGCGTAAAGACCGTCTGCGTGGAAGAGGAAGAGTACGGTGGCGTGTGCCTCAACTGGGGCTGCATCCCGTCCAAGGCGCTCATCGCGAACGCGCATTTCTACGAGAAGGCGAAGACGATTGGCGCCCACGGCATCGAGGTGAGCTCCATTTCGGTGGACGCCAACAAGATGCAGGACTGGAAGAACGGCATCGTCAAGAAGCTGACCGGCGGCGTGCGCGGTTTGCTCAAGGCGAACGGCGCAGAAATCCTCGACGGGCGGGGCAAGCTCACCTCGAAGAACACGGTCGAGGTCACGCTGAAGGACGGCTCCACCCGTACGCTGACGGCCAAGAAGGGCATCGTCGTTGCGACGGGTTCGGCCACGATTCAGGTGCCGGGCTTCGAGTTCGACGGCGACAAGATCATCGGCGCCCGCGAGGCGGTGAGCCTGCGTGAAATCCCGAAGCGCCTCGTCGTGGTCGGCGGCGGCGTCATCGGCCTCGAGCTCGGCATGGTGTACCAGGCGTTCGGCAGCGAGCTGACGGTCGTGGAGCTCACGCCGGGTCTCTTGCCGGGCATCGATCCCGAGTGCACCCGCGTCGTCGAAAAGAACATCGTCAAGCACGGCGGCAAGGTGTTCAAGGGAACGCGCGCCGAAAGAGTGGAGAAGCGCGCGGACGGCACCGTGGTCGTTCACATCAACGTCGATGGCAAGAGCCAGACCCTCGAGTGTGACAAGGTGCTCGTCGCCGTCGGCATGAAGCCGCGCTCACGCGGCATCGGTCTCGAGGAGCTCGGCGTGCAGATTGATCAGCGAGGCTTCGTGCAAACGAACGAGCTGTGCCAGACGAACGTCGAGGGCGTCTACGCCATCGGCGACGTCAGCGGTCCGCCCATGCTGGCCCACAAGGCATCCAAGGAAGGTGAGGTGGCCGCCGAGGTCATCGCCGGGCACCGCGCCGCCAAGGACTGGACCACGGTCCCGGGCATCGTGTTCACGCACCCGGAAATCGCCAGCGCCGGCATCACCGAGGACGAGGCCAAGAAGCAGGGCTACACCCTCAAGGTGGGCAAGTTCCCGTTCTCTGCGCTCGGTCGCGCGATGAGCATCGCGGAGACGGACGGCTTCGTGAAGGTGGTGGCGGACGCCAAGACCGGTCGCGTGCTCGGCATTCACATCGTCGGCCCATCGGCGAGCGACCTCATCAGCGAGGCCGTGCTGGCGATCGAAACGGTCGCCACGGCGGAAGATCTGGCGTTGACCATCCACCCGCACCCGACGCTCGGCGAGGCCCTCATGGAGGCTGGCGCCGCCGCGCTGGGGCACGCCATTCACATCGTGAATCGCTGAGTCCTGGAGCGGCAACCGCGCCCCCCCACCCCCGCGGCACATAGCACGAGATGG
>JAEYVE010000165.1 GCA_023432025.1 Pseudomonadota bacterium
GTGCAAAACCCGGAGTCAACTGGCGCCGAACACACTCGCCGTGAGCGCCCGGCGAGAAAAACCGGAGCGAATCTGGACGGGTGAGCCGGGCTCGAGTGCGCCGAAAGATCGGCGACTCAGAGGCCCGTGGCGCCTCCCGGACCCTCACTCGCCTGGACGAGCAGCGGGCCGATGGAATGGAGCCTTCGGTTCCCCGAAAACAGGACCGGAGCACGCACGAAAGGCCTGCCCCTGGTTTCGGGGGAACGGGAGGGTACTTGTGGCGAGTCTCCTGTCAAGCACCCCAAGGCGGTTTCCATCTCGGAATCGCAGTGCAGCAGACGGCTTGCCCCAGGCGAAAACCCCTGAGTTTTTGCTCAGCGGTTGCGCGGACCCTCCCGAGCCGTGGGGGCAGCCGAATGGCGAAGCCCGCTCGGATGGGGCGACCCTGCCTCAATCGCGCGGCGCTGGCAAGGCGGAGGGCGACGCTCCAGAGGGCGGTGCGCCGGGGGGCCCGGCTGGCGGCACGGGTGCGCTGGTGGACGGCGCCGTTGCAGAGGGGTCTGGCGCCACCGCGTCCACGGCAGCCCCCTCCACCGGGCGCGGCGCCGGGAAGCGAGCATCTCCTTCGAGGACCCAGGCCAGCTCCACGAGAACCGCCTGTGGCGCCGGCAGCCGCGCGAGCTCCGAGCTACCGACCACGCGTGTTTGAGCGCCGCTCCGGCGCGCGCCCGTTGCAGCATGCAAAGTACCGGCTTCGCGCGACGGCTCCGACACGACGAAAAGGAGGCGCTGGCCGCCGCGCTGCCCGAACACGACCGAGAGGGTCGAGGACCACTCCGCGGGATCGAAGTCGACCAGGAGCGCGCGCGAAAAGAACGTCGGATCCTCGCGCAGCAGTGCCGCCGCAGGCGCGGAGTACGCGGGGCCGGCGACGAGTAGAACGCCGCCGCGTGCCACGTGCACGCCGAAGCGCTCCTTGAAGAGGCCGAGGCCATGACGCAGCGCACCCCGCGCACCTTCCGCCGCCCCGCCCCACGTCATCACAAAGACATCACGCCCCAGGCGCTCGAAAGTCTGCGCACCGAGCGCCGCCGGGTCGCCACCGCGCGCGGCGTCGAGCACCACCACGATGGGGCGCGGCGTCTCGGCGCCGATCGGGCTCCAGACGCCGAGCTCGGCCCCGCCGATATCGGCTTCCAGCACACGCCACGGCTCGCCGGTGAGAGGCGGCAGCTTCACCTCCGCTGGAACCGTCGCTGCAGGAGTCGGCTCCTCTCGTTCGTCCGCACTCGAGCCGAACCAGGCGAAGCCCCCCGCCACGACGCCCAACACGACGGCCGCGGAGCCTACCGCGAGGGCTCGCTTCGATACGCGCTCCATGGCGCGCAATGATAGCGACTTGGTGCGCCCAACGCGGAGCCCTTCTCGTCGTCGATTTCGAACGAGTTTCCCTCTCGGGAACGGACGACGTTGGGTTGGATCGATTGCGGCCGTGGCACGTCTGTAGAGAGTGAGGTCCCTCGAGAGACGGCGCGCGTTCTCGAGCTCGCCGCGAGGGCACCTTCCGGAGAACGAACGGCCGACGGGTCCTCCAGGTACGAGGTCAACACACATGGCGCGACATGCACATTCGCTGGGTCTTGCGCGCGTCTCTCCCTGCGACACGCTTGTCCGTGAGGCCAAGCGACCGCTTGAGCGCCTCACACCGGTCTGCAACACTCCGAACCTCCTAGTGAACACCGCACCAGACACCGCCAACTCCGGACTGCCTCTGCCTTCGGGGTCGGAGGGGGTGCAGCCTGGGCACGTGCTCGGCCGCTACGAGCTCTTGGTGCCCATCGCGGCGGGCGGCATGGCGCAGGTGTGGGCGGCGCGCATGCGAGGCGCCCGGCAGTTTCAGAAGATCGTCGCCGTCAAGACGATGCTGCCGAAGCTGAGTGAAGACGAACAGTTCGAACAGATGTTTCTAGACGAAGCTTCACTTGCTTCGCAGATCCGTCATCCGAACGTCGTCGAAATTTTGGACCTCGGCGAACAGCTCGGGGTGCTCTACCTGGTCATGGAGTGGATCGAGGGGATTCCTCTCAATCAGCTCATGAAAGTCGCCAAGAAAGAAGGCGGCGTTCCTACCCCGGTCGCGACGCGCATCGCGCTCCAGGCCAGCGCCGGCCTTCACGCGGCGCACGAGCTCACGGACGAGCGCGGCGCGCTGGTCGGCCTCGTTCATCGCGACGTATCCCCGCAGAACCTGCTCGTCACGTACGACGGTGTCACCAAGGTGGTGGACTTCGGCGTGGCCAAGGCGACGGCGCTGGGTGGAGGAGCCACTGTCGCCGGCCAGATCAAAGGCAAGGTGGGCTACATGGCCCCCGAGCAAGTCAAAGGCGAAGGCCTGGATCGGCGCGTAGACGTCTTCGCGATGGGCATCGTGCTGTACGCGCTCACGACGGGCAAACACCCGTTTCGGCGCGAGTCGGAGGCGGCCACGATGTACAACATCTGCTCGCCCACGCCGGTGATGGCGCCGAGCAAGGTCGTGCCGGACTATCCGCCCGAGCTCGAGCCCATCGTGCTCAAGGCGCTCGCCAAAGATCGCAACGAGCGCTTCGCCACCTGCGACGAGCTCTTGCGGGCGCTCGACGGTTTGCCCGCTCATTTGCGCGCGTCGTCGGACGCGGACGTCGCCCACTTCGTCCGCTCTCTCTTCGGCGAGCGCCGCGAGGAAAGTCGACGCCAGCTCGAGAGCGCCATCGAGCGCGCCAACCTCGCGAACGCGGGCGCGCCCTTCTCTCCCATCGAGCCGATCAGCGCGATCGGCACCGTGCCCGGCACGGCCTCCGGTCGCCGTCCGTTGGCGAGCATGAACGCCACGGGCGAGCTCAGCGGCATTCCGAACATCCCGCCGTCACGTCGTGTCCGACTTCTGGGCGTCGTGGCGCTCGGCGCGCTCGCCGTTTCGGGAGGCGTGCTCTTTCAAGCATTTTCGTCTCGCGGCGACGACGCTCGGGACGCTCAACTGAAAGTCCTCGAGGCGCCGCCCATGCCGCAAGTGGCGGAGCCGGTGCCCGTGACTCCACCGCCGGAGCCGGCGCCCGTAGCCCCTCCTCCCGAGAACGTCACGCCCGAGCCAGAAGTCGCCGAGCCCGTCGCGCCCAAAGCGCCGGTCAAGTCCGAGAGCCCGAAGAAGCCCAAGGCGGAACCGAAGCCGCCGGCGCCCTCCACGACCAAGTCCAAGTCGTGGAAGTTCGACGCCGGCTTCTAGTCGCTGCAGAGCCGTTCTTCCGAGCTCGGCTCCCGCGGCGGGCGCTATCGCACACCGCCTCGTCACAAGGCCTCTTGCTGCCGCGCGCGCCATCGCGCGCCTCTTTCAGAAGACGCCGTGCAAAGAGAGCCCGGCGTCCGCGCCGGGCGCGCTGCCGACGACACGCACGCCGCGTTTGGACGTGGCGACCGCTTCTTGCGTTGGCTCTTGGTCGAGGAGGTAAAGAGCCACGCCGGCGCCGAGCGCGACCAAGCCCACGCCGCCGGTGACCCACGCCACCGTTTCTTGCACCTTGGCGGCGTCGTAGTCGTCTTGGGCGGACTGCCACGCTCCGTCCCCCAGACTGCGACAATCGCGATCGGGGCAGCGACCCTCGAGGTCCGACACGGTCGAACGGTTGAGATAGAAAAAGACGCCGCTAGTAACCAAGCTGGTCGCGCCCACGCCGCCCACCACGTACGGCAAAATGCCGTATTTGGACTCGGGCTCACGCGGCGCGGGCGCGGTGTCCGCGATGGGCGGAGGCGGCGGCTCGTTCGAGGGCACTGCTTCGAGCACCACGGCGAGTGTTTTGGTTTCTTGCTCGTCGATGGTGATGGTTTGCGAGAATTTCACGCGCCCGGGGGCCGTTGCCGACACGACGTGGGGCCCCGGATCCACGACGGTTTCCACGCCGATGGAGCTTTGGCCGAGCGCCACGCCGTCCAGCTCGATGGAGGCGGCGTCCGCGCCATCGCCGCGCTCGATGACGAGCTTGGGGATGCGCGCCTTGAGCTGAGCGATGGCGGCTTCTACCTCGGCCACGAACTCCGGCTGCATGCCCTCCGAGTCGCTCAACGCGAGCTCGTAGCCGCCCAGCGCCACGACCAACTTGCCGAGCCGCTCCTCGCACGTAGCGATGTGATAGCGAACCTGCGGCGTCATGCGCACTTCACCGACTTCTCGAAAAACGCTGAGCGCGCCTGCCCAGTTGCCTGCCTGCTTCAGCTCGATGCCACGCTGAAACTTGGCGCGAGCTTGCGACAACTCGGCGCGCGAGAGCTCGTCCTCTTGGGCGAAGGCGCTCGGCGCGGGCAGCGTTGCCGTGAGACCGGCAGCCACGAAGACGAAGGAGGCCAAAGAGTGTCGCAGCGATGAGATGCGCATGAGAGAAAGGAGCTGAGGCGGGAGGACGATCCGCGATGTCCAGCTTACCGGAATATCGCAGACGCGTCGCGGCGCAGCCAAGCCGACCAGCGCGCAGCGCAGAGGTGTGTGTGGGAAGGCACGCGACATGAACGTCCGACTCCCCCGTCCGGTGTGAGCGAGTCCGAGTCGTCGTGCTATGACGCGCCGCGCGCATGCCGAAGCCATCGCCTTCCGTCATTATCGTCATGGGCGTCGCGGGCTCCGGCAAGACGACGCTGGGTCAGGCGCTCGCCGCGGCCATCGGCTTTCGCTTCGAGGATGCCGACGCGCATCATCCGCCGTCCAACGTCGCGAAAATGGCAGCGGGAGTGCCGCTCGACGACGCGGACCGCGCTCCGTGGCTTGCCCTCTTGGCCACGATGGTGGAGCGAGCCATCGCCGACGGAACTGGGCTGGTGCTCGCGTGCTCGGCGCTTCGCCACCAGTACCGCGTCATGCTCGGCGTGGGCCGGCGGGAAGTTGCGCTCGTGCACTTGGTGGCGCCAGCGCACGTGTTGGCGGCGCGCCTCGAGCAACGCGCGGGCCACTTCATGCCGGCGTCGCTCCTCGGCAGTCAGCTGGCGGCGCTCGAGACGCCCGACGGCGCCTTTGCGCTGGACTCCACGAGGCCGCTCGGCGAGCTCGTGGACGAGGTGCGGCTCGCGCTGTTCGAGGGCTGAGACGGAGGCTCGCCCCAGCAACGCGCATTTTCGGCGTTTCACGCGAAGAAACTGCAGCTTCGTGAGTCGATTGGGACACCCCGCTCGGGCCCCTGCGACGGGAAAGCCCGATGGTTCGCGGGAATCGGCTTGACGGGGGGGCCGGAGAAGACCAATAAAGCGAAAGCCTTACCACGGCCGTTTCGCCCGCTTCCACGCGCGCGCAGGCGTCCGAATGGTGCCGTTTCTCGCGTGAGTCGGCAATCAGCGCGGGTCATGGTAGCGGCTCGTTGTCCCGTATCCGCACACCCATGGCAGCCCCCACGATTTACGACATCGCTGCGCGCGCAAACGTTGGCATCGCGACGGTGAGCCGCGTCATCAACGGCAGCCGCCGGGTCTCCGACAAAACGCGCAAGGCCGTGCAAAAGGCCATGTCCGAGCTCGGTTTTCGGCCGAACTACGCCGCGCGTCGCTTGGCCGCAGGCGTGCCGAACCGCCCGCGCATCGTGGCGCTCATGCCGTTCTTCACGACGGCGTTTTACTTCACCGTGTGCAAGGCGCTGTCGCAAAAGCTGTCGGCCGCCGACATGGATCTCGTGCTCGTCAACGTACGTGACCAGCAGGACGCCGATCGTCACCTCGATCGTCTCATCGCCGAGCGCTCTTCGGAGGCGGTCGTGCTTTGCAGCATGGATCTCAGCGAAGAACGTCGGCAGCAGTTCGAAACGCTGAACCTGCCCATCGTGGCGCTGGACTTCAACACGAGCGTCATTCCGCACGTGGCCGTCGACAACGTGGAGGGCGGTCGCATGCTGAGCCGTCACCTCACCGAATGTGGCTGCGAGCGTCAGGCGCTCGTGATTGGTACGCGCGGGGCGGTGGTGTTTCGCGAGCGCGAGCAGGGCTTCACGGAGGTCTGCCCCGAGGGGAGCCGCGTGTTCGAAACCGAAACGGTGGACGTCGAGCGCGGCCAAGAAGTCGCCGGACAGATCCTGGAGAGCTTTCCGGACGTGGACGGAATTGCGTGCGCTGGCGACACGCTGGCGGTGGGCGTCGTGCAGGAGCTGCGGCGACGCGGTCTGCGCGTCCCCGAGGACGTGCAGGTCATCGGCTTCGACGATCAACCGATGATGGACGTGCTCGGCATCAGCACGGTGCATCAGCCCATGGCGGAGTTCGGCAAGTGGGCGGGTGACGCCGTGATCGAGCTGGTGCGTAACCCGGGTGGGCCCACGCCGGCTTCGGTGCTGCTCGATTTGGAGCTCATGGCGCGTGAAACCACGACGCCCGGCGCCGCCAAAAAACCTGCCGGACAGCGTCCGAAGCCGACTCACTGACTCGGCCTGGCGAGCGACGAAGAGACGTCAGTGGCCGAATCGATCCCGAGCGAAGCCGCACCCGCGCCCAGCGCCGTAGCTCGGCTCGGACGCTCTGCGCTGGAAGCCGCAGGGCTGGGACGTGGGCTGTGGCTCACGCTCACCGCGGCGCTGCGCACGGCGCGCGCGCCCGGCGCGAGCGCGCGCGCCGTGTGCCGTGAAGTTTGCGTGCGTCAGATTTTCTACACGAGCGTCCAGGCGCTGGGCCTCCTCAGCGTGGTGGCGCTTTTCATCGGCGCCACTCTCGTGTTGCAAACGGAGATCCTGAGTGGCGCCGTCCACCGCGAAGTGGTCGGGCGGGTGCTCGTGGCGGTCGTCATGCGTGAGCTGGCGCCGCTCATCACCGCGGTGCTGGTAGCGGGTCGCTCTGGCACCGCAATCGCAACCGAGCTCGGCGTGATGCACGTGGGACGCGAGGTGCTCGGGCTCTCGTCTCTCGGCATCGACCCGCCGAGGCTGCTCGTGTGGCCGCGCCTCGTCGCGAGCGTGATTAGCCTCCCCGTGCTCACCGTGTACTTTGGCGCGGTAGCGGTGGCGGGGGGCTGCTTGGCGGCGCTGGCGCTCGGCGCGCACGGCCTCGGGGACCTGCAGATGGGCCTGACGGAGGCGCTCGTGCCCGCAGACTTGCCGCTGTTTCTGGTGAAAACACTGGGGCTCGGCTGCATCGTCGGGCTCTTGTGCTCGCACTTCGGGTTGCAAGTCGGCACCTCGCCGACGGACGTACCCCGGCGGGCCAGCCAAGCCGTCGTTTCGACGCTGCTCGCCTGCGTCATTTACAACACGGTCGTCACCGTCGCTTTTTACTGGTGGCTGGGCTCTCCCCTCGCGCGCTAAGCCCGCGCTCCTTCGCTCCCGGACGACTCCCGATGACTGGACCCAGCGCTCCTTCGAACCTCGCGGGCTCTGATTCGAGCTCGGCGCGCGCCCTCGCGTTCGAGCCCGGCATCACGCTCGATCGCGTTCGCTTCGGGTATGACCGCACGCGGGTTCTGGACGGCGTCACGCTCGATCTTCCGCTGGGGGACAACGTCGTCATTACGGGCCGCAACGGCGCCGGAAAGTCGACCTTGCTCTACGTCGCGGCTGGCTTACTTCGCCCCGACTTCGGAACGCTGCTCCTCGGCGGACAACGCGTCGACAGCATGCTGCCCAGCGAGCGCTTTCGCCGCGGGCACCGCGTTGGGTTCGTGTTCCAAGAAGGTGGGCTGCTCGCCAACCTGAGCGCGCGAGACAACGTGGCGCTGCCGCTCCGCTACCACGCGGACGTCTTGGGTCTCGAAGAGGCGGACATCGCGGCGCGCGTACGAACCGCCCTGGACCGCGTCGGGGTCACCGCCGGTGACGCGCGTCAGCTCCCGGCTCACCTTTCGGTGGGCAACCGCAAACGTGTCGCGCTGGCGCGCGCCCTCGCGGTTCGGCCGAGGTACTTTTTCTTCGACGACCCCGACGTGGGGCTCGATCCGGACACGGCCCGCCTCATCCACGAAATTCTCTGCTCCATGCGCGACGAGCCCCAGGTGACGCTGGTCGTGGCCACCAACCGCGCGCTGCTCATCGAGCGCCTCGGCGTGCGCGGCCTCCGGGTCACGGACGGTCGCCTGGAAGATGCGGGTCCGCTGCCTCTGTCGTCGTTTTCGCCGCCCATTCCGCCGCCGCCAGGCCTGCCCCGCCCCTGAGCACGCCGCGGGCGCTCGTGGCGTTTCCATCCGCTATAGTCCCCACCCCGTGTCCGAGCCCCGCCCCAGCCCCGACGTCGAGTCAGAGCCTGCGCCCAGCGCGTCGGATTCGATGCCCCAGCGCCACGTGCCCACGACGGCGCTCGTTCGCGGCTCGCTCGTGGTGCTCACGCTCTTGGCCACGCTCGCCCTGGTGGCGTTCCTCCTCTACTCGCTCATCGATGCGCAGCGCATCTGAACGCACTCTAAAAGTACAACCCACGCGCCTCACGAGCGCGATCTGGACACCATGACGGAACGACTCATCGATCGGCGTATTTTGCTCACCGGCGTTTCGCGCGGCGTCGGCTTCGAAACGGCCAAGCTGTTCCTCGCCGAAGGCGCGAACGTGCTCGGCGTGGCCCGCGACCCCGAGCGCCTCGAACGCGCCAGCCGCGCGCTCGAGACGATCGCGCCGGGACGCTTTCGCGCGCTGTGTGTGCGGCTCGGCGCCCCCGGCTTCGAAGAGGTGATTGGCGAAGCCGTGCAAGCACAATGGGGCGCTCTCGACGTGCTCTTCAACAACGCCGGGGTGATGTTGAGCCACGATCCGGGCATCCACGGAGAAG
>JAEYVE010000166.1 GCA_023432025.1 Pseudomonadota bacterium
GTTCCTCGACATTGGCGGCGCGGTCCACTCGGGACTGGCAGAAGTCACTCGCTGCCGGAGGCAACCGGTCGCCCCATGCTAGAGACGTACCTACCGCTCTTCCTGCTGTTCGCCGTCGCCTTGGTCATTGGTATGGCCATGTTCACGCTGGGGCACTTCGTTGGCACGAAGCCGCAAAGCGTCGAGCAGGCAATGCCCTACGAATGCGGTAACGACACGAAGGGCGGCCGTGACATCAAGCTGAACGTCAAGTTCTACCTGACGGCCATTCTCTTCGTCGTTTTCGACATCGAGGTCGTCTTCATCTACCCCTGGGCCGCGCTCTTCAAGACGCTGGGCTGGGTTGGGTTTCTGACCATGGGCGCGTTCGTCGCTGCGCTCGTGGTCGCGTTGGCTTACTGCTGGAAGAAGGGAGCTCTGGAATGGGAGAGCTGACCGAGAGCCGAGGCTCCGCTCATCACGTCATTGGTGAAGGCGAAGGTGCTGGTTTTGCCACCACTCGCCTGGCGGACATGCTCGCGTGGGCGCAGAAGTACTCGCTCTTCATGTACCCCTTCGTGACTGCGTGCTGCGGCATGGAGTTCATGAGCGTGTCGGGGCCGCGTTACGACTTTTCCCGCTTCGGTAGCGAAGCGCCGCGTTTCTCGCCGCGCCAGAGCGACTTGCTCTGGGTGGTGGGCACCATCACGCAGCGTCAAGCGCCCATCCTGCGTCGTATCTACGAGCAGATGATGGAGCCGAAGTGGGTGCTCGCCTTCGGGACGTGCGCCTCGTGCGGCGGCTTCTACGACAACTACGCGTGCGTGGCGGGCATCGACAAGATCATCCCCTGCGACATCTACATTCCCGGCTGTCCGCCGCGCCCGGAAGGCGTGCTGGACGGGTTGATGCTGCTCCAGGACAAGATCCAGAGCGGAGACCGCACGCCCGGAATCGTCAAGCCCCGTCGGGACCCCGCGACGAACCAGGAAATGGGCCTCGTCTCGAGCGGCCTCGTGCAGCTCCGCCGCAAGGAAGCGGCGGGCTGAACTTCTCCTCCCCAGCGCCCCTCGGGCGTTGTCCCCTGGAAGCGTTTGGCCTCGAAGCGTTAGGCCAGAACCGAGCTTGAAAGAGAGCCCCCGAGCACCGATGGCCCAGGCACTCGTCGATCTAGTCAAACAAAGGTTTTCGGACGCAGTCCTCGCGACCCACGCGCAGTACGGCGACGAAACCCTCATCGTAGCGCCCGAAAGCTGGCACGCGATCCACAAGTTCTTGAGGGACGATCCGCGCGCGAGCATGAACATGCTCTCGGACTTGACTGCGGTCGACTATCCGGACCGGGAGCCTCGCTTCGAGGTGGTGTCGCACCTCTACTCGCTCGAAAAGGGGCACCGCCTCCGGCTCAAGACGCTCGTTGGCGACGAGGACGGAGAGGTCGTCGAGGTAGGCTCGCTGACGGATCTTTGGGCCAGCGCCAACTGGATGGAGCGCGAGTGCTTCGATCTGTTGGGCGTGACCTTCACCGGTCACCCGGATCTGCGCCGCATCCTCATGTACCCCGAGTTCGTCGGGCACCCCCTCCGCAAGGACTATCCAGCGGACCAGATCCAACCTCTCGTCGCCTACCGAGAGGTCGACAACACCGAAAAGGTCGCGCCCTTCGGGCGTGACGAAGGCATGAGTTTCGGACGCCAGACCCACACGCGGTGGGGCGCGCAGCGGTCGAGCGATTCGGACGAGTCCTGAGAAAGGCCGAGGAAGAGTAATCGATGGAGCCTTTGGACGTAGAGCTGGACGAAGCCGAGGTCGAGCTTCCGACCGAGCCGATGCTGCTCAACGTGGGACCGTCGCATCCCGCGATGCACGGCACCGTGCGTTGCGTGATGGAGCTGAGCGGTGAGTCGATCGAGCGCGTGGACGTGCAGGTCGGTTACCTGCATCGCGGCTTCGAAAAGATGTGCGAGCGCGGCACCTGGAACCAGGTGTATCCGTACGTCGACCGCTGCAACTACATCTCGCCGATGCTGAACAACGTGGGCTTCTCGCTCGCGTGCGAAAAAATGCTCGGCATCGAGGTGCCGGAGCGGTGCCAGTGGTACCGCATGGCGCTGGGTGAGTTGGCCCGTATTTCGGATCACCTCACGTGCGTCGGCGCCATGGCGATGGAGCTGGGTGCGTTCACGCCGTTCCTCTGGATGGTCAAAGCCCGGGAAATGATCTGGGACATCATGGAGGAGGAGAGCGGCGCGCGGCTGACGCACAGCTTCGGTCGCGTCGGCGGCATGGCTCAGCCGCCCACGAAGGATTTCAAGGCGCACACGCTCGCCGCCACCAAGCAAATCCTCAAGATCATCGACGAGTGCAAGGCGCTGCTCTACGGCAACCGCATCTTCCTCGATCGTCTGGAGGGTGTCGGCATCATCGGGGCAGACGATGCGATTTCGCTCGGCTGGACGGGCCCGTGCCTGCGTGCTTCGGGGGTTCCCTACGACGTGCGCAAGGCGCACCCGTACATGAAGTACGGCGAAGTGGACTTCGAGGTCCCGATCGGCTCGAACGGCGACTGCCTGGACCGCTTCATCGTGCGCATCGACGAGATCGCGCAGTCGGCGCGGATCATCGAGCAGTGCTGCGCGCGGCTCGCGGACTCGGGGCCCGTCAACGTCGACGACCCGCGCATCGTTCTGCCGCCCAAGAACGAGGTTTACGACACCATCGAGGGCACGATCCAACACTTCAAGATCGTGATGGAAGGCATCAAGATCCCGGCGGGCGAGGTGTACTCGTACACCGAGGCCGGCAACGGGGAGCTGGGCTTCTATCTGGTCAGTGACGGCAGCGGCACGCCCTACCGCGTCCGCATTCGTCCGCCGTGCTTCTTGGTCACGGCGGGCCTCGAGAGAATCATCACCGGCCAAATGATGGCCGACGTGGTGCCCTGTTTCGGATCGCTGAACATGATCGGCGGCGAGTGTGACCGCTGAGCGAGCCAGCTCTGCGAGCCTGTGAGCACGAGAGGACGACATGCCGACCTTCAAGTTGGACGACCGGGTAATCGAGTTTCAGCCCGGTGAGACCATCATCCAGGCAGCGCAACGCGCGGGCGTCGACATTCCGCACTACTGCTGGCACCCCGGCCTGAGCGTCGCGGCCAACTGCCGCATGTGCTTGGTCGAGCTGGCGCCGCCGCCTGGTCGAGCCGCGTTGATGCTCGACGTAGTTCGTTTCGACGAGAAAACGGGCCAGTACGTCAAGGCGCGCAAGCCCAAGCTCGTTCCGGCCTGCCAGCAGGGCGCCAGCGACGGCATGGAGGTGAAGAGCCAAACCTCGAGCCACGTCGCCGAGGCGCGCGCTGCGGTACAGGAGCTCTTGCTCCTCAACCACCCGGTGGACTGCCCCATCTGCGACCAAGCGGGTGAGTGCCGTCTTCAGGACTACTGGCTCGAGCACGGCGCCACCAAGAAGCGCATGAACGACGAGCCCATCCACAAGCCCAAGGCGGTGGATTTCGGCCCGACCATCGTTTACGACGCCGAGCGCTGCATCGTGTGCACGCGCTGCGTGCGCTTCTGCGAAGAGGTGGCCAAGGATCCGGTGCTCGACAAGCGCGAGCGCGGCAACTTGAGCGAAATCGTGCTCGCCCCAGGGCGCAAGCTCGACCACGCCTACACGCTGATGACCGAGCACGTTTGCCCGGTCGGCGCCCTCACGGCCAAGGACTTCCGTTTCAAGGCGCGCGTCTGGTTCTTGCGCTCGGTGCGTTCCGTGTGCGTCGGCTGCGCTACCGGCTGCAACTCGTACACGGATTTCGATCCGCGCAGCCAAACGGTGCACCGCTACCGCCCGCGCGAAAACCAGAAGGTCAACAAGTACTGGATGTGCGACGAGGGCATGCTGGACTACCGCCGCATCCACGACGGTCGCGTCTTGGAAGCGCGCGTGCGCGGCGAGCGCACCACGCGGGAAGCAGCGCTCGATGCTGCGGCGGAAGCGCTGCGCGGCCTCGACACGCAAAAGAGCGCCGTCGTGTTCAGCGCGCAGCACTCGAACGAAGACAACTTCGCTCTGCTCCAGCTCGCGGGTCAGCTCGGCATCAATCGCTTCTTCATCAGCGGTCGCCCCGAAGGTGAGGGAGACGACATTCTGCGCAGCGAGGACAAGAACCCCAACCGCGCTGGTGTGGTCGCGCTCTGTGGCGTGAACCCGCCGCGCACGTCGCGCGAGCTCGCGGATGCAGCGGGCTCGCTCGAGACCGTGGTGGCGCTCGGCTCCTACGCGGAGGTTCCGGAGCTCTCGGCTGCGCTCGGTCGCATTCGCACCCTGGTGGTGCTCGCGACGCACGAGGGGCCCTTCGTCGACGGCGCCAAGGTCGTTCTTCCCGTGTCCAGCTGGGCGGAGTCGGACGGCACCTTCGTCAACCGGGACGGCCTCACGCAGCAGAGTGATCGCGCCATTCTGCCGCGCGGTGATTCGCAACCTGCTTGGAAGCTCGTGAGCGCTCTCGCGCAGCGCCTTGGCAAGGCAGTGTCCTTCAAGAAGGTGAGTGACGTGCAGGCGGCCCTTGGCCTGCGCCCGGACGGACTCACCGAGAACGTGACTCGGGAAGCGGGAGCTTCGGCATGACCCTCGAACTTGCTGGCATCTTCCTCCTCAAGGCCTTCGTGGTCGCCATGTTCGCGATGAACGTGGGCGTGATTCTCACGTGGGTCGAGCGCCGCATGCGCGGAATGATTCAGGACTGCCCCGGCCCGAACCGAGCCGGCATCCCCGTCCCGGGGTGGCTGGCTGCTGGTCTCGCGACCGGGCCGGCGTTCCTGGCCGCTGCCGGCGTCGCCGCTTTGGCGTGGACCAGCCGTGAAGAGGCGGAGTGGTCCAACTGGGGCATGGTCTTCTTCCAGGGCGCCATTTTCATGCTCTGGGTCACGACCGCGTCGGTGGCGCGTGTCGTGGCAACGCGCGGCCCAAAGAACGCCTTCGACACGTTCGTGGCTTCCTTGGGCACGCCGCGGTCCATCGTGGGCGTGGGCCTGCTCCTTCACGTGTTCGTCCTCGCGGTCGGCATGTTGGCGGATTCGGTGGACGTGCGCGGGCTCCTGTACCGCGCCGGCGCTGCCTTGCTCGTGTTCTCCATCCTCGCGGGCGCGGGCTACGTGGGCCTCTCGCTCAGCAGCGAGAAGACGGTGCGCATTCGCTTGGCGGGTTTGCTTCACCCGGCGGCGGACGGCCTGAAGACGGTGTTCAAGGGCGACTTCGTGCCGCAAAACGCCGACAAGTTGATGTTCAACTTGGCGCCAATCATCTCGTTCTTCCCCGCGCTCGTGCTGCTCGCGGTGGTGCCCTTCGGTCCGGCTCTGTGCTTCGGCCAGGACGCCAAGGGCGGCATCGACCTCACGGCGTTTCAGGGCGTCGAGGCGGCGGGCGGCGTTTGCAACGACGCGCGTCTGTCGCTGCAGGTCGCGGACCTGAACATCGGCATTCTGTACTTCTTCGCGATGGCCGGTACCGGCATCGTTGGCGCTGCGTTGGCGGGCTGGGCCAGCGACAACAAGTTCAGCTTGCTGGGTGGCATGCGTGCCGCCAGCCAAATGGTCTCCTACGAGGTCACGCTCGGTCTCACGGTCATCGGCGCGCTCATGGTGTACGGCACCGTGCGCATCGACGAGATGGTCGCCTGGCAGGCAGAGAACGCGTGGGGCATTTTCGTGCAGCCCTTGGCGTTCTTCCTCTTCTTCGCCGCCTCCGTCGCCGAGTCCAAGCGCATTCCGTTCGACATCCCCGAGGGCGAGAGCGAAGTCGTGGCGGGTTACTTTACCGAGTACTCCGGCATGAAGTTCTCCATGTTCTTCTTCTCGGAGTTCATCGCCGTGGTGTCGGGCAGCACGCTCATGGCGGCGCTGTTCTTCGGCGGCTGGCACCTGCCGTTCGTGACGGCAGAAGGTATCCGTGTGGCCATCGGAGAGTCGGTGCTCTTCCAAACGGAGCTGTCGCCGGTAGCCATCGTCGTGCTCAGCTCACTCGGCTTCGTGCTCAAGGTTCTGACCTTGTGCTTGCTGCAGGTCACCATTCGCTGGACGTTGCCGCGCTTCCGCTACGACCAGCTGATGCGCCTCGGCTGGCGCAAGCTGCTGCCGGCGTCGCTGGTCAACGTCATGGCCACTGCGGTCGTCATGCTGGCGATTCAGTCGGCCAGCGAGCAGGCCTTGCGTGGGCTCTCCTTCGCTGGACAGCTCTCGATGGGGCTCATCGCCCTCCTGGGCATCGCCGCGGTCGTCGCGCTCGGCGCGTTCCTCTTGAGCCCGCCCAAGAAGCAAAGACTGGTCGTGTCGACGTCCCAACGCTTCGCTGAAGCGATGGGCGGCACGCGCACCGCCAAGATGGAGGCTTGATATGGCAGAAGTGACCCAAAAAGTAGCCTCGGCTCAGCGGAGTGGCGTGGAGCTCGGCCCGCGCAAGGTGCAGGGCGTAGTTTCCAGTCGTCCCAAGCGCACGGCCTCCGTGCAGGGCTACGTCCCCGAGGTGGTCAAGGGCATCGGCATCACGCTGGGCCACTTTTTCACCAACACCAAGGAAATGGTGCTCGGGCAGCGCAACGACCCGGTGCTCGAAGGAATCGACGATGGCATCAACACCATCTCGTATCCGGAGCAGAAGCGTCCGTACCCGGAGCGCTTCCGTGGTGTGCATCGCTTGACGCAACGCTCGGACGGCTCGCCGCGCTGCGTGGCGTGTCTGTGCTGCTCCACGGCTTGCCCGGCGCAGTGCATTCACATCGAGGCTGCCGACTACGGCAGTGACAAGAGCCGCGCTGGCTACGAAAAGTATCCCAAGCGCTTCGTCATCGACGAGCTGCGCTGCATTTTCTGTGGTTTCTGCGTGGAGGCGTGCCCGTGTGACGCCATTCGCATGGACACGGGGATCCACCCGTCGCCGTACGATTCGCGGGACCAGTTCATCTACGAAAAGGACCTGCTCCTTTCCATTCCGGGCCGGGACGGCAGCTTCGAAACGGCGAATCCGCGCCACGAGCCCGGTGATGCGACGCACCCCGGCATCGATCGCGAGCAGCATCACTGACTCGCGTGCGTTGGCGAAGACCCTTCTGAGAGAACGCGCCGCCGGAGAACGGGGGCGCGTTTTTCCTATTTGGCGTTCCTAAAGAGGCGAGGGCGCCGCGTTGTCCGCTCACCGCGTTGTCCGAGCCTACTAGCGCGAGTAGGCTCCGGGCCCCCGCGGCGCCGCCACGCGGAACATCAGCGCACCATGGCAAAGAGCTACGAACCGGTCATCGGCCTCGAAATTCACGCGCAGCTCCTCACCGAGAGCAAGCTGTTTTGCTCCTGCTCCACGGCCTTCGGCAAGGAGCCGAACCAGAGCGTTTGCCCGGTGTGCCTCGGTTTGCCGGGCTCGCTTCCCGTCATCAACGGACGTGCGGTGCGGCTCGCCGTGCGCGCAGCCCTCGCGCTGGGATGCTCCATCAACGAAACGAGCATTTTCGCGCGGAAGAACTACTTTTACCCGGATTTGCCGAAGGGCTATCAAATCAGCCAGTTCGAGCTGCCGTTCAGCCAGCACGGCTCCATCGAGTTCGAGGTCAACGGCGAGCGCAAGCGCGCCGGTATTACGCGCGTCCACATGGAAGAGGACGCCGGCAAGAACGTGCACGGCGTGGGCGGGGACTCGGCGGTGGATCTGAACCGCGCTGGTACGCCGCTCTGCGAAATCGTCGGAGAGCCGGACTTGCGATCGAGCGCAGAGGCCGCGGCCTACATGCGCGCCGTGCGCGACGTTCTCTTGTTCGTCGGTGTGAACGACGGAAACCTCGAAGAGGGGAGCTTTCGCTGCGACGCGAACGTGTCGATTCGACCCGTGGGACAAGAGAAGTTCGGCACACGCGTCGAGCTGAAGAACATCAACTCCTTCCGTTTCGTCCAGCGCGCCATCGACACCGAGATCGCGCGTCAAACCGCCATTTTGGAAGGGGGAGGCAAGGTCGTTCAGGAAACGCGCAGCTTCGATCCCGCCACGGGAAAAACGGCGTCGCTCAGGTCCAAAGAAGAGGCGCACGACTACCGGTACTTCCCGGATCCGGATCTGCCGCCGCTCGTCATCTCGCGCGAGCTCATCGAAGAGGAACGTGC
>JAEYVE010000175.1 GCA_023432025.1 Pseudomonadota bacterium
CCGACAGGCAATCACCCGCGCCATCGCCGATCAAGCGCGCACCATTCGTATTCCGGTGCACATGATCGAGACCATCAACAAGCTCATCCGCACCTCGCGCTACCTGGTGCAGGAGCTCGGCCGCGAGCCGACCCCGGAAGAACTGGCCGCCAAGCTGGGGATGCCGCTGGAGAAGGTGCGCAAGGTTCTGAAGATCGCCAAGGAGCCCATCAGCCTCGAGACCCCCATCGGGGAAGAGGAAGACAGCCACTTGGGAGACTTCATCGAGGACAAGAGCGCGGTGAGCCCGGCCGAGGCCGTCATCAACATGAACTTGAGCGACCAAACCCGCAGGGTGTTGAAAACGCTCACGCCGCGCGAAGAAAAGGTCCTGCGCATGCGCTTCGGAATTGGAGAAAAGAGCGACCACACCCTGGAGGAGGTCGGTCAGGACTTCGAGGTCACGCGCGAGCGCATCCGGCAAATCGAGGCCAAGGCGCTGCGGAAGCTGCGACATCCGAGCCGCTCCAAGCAGCTGAAGAGCTTCATCGACAGCTGACGAGCCGCGCCCCCGCGTTGTCCATCCGTCGCCTCGAACCGACGAGCCGTGTGGCTCGCCGCGGTCCATGGAGGCTCCAGCCCGAGATTTCGGCCGAGACGGATCGTCGTGCTCCGGCCGCGCATGAGCGCTCGGAGAGAGCGGCGTCCCCCCACCGGTGCAACGCCGAGCTTGACGCCGCTTGCCCAACGGTGAAAGAACGCGTGCGGGCGCTGGCGGCAATGAAACCCAGTCGCTCTCGTCGAACACGAACTTCCGGCGAACGAACGTGTGCAGGTTCTCGAAGGACCTGCCTCGATCGACGCTGGGCCTAACGCGAAAAATGGGGAGTCATTGATGAACAAGCCTCGCAGTCTGATTCGGCTGAGCCCGCTCGCCCTCGTGGCCAGCAGCGCGCTCTCGCTGATCGCTTGCGGCGGACAGACCGCCTTCTCGGGCAAGGTCCCGCTGACGGTGGTCGGAAACCCGCCGCCGCCGCCGCCACCTCCAGCACCCAAGAAGGAGGAGCCGCCGCCGCCGCCGCCGCGCGTGGAGCTTCGCGACAACAAGATCGAGTTCCGCGAGAAGATCCAGTTCGAGGCCTCGAAGGCCGTCATCAAGCCCGAGTCCTTCGGGCTGCTCGACGAGATCGTGGAGGTCATCAAGAAGAACCCCCACATCAAGAAGATCGCCATCGAGGGCCACGCGAGCTCCGAGGGTGATCCGAAGTTCAACCGCAAGCTTTCGGACGACCGCGCCAAGGCCGTGCGCCAGTACCTGGTCGACCACGGCATCTCCGCCGACACGCTGACGGCGAAGGGTTACGGCGCGGACAAGCCGCTCGCCAGCAACGACACGGAAGAAGGCAAGGAAAAGAACCGCCGCGTCGAGTTCAACGTCGTCGAGCAGGACGTCACGAAGAAGAAGGTCGAAATCGATCCGAAGACCGGCAAGGAGAAGGTCGTCGAGCAGAAGACCGAGACGGCCAAGACGGCCGAAGACGCCGAGGACTCCGCGGACAAGGACACGAAGAAGCCCGGCCTCAGCCGGCCCAAGAAGTGAGCACCAGAGGAGACGTACCGATGAAAAAAGAGATTCGGAAAATCACGACCCTGGCGCTGCTCGGCTCCACCGCGCTGACGACCGCCGCTTGCCAGTTTCACGCTCGCTCCGCGGAGGCCTACCGCGACGTGACGCAGGAGCTCCTGCTCACGCGACAGAACGAGATCAAGGCCTGCTACGACGAGCTCCTGAAGAAGGACAGCAAGGCGGGCGGCATCGTGCAGCTCACGTTCACGGTCGAGAACGAGTCCGGCAAGATCAAGGACGCCAAGGTCGATCCCAACGGCACGACTGCGCCGACGGAGCTCGGCGATTGCGTCGTGAACGCGATCAGCGGGCTCGTGCTCACGCCGCCGGACAAGCGCGACGGTTTGGCCACGTTCAGCTACGAGTTCAAGCCGAACGGCTGAGCTCGCGGGTGATGAGCCAATGAGCGCGCAGGGCGCGAGCCGCTAGGCTCGCGCCCTGCGTCATTTCAGGCTCCGTCGTCGACATGTGTGGCGCCAAGGTCCTTTCCGCACGCCACATGAGCTTCCCTCACCGGCGGCGAGGCGCGGCTTTGCCGGAGTGCGGGAGCACCGCGCTTTGCCGCGCGACGCTTCCCCTCACCTGGGCCCGGCGAGACGTGCCTTCGGCGTCCCTCGTCATTGACCGAGAGCCTTCAGCTCACGGAGTGCTTCGGCGCGGTAAGGCGAGTTGGAGTCCGCGTTCACCACGAAGGCCTGCCAGTGCTGCACGGCATCCGGATGTCTGCCGATGGTGAGCGCCAAGAGACGATGCGCTTCCCACAGCCAGAGCGGCTTCGCTTCGAGCTGCTTTCCTGCGTCCACCGCCTTTTGCAGCTCCACACGCGCCTCGGCGACACGGCGATTGTCGAAGAGAAGCTTGCCGTAGCGGAAGTGCCAGACGGGCTGCGCGGGACCTCGAGCGATGGCGCGGCTCCACTCGGAGAGCGCCTCCTGCTCACGACCCAGATTGAAGTAGGCGTCTGCCAGGCTGGCGTGCGCTTCGTAGCGCGTGGGGCTGAGCGCGAGCGCGCGCTGCAAATCGAGCACGGCGTCCCGCACCGCGCCCTGACGGCCTCGCAGGACGCCGCGCTGCCAGTAGGCGTCGGCGAGCGTTTGATCCAGCTCCAGCGCGCGGGTGAGCGCTTGCGATGCGCGCGCTGGGTCGTTCAACTCGTTGGCGGCCCAACCCACGTACAAGTGGTGCTCGGCGCGGTTGGCGTCGAGCACCACCGCGCGCTCCAAATAGCGCATGGCGTCGCGCAAGCTCAGCGCTCCGCCGCCGAGCAGAATGGCGCGGCCCAAGCAATGGTTGGTTTCCGCGGAGTTGGGACGCACCTCCAGCACCTTGCGAAGCAACTCTTCTGCCGCCTTGGTTTGACCTGCGTTGGCCTTGCCGCACCCCACGCGCAGCATGAGGTCCGCGTCCTCGGGGGCCTTCTTGAGAGCGCCTTCATACGCCACGAGGGCGTCCTCAGCGCGGCCCGAAGCCTCGTACAAAAGGCCCCACTCGAGCGCCAAGCCCGGGAACTCCGGGTCCTCCTTGGAGACGCGCGTGAACTCCTTCTCCGCGCTTGCGAAGTTGCGCGCGCGGCGGAGCGCGACGCCGCGCTTGAAGTGAATGCCGATGTCTTCCGGATCGAGCGCGAGCGCCTTGTCGTATTCTTCGACCGCGCGCTCGTAGTTCGCTTGGTTCGTCGCCAAGTCGCCCATGGCCACGTAGATTTCCGGGCGGTCCGGGTACTTCTGGACGGCCTTCTCGATGGCGCGCGTTGCCTCTTCGGTTTGCCCGAGCTGCCCCAAGAGCCGCGTCATGCCCGCGTATGCCGAGACGAGCTCGGGCACGTCCTCCGCAAGCTCGGTCGACCGCCGATAGGCCTCGAGCGCCGCCTCACGTTCACCCACCAGCTCCTTCGCGCGGCCGAACCAGTAGGCCACGGCCGTGGACTTGGGGTGATTGGCGACGAGCACGTCCAGGAGCTTCGCGGCGTCCGCCAAGCTTTCGAGCGCCAGCTTGGACCGCACGAGGCCGAGCTGCGCGGGCAGGTTCTCCGGATCGACCTTGGCGGCCGCCTCGTAGCGAGCGAGCGCTTCGGCGTTGCGACCGCTCGCGAAGAAGGCGTCGCCCAGGCCGAGCAAAGCCGCGGTGGAGTCGGCTTGGAGCGCGAGCGCTTGGTTGAAGCTTTCCTCGGCGCGCGTCACGCGAGAGCGGAGCAGGTGGACGCGGCCGAGCACGTTGAGCGCGTCGACTCGCTCCGCGCGGCTCGCTCCGCTCCCCGACGCGAGCAACGCTTCGAGTGCCTTTTGGAGCTCTTCGTCGGTCCCGCGCTCCCCGAGCCGAAGGCGCGCCAAGAGCAGAATAGCCCCGGGATGCTGGGGGGTTTTCTCGAGCACGGACGCCGCCAGGTTTTTCGCCTCCTCTGGCTTGTTCGACAGCACCTGCGCGCGAGCCAGACCGAACGCCGTGCGCGCGGAGGTTTGTGCCTTGGCCGCCTCCGTCCACGCGCGAAGCGCGAGCTCTCCGTTGCCGCTCGCGAGCGCGGTTTCGCCGACCAACACGGCGCCATCGAGCCCGGCGCCGAGGCTCAGCCACGACTTGACCTCACTGGCGGGCGGGCGCTTGTCCTCGGCCACGGCGCGCGCAGCACGCGCCATGCGCAGGTACGGAAGCTCCTCGACGGGAACCTCGGCGAGAGAATCCAAGAGAACCTGCGCGCGCGCAAAGCTGCTCGCATCCCGCCCGAAGCGGATCTGGCGTACGAAGCCGACGTACGCGGCGTACGCGCGGAGCGGCTTGTAGCGAGGCGCCGACTCGAGCGCAGCCTCTGCCTTTTTGAATGCGCGATCTGCAGCGTCCACGGAGTCAGAGGCGTTCAGCTGATCCGCTTCTCGTTTCACCGACAGGACGAGCGCACCGTGCTCGTTCGCCTTGAGCGCGTCGATGACGATGAAGGAACCGTACGGGCCCACGTCGGGCAACAGCGCGAGCGCGCCGCCAGCCACGGTCAGGGCCACGGCGCTGGCGACCGCGATCTTCACGCCGCGCGAGACTCGCTTGCGCTCCTCGGGGAGCACGACGGGCGCGGCAACGGATGCCGTAGCCGCCGCTCGCGGCGCTTCCGGCGGCAGGACGAACGGCCCCGTGGGAGCGACGGGGCGCTCCGGCTCTTCTTCGAGCGCGATGCCGCCACCGCCGCCGCCGTCGAGCGCCACTTCGCCGTAACCGATGCCTCCCGTGCGCGACGCACTCGGTGCGACGCTTGTCCGCTCGGTGGGGAAGGCGTCGAACTCGCCCTCATCGTCCGTCGACGAGCCCGCGGCTGGATGGAGCGAGCGCTGGCCGGGAAAATCTGCGGCGCTTCCGAAGTCGAAAGCTCCGTACTCGGCTTCCCCTGGCGGGATGGAAGGCTCTTGGCGCAGCCCCTTTGGAAAGCTCGAAAAATCGTCCGGCAAGCTCCCGCCGCCGGGCAACCCCGCGGCTGGATCCGGCAGGCCGCCGAGCATCGGGAGATTCGCACCCGGCGACGGCAACCCCGCGGCCGCTACGGGAAGGTTTCCGCCGACGATGGGGAGGTCCGCGGTCAAGTCGGGGAGATCGACGCCAGCGTGCGAAAGGTCCGCCGTCAGCGCCGGCAAATCACCGTGCACGGCAGGCAGGTCCATCAGATCCGGCAGGTCGTCGAACGCCGACGGCTGCGCGGACGGACGATTCACCAGCGCGGGCAGCTCGGCGTGAACGGCGGGCATCTTCGTCGTCGGATGCCCCAGTTCCGTGCGGCGGTGCGGCGTGGCTGGGAGATCCACGACCGGCGACGGCAGATCGACCTCGAACGAGGCAACCGCAGGTGAAGGAGGGATGGAGGGCAAATCGATTTCCAGCGCTTCGAGCGCGCGCTCGCCCGACGCCCTCCCCAATGGACGAACTGTTTCGCCCGGTTCCGCCTTCGCGAGCGAAACGCGCTCAGCGTCCAGATCGAGCTCGTCGGACGCAGGGAGCGTCGACGCGAGCGTCAGCTCGTCACCGGATTCGGACGACGAAAAATCCAGCGCCTCGACGGATGGGAAAAGTTGGCGCCGTCGCGCCGCAACGGCGTCCTCCACGGCGTCGGGGGCCACGCTGGGCGCGCGCGCGGGCAAACTGGGCAGCTCGGCTTCCAGCTCGTCATCTGCGAGCTCGGCCGCCGGCTCCTCTTCGGCGAGATCCAAGTCGAGCCCCGAGGGTTGGACCGCAGGCGCGATAGGGCGCGGCGGCGCTGGACGCGGGGGCGCCGCTCCAGGTGTGGCCGTCCGCGCCGGAGGCGCTGGACGAGCGGGCACCGCCGAGCGAACCGGCACTGCGGATACGGCGGGCGCAGTGGTGGCAGCTACGGCCGGCGCCTGCGGCGCCACACCGATCATGGTCGAGCGCAAGTTGCGCGGAGCAGGCAGCGGCGGCTTGGCGGAAACCTGCGCAGGCCCCGAAGCGCCGGGAGCCACCCCGATGACGGTACTCTTGCCGATGGTCGGCTTCGGAGCGGGAGCTTTACCGAGACCCAGCGCCGCACCGAGAACCGGAGCCGGAGCGGGGGGCGCGGCGGCCTGCGCGCCAGGGGCTGCCACCTGAAACGACTCGCCACACTTCGGACAACGCATCTTGAGGCCGCTCGCCGGAACGCGACGTTCGTCAACTTGGTAGGTGGCTTTGCAGCTCGGACACGCGACTTCGAACATGGGTGGACCAACTTCTAGCAGCTTCCAGCCTGAGGGTGGACGCTGGCAGCGTGAGATTCGCACGTGGTTTGCTCAGATTCCGGGTCCAACCCTTCGAGCTTCGTGCTAGGCGGCGGGCAAGATGAAAAGCTGGATCCCCACTGCAGTCGGCTTGGCGTCCCTCGGCGCCCTGGTCGCCTACATCGTCGTCGCGAAACCGTTCGCGCCCGTGGCGGAGCCAGCCGCATCCGTAGGCCCCGCGACCACGTCGGCCCCGCCCGAGCCAGCGCCGCCGCGAGAGGCGCCGCCGAGCGCAAAGAGCGAACCGAGTGAGGTAGCCGAGCCGAGCCCCCCCAGCGCGCCCGGCTTCGATCGGCTGCCCGACGGGCAGCCCGTCCCGGAGCTGCCCAGCGGAGCTCCCAAACGACTGAAGTTCGGCGTGGTGCTCTTCGAGTACGAGGGCTCACAGCCGGCGCCCGGACAGGTTGGCACCAAAGCACGCACCAAGGCGGAGGCCCTCGAGCTCGCCAAGAAAGCGGTCGAGCTTGCCAAAACGGACTTTGCGAGCGCGGTGGCCAAGGGCGATCGGGGGTCCGTCGCCAACGCGGGGAGTATTTCGCGCGGTATCCTCGAGCCGAGCGTGGAGTATCAGCTCTTTACGTTGGCAAAGGGCGAAGTGCGCCTGGAGCCAGTCGACACGCCCCGCGGCTATTGGGTCTTGCGGCGCGTCGATTGAAGCGACGAAATCGCGGAGAACATCGCGTCTCCGAGTGCGAGGGTCCCAGGCCACTAGGCAGATGCTCACTGGTTATTTAGAGTCGCGCTGACCCTCAGCGCCGTGGAAGGCCGCTGCGCCGGGGTCAACTCTCCGGCGGGTCCTTCTCCGGTACATGGCGGCGCGCGTTCCCTCTCTTTCTTCGGTTCTGCTGGAGCCCACGCCCACTGCCGCGGGTGTGGAGGCGGTGCTCGCGGCCCTTCGCGCAGAGCACGACGTAGCGACCGAGGGTCGAGAGCGAGCCCGACTGCTCTCGACTTTGGCGGCGGTCTCCGAAGCACGAGGTGATTTGGCGTCGGCCGCGCGTGACGCCCTCGCCGCGACCAACGCAGATCCCGCGCTCCTCGAGCCGCTGGAGGCCCTCATCGGCATCGCCCGGCGACGGCGTTCCCAGAAGAACCTCGACAAGCTCGTCCTACGCTTGACGCAAGTCGCGCGCAGCGGCGCGGAACGCCAGCGCGCCGCCTTCGAGCTCGCCGCGCGCCATCGCGCTGCCGGGCTTTCGGAGTTGGCGCAGCAGGCGTTGGAGCGCTCACTCGCCGAAGTGCCGGATGACGCGGCGGCATGGCTAGCGCTCGAGCTGCTCGCGAGCCACGTGGGAAATCCGGCGCTGCGCGAGCGAGCGCTCACCGGTCGCGTGGGGGCCACACACGACGCTCGCTGGCGCGCGCTCCTCTTGTCGGACTGCGCGCGCCTGCGCGCCGACGCCGGCGACGTCGACGCGAGCCTTTCGCTCTTGCACCAGTCGGCCGACGAGCACCTCTTGCTGCGCACGCTCGAACACTGGGAGCGAACCGGGGCGCAAGCGAATCGCCCCGCCGAGGCTCGCGAAGCGAACGAGGCCATCGCAAGTTTGCTCGAACGCGCACGCGAGGACGCGGATTTCGCCGAACGACACGGGGTACCCGAGGCCTTCTGCACGCCCGAGCGAGCTTCTGCAGCGTGGCTGAGAGCTTCGGTTTGGGCGCGGCGCGAAGGGGACCTCGTTCGGAGCGCCGAGCTCGCGCGGAATGGCGCTCGCCTCGCGCCCGAGGAGATGCTGTTCGACGTGGTGCGTCTGCTGGACGCTCCGGACGTTTCGTCCCGGGAGCAGGCTTTGCGCTCGCTCGCCGAACGCATGCCGCCTGGTCGCGCAGCAGCTGCGCTCTGGCTCGAGCTCTTCGACGCCGCAGTCGCGCGTGAAGACGGAAACGCGGCACGCGAGGCCCTCGAGCAGGCGCGCGCGGCGGATCCTTCCGCGCTGCGAGCTCGAGCGCTCGAGCTCGAGCTCTTGGAGGCACGACCCTGCGGCGCCGAATACTCGCAAGCGCTCGTGGATGAGGCCGATGCCTCGGGGCGTGCTTCGGCGCTCGCTTTCGCCGCGCTCGTCAGCGTGCTCGACGCAGAGTCCACGGGCGACGCGGACGTCCGTCGCGCCGCCGGGCAGAGCGCCAAAGAGCTGCTCGATTCGTCGCGGCGCGCCGGAGGTTCCGCACTCCAAAGCGCTGAGCTGGGTCGAATCCTCGCCGCTCGCATCGGCGATGGCGCCTGGCACGAACAAGCAACCGAAGAGCTTCTTCCTTACGTCACGCAACAAGAGCGAGGAGATCTTCTCCACGAGCTGGCCCGCGCCAAGCTGCTGCGCGGCGACGTCACGGGCGCGGAGCGCGTGCTCGCGAGCCTGGATCCCAGCACACTCCTCGCTGCCGCGCTCCAAGCTTTCGTCCTGCCTCACTTCGAGGAGGAGCACGGACGCGCCGAGCCGCCCGCGGACGGTCCGACGCGTTGGGAGGCGGCCCTACGCCGGACGCACCACGAGGCGGCGCTCGGCGCGAGTGACCGCGCGCTCCTGGGGGCCGCTTTGTTGGGCGCCTGGCGGCAGCTCGACCACGTTTCCGAACAAAGCGGGGGCTCGGCGTCCGTGAACGCAGCCGAGGTGAAGCTGCGCGCGCTCCACGAGGAGTGGCCGGAGAGCGCCGCGGTGACAGCGGCCTTGTCGGATTTGCTCGCTCCGAGCGACCCAGCGGCGGCGGCGCTCGTGCTGTCTCGCTCCGCCGAGCTGCAAACGGACGATTCGCTCGCCGCCGCGTGGCACCTCCGAGCTTCCGTGCTCTCGTGGCGCACGGCCCAACGCGCGAACGCCCTCGCGCAAGCGCAGAAGGCGAGCGAGCGCGTTCCGGCCGCTGCACGCCCGTGGCTCGCCTGGCTCCAGAAGGCGCTCGGGGGGCCGGCTTCGAGCACGCCCGATTCGGAAGAAGCGCTCAGCTCGTTCGCCAAGGCCGAACGAGCAGCGGCTCGCCTCGACGCCGGCCACTACGAGGTGCCGGAGCTCGGTGCGGGCGACGAAGCGGCAGCGTGGCTCGCGGCGTTGGCTTCGCCCCACCTCGTCGCGGCGGCCGTCCGTCCAGAGAGCCACCCTCGCGACAGAGAATGGTGGGCACACCTCGAGGCGAGCGCGTCGCTTCCGCGAGGCACGTCGGCCGCGCTCGCTTACGCGAGCGCGCTCGCCGCGCGCGGCGAGTCGCCCAGCACGGAGGAGGCCCTCATCTGTGCCAAACGTTGGGCGCTAGAAGGCGGTGGCCTCGATGGTGCTTTGGCCTGGCTCACGGAGGCCGAGGCCCAGCGGAACGCAACGGAGAGCGCGCGGGCGCGCGCCGCGCTCGGCGAGCTCTTGGCGGCGCCCGAGCTCACCTCGAGCGGAGCGCTTCTCGATCGGCTGAATCTGGAGCTCACCGAGCCCAGCCTGAGCCCGCCCGCGCCCGCCCGTGACGGAGCGTCGTCCGCCGCTTTGCGCTGGGCACGACTCGAGCTCTCGCCCCTTGGAGGGGAAGCCGAGACGCGCCTCCAAGCGCTCACGGAGCTGGCAGCTCCCACGGGCACGGACGACGCCGGCGCAGAGGAAGCGTCGCGCGGCGTCCTCCTCGGGCTCGCCGCCTTCCAGCACCTGGCGCTGGGCCACACGAGGGAAGCGGCCGAGGAGTTTCGTCGCCTTGCGGGCCAGCTCCCGGATCTCTTTCCGTGGGAAGGGTTGCGAGAAGCTGCTCTCGCTTCGCGGGACGACGCCGGCGAGGCGGAGGCCTGCGCGGAGCTCGCAAAGCGGGTGTCATCCGACGTGGAAGGCGCAGCGCTGTGGGAGCAGGCGGGGGTGCTGCTTCAAGATCGCCTCGGCGACGCCGAGCGAGCAGAAGCGGCGTTCGCAGCGGCGCTCGCGCGCGACTACGGTCGGGACACGGCCTTCGAGCGTCTCTTCCGTCTCGTGCGCGCGCGCGGCGATCGTGAGCGCTTGCTCGAGCTAGTCGAAGGTCGTTTGGGTGTGACGGACGAGAGCTCTCGACTGCACGAGTTGCTCTGGGAAAAAGCCAGACTGCTGCGCGAGCTCAATCAGCCCGCGGCGGCAAGCCAGGTGCTCGACGCGCTCCTCGCCCACGAGCCAGAACACCTTCGGGCGCTCGCGCTAGCGAGCGAGCTTCACCTCGCGGAGGGGCGCCCCGAACACGCCGTGGAGCTCCTGGCTCGTCTGTCGGAGCACCCGGACGCTCCTTCGCATCAGCGCGTCCTCGCGTCATTGGTGGCCGCGGATCTCTTCGAGGAACATTTGGGCAATCCGCGCCGCGCGCTTGCCGTTCTCGGCGCTCTCATCGATGCGGGCGTCGCCGATCTGCAGGACCACTTGGCGCTCGTCGAGCGACGCGCCTTTGCCGCCACTCGTGCCGGAGAGTGGCAAGAAGCTCGCGCTGCTTTCGAAGAGCTGCACGGGGCGAGTCTGGACGACGAAACACGGCACCGTGCAGCGTCGTTCCTGCTTGCGATCTCGCGGGACCAACTCCACGCCCCGGAAGAAGCGCTTCGAGCGGCCCTGCTCGCCCTCGACGAGCGGCCGGACGACGCCGACGCCGTCGCCTACCTCCTCGCGAGCGGAGCCAGCAAGGACGAGCTTGCAGAGCGCCTCGAAAGAGCGCGCGACGCTTGCTCGACGCAGCTCCGCCAAGAGCCCTTCGACGAGCCGCGTTTGCGCCTGCTTCTCCGCATCGCAGAAGCCCTCGACGACAGGCTCATCCAACTGGTCGCGCTCGGCGCGCTGTCGACGCTCGGTGTCCTCGCGGAGCCCGAACGGCGCCACTTGATGCGCCTCTCGGCGGCCCTGTCCAGCGAACCCCGCGCGGAGCTCGATCCCCAAGACTTCGCGAGCTTGGCTCGGACCAGCCTCCAGCTTTCCGTGAGCCCGCGCGCCCTCGAAGGCGCGCGACGTCTCGCCGTCAGCTGGACGTCCCCGGAATCTTCCCTCGAAACCCTCGGCGCCTCCCCGAGCGCGCGGCTCGATCCCGGCCACCCGCTGTACCTCGCACTCACCCCGTGGGCCAACGCCGTCGGGCTCCGGGCGTTCGAGCTTCTTGTCGGCGCGGACGACGACGCGGTCCACGCCCTCGCGCTCGCGCAGCCGACTCTGGTCGTCGGAAGCGCTCTCCGTCCGCCGTTCACGCCACGCCAACGGGCGGCGGTAACCATGGGGCTGTACGCGCTTTCGCGGGGCCTCACGGCCCTCGTCAATTCACCTTCCGGTCAGGCAGCGCCGCTCTTGAACGCTGCGGCATACGCCGTCGGTGTTCCGCCCCCCGAAGACACTTCACTGGTGACGCCGGGCCTCCCGCAGCCGCTGGAGCTCGAGCACGATCTGCGGGAAGAGCTTTCCGTGGCGTGGAGCGACCTCGGCGCAGACGAGCTCCCCCGCTTGAGCGCGGCGGCGCAGCTAGAAGTCCAGGCATTCGGCGCCGTGGCTACGTCCGATCCCTCTGTGGTTCTCTCGTTGGCTCACTCGTCGGACGACGACCCGCACTACGCAGCGGCAGCGCGCGCCCTGTTCGCGTTCGCGCTGTCGCCAGAGCTCGCGCGCCTGCGCGACGCCCTCGGCCTGACGCCATCACGAGGCGAAAGCCATGAGTGACCTCACCCAGGCGCGAGCACAGGAAGCGCTCTTGGCCGCGCTCCGCGAACCTTCCTCGGACGCGCTTTCGGATCACGTGCCGGGGACGGCCATGCCGCCCCACGTGCACGAAGAGAGCTCCGTTGGGACGAAGCCCGCCGGCGAACACAATGCGGCCCCGCGAGTCGAAGTGAGCGAACTCGGAAGCGCCGAGCTCATCGAGACCGAAGCGCGCGCGCAGGGCTCGGCGCAAGCTCTTGCGCGTGGCCTCGTGGTGGCGAGCGAGCTGTGGGCGCTCCAGGGGAACTGGGAGCGCGCCTTGGCCTGCGCGCGCGACGCCTTTCACGCAGCGCCCAAGCTGACCCTCGCTGGGGTCCAACTTCGAGCGCTCGGTGCTCTCCTCGGCCGCGAGGATTACCTCGCGCCAACGCTCGAGAGCGAAGCGCGCCTCGCTCCGAGTAACGCGGAGCGCGTCCACGCCGCGCTCCTGCTTTCGGACGTGCTTCGTTACCGAGAGCACGACGTCGCGCGCGCTTCGCGCGCAGCCGAGCTCGCGCATCGCCTGGCGCCAGAGGATCCACGCTCGGTTCTGACTCTCATCGCCGAGCGACTGGCGGCCGGAGACGGCGCTTCTTTGGGCACGCGACTCAAGGAGGGACCGCTGCGCGCCGCGGCCGTGCGCCTCGCGGAGCTGCGCGGCGGCCGAGAGGCGCCTGACGCCACGCCAGCGCTCTTGCTGCACCGGGTTCGCCGCCATCTCGAAGCCGGAAAGCTCGAAGCAGCAGGCGCGGAGCTCGTCGCTGCTGCCGGGGCAGGCCTCGCGCCGGCCGCTCTGTTCGACGCAGGGGCCGCGGTTCTAGGCCAAGCGTCGCCCAGCTATCAGAAGGCAATCGCCGCGCTCGAAAAACGAGTCGCGTTCGAGCCGACCCGCGCTGCCGTTCGCGCGCTGGCGGCGCGCGCCGTCGAGCACGGTGACGCGCGGGCGCTCAGCCGGGCCCTCGACGCCGCCGACCCTGGCTCGGGCACGTTCGATCTCGCCGAGCGTGTGGTGCTTTCGCTGCTCCTCGGAGGCGAACCCAACCTCGCGCAGCTGGATCTCGAGGTACTCGGCGCTCAAAGCCATCCGGCGTTCGCTGCGGCGCTCGCCCCCACGGCCTCGTCTGCCGCCTCGGACTCGATGGAGTCGCGCGACGCGCTCCTCGGGAGTGCTCTCGTCTCGCCCCAAAGGCGGGAGGAGCTCGCCCTCGCGCTCGAGCACGCCGAGGAAGCGGACCCGCTGCGCCTCACGTTGGAGGCGGAGCTCGGCGTGCTGTCGCGCGACCCAGAGGCAACGTTGCGCGCCCTCACGCGCCTCGCCGAGTCGCGGGGCGATTCGTCACTGCTCGCGGCAGTTGCGCTGCTCTATGAAAAGCAGGGTCACATCGACAGCGCAGCAGACGCTTACGGACGCGCCTTCGAGGCGGATCCCAGCGTCCTTTGGCTGGCGCGGGCGCTCTCCCAGACGAGCCACGGCACGGAGCTCGCGCGCGTTCTGGATGCCCGCGCGCGCCTCGCAGAAGACCCCAAGCGCGCTTCCTACGCATTGCTCGAGGCGACGCTCGCGGCGACTCCGGACGCGCGAGAACCACTGCTCGAGCGCGCGCACGCGGTCGACCCGAGCGAAACGCTGGTGCCACGCTTGGGGTCCCTCCTGGCTGCCCGGGGCGGAGACCCGACGCGGCACGCGGTTTGGCTCCGCGCCGCGACCGAAGTTGCGCTCCCGCACGAGCGAGCGCTCGCGGCGCTGCGCGAGGTGATGGTCACGGCAAAGACCGACCCGGCGAGTGCCGCGGCCCACGCTTCCGAGCTGTCCGATCGCCTCAAAGCCGATCTGTCGCTCGCGCTCTACGCCGAGCGAATGTCGCCCAGCGACACGTCCGAGCGCGTGGCCCGGCGCCTTCGTTGGAACGCTGCTTCTCCTCGAGAGGCAGACTGGCTGCTCTCGGAGGCGCTCTGGCTCGCCTGGCAAGCGGGGGACGCATCCAGCGCGGCGCGCGCGGCGCGCGCGCTCGCCGACGCAACGGAAAGCAGACTCGCGCGCGCGCTCGCCGAGTCGCTCGAGCTCGACGTGGGCGAAGTGACGCGCACCAGCGAGCCGTTGCTCGCGGCCACTCGCGACGCCGAGCACCCGAAGCGACAACGCGAAGCCTTCGAACGGCTTGCAGAGCAAGACGATGCGCGAGGCGATACGTCGAGCGCTCTCCTTTGGCAAAAAGGCCTGCTCGAAGTCGACCAGGGCCACCTGCCAGCGCTGCGCCGCCTCGAACACGAGTTGCTGACGCGCGGCCGTGAAAGCGAATGGGAGGAGCTGGCGCAAAAGCTCGCGCACCACCTGCCTGGCGCAGACGGAAGCGCCTACGCGCTCTCCTTGGGCGCCGCCCGCCTCGCCTCTGGCGACCACCGCGGCGCACTCGAGCTCTTCCAGCCGCTCGTCGAGGAGGCGGACGCTCCCCTCCTCGCGCTCCGCGCCGTTCAAGCGTTGTCGGACGAAAGCGGGGATCTCGCGAAGCGTGAGCGCGTCGAGCTGAGCCTCGCCGCTCGTGCAGAATCGCCAGCCGACGCCGCCGCAGCCTTCCTCCGTGCCGGCGCGGTCGCTGCGCGCGCAGGGCGCCGAACCGAGGCACGCCGCCTCGTGGAGCAGGCACTCGAACGACGCCCCACGGATCTCACCTCGCTTTGGCTCTTCGCCGAGCTGACCCGCTCCGAGGGCGCTGGAGCGAGCGCGGCCGAGGCTTACGAGCGCTTGGCGGAGGTGCTCGGCGTGCCCGCGCACCGCGCCAGCGCTTGGCTGGAAGCGGGCGTCCTCTGGCGCGAGGCCGCGACGCCAGAGCGCGCCAGCGCATGCTTCGCCAAGGCGCTCGTCGAGTCCCCGTCGAACGAAGAAGCGTTCGCCGCGCTACGCAAACACCACGAAGAGCAAAACGACACTGCGGCGCTCGTCGCGCTACTGGAGGCACGCCTCCCGTACGCGCGAAGCGCGCGGGAGCGCCAAGAGCTGGAGCGAAGCCGCGCCGCCGGCTACCAGGTCCTCGGAGACGTCTCCCGACGGCGCGACGCTCTGGAACGCTTCTTGGAGCTCTCACCCGACGAGGGCGACGCGCTTGCGGAGCATGCTCGCGCTTGCACCGAGCTCGAAGACTACGACGCGGCCCGCTCTTCCTGGGAGCGTCTCTTGGCGTCGAGCACCGACGAGGCGCGGCGGACAGAAGCCGAACGCGCGCTCGGCATCCTCCTCCAAGATCACCTCGGAGACGTGCGCGGCGCCGCGCAAGCTTACGAGCGCGCACTGCGCGCGGCGCCGAACGATCAGGACGTCGCGGCACGCCTCGTGCGCGCCTACGCCAAGCTCGGCGACGCCGAGCGATCGACGTCCCTTCAAACGCGGCTCATCCAGCTCGCTGATACGCCCGAAGAAAAGCGGGACGGCGCCTTGCTGCTTTCGCAGTTGTACGAACACGTGGCTCGCGACCCAAAGCGGGCCGCCGCGACGCTGGATCGCACGCGCAAGGCCTGGCCGTTGGATCCGGCGGTCTTGGCTTGCACCGCGCGTTTCATGGACCGCCAAGGAGAGCGCGGCGCGCGGCGCATTCTCGTGGATCGCACCGGCAAAGAAGCGTGGCGCAAGCTCGAGGAGGGTCGCCTCGATCCGGCTTTGTTCGACCTTCTCGCCACCGTCCGAGAGCTGCAGGAGCGCGAAGACCAAGCCCACGTCACGCGCGCGACGCGCGCCGCGTTCTCGGGAGACCTCGGAGAGCTCGAAGGGGGAGGGCTCCAGGCGCTCGACCCACGCCTCGACGACCTTTTGGCGCCGCCCGGCATGTCCGCTCCACTTCGGACGCTACTCCGCAAGACCGCCGCGGCGTTCGACGCGGCTTTCCCGGTCGACCTTCGTGGGATCGGCGCGCGCCCCCTGCCCGCTTGCGAGCTCTCGACGCACATTGCGGATCTTTCGCGGCGCGTCGGACTCGGCGCGACCGAGGTGTTCGTCGCGGACTCCCTGGGCGCGCGCTGCCTGCCTGTCTCGACGCCGACTCCGGGAGGCGCCGTGGGCCGCCTAGTGGTCGGTCCAGATTTGGAGTCGCTCGAAAGCTCGGCGCGCGACTTCCTGCTTCTCCGTGCGCTCAAGCTCCAGCAGACAGGCGTCGGTGCGTTCGCGCGCAGCCGCGCCGAAGACACCTGGCCCATGCTCGCTGCGCTCCTGGTTTCGTTCGCGCCCAACTGGCACCCAGGCGACGTCGACCAACAGAAGCTCACGTTGGCTCGTGGTCAAATCGAGCGAGGCCTCGGCGTGACGGGTTACGACGAGGACGTGCCGGTTCTCGTGCTGGAGGCGATCGGCGGCGCGGGGGGGCAGTTGAGTCACTTGGGAGAGGCGGGGCGAGCCCTCGCCAACCGCGCCGCGCTGCTCGCGGTCGGCAACCCCGCCGCGGCGCTCGACGCGTTCTCGGCCTTGTCGGACAAGCCCCTGGCCGCCTCCGGCCCCGCGCGCTTTCGCTGGCTGCAAGCACACGTCGAAGCACGCGAGCTCCTGTTGTTCTCGGCCTCCGACGGCTACGCGGACGCCCGGTCTCGGCTGGGCCTCGGCCCGGTTCCCGTCCACGTCTCCGAACTGCCGCGCCCGCTACCTGGGGGCACGTCACGTGCTCCTCTGCCGAGCATGGCGGGCCCACGGCCGCCGCAGCCCACGTTGTCTGGAGAGGCGCCTCCGCCACCCCGTCGCGGCGCGCCGCCTCCCCCCAAGCGGAGCTGAGTCGTCACCGGGGCCGCTTCGCTGCGGCCTCGAAGCGTCACCGGCGCGTCCCTGGACGCGCCCGAGACGCTTACGGAGCTCGAAAGCTGGCGCCCTGATCGTCGGAGACCAAGAGCCAGTAGGCTTCTTCCGCTCGGCCGCTTCCCCCATACAGAAAGAGCCGTCGCTCCGCGCGGAGGAGTCTCCACGGCGGGGCCAGCTCGAGCCCGTGGTCTCGCAGGCTCGCCGCATCGAACGCCACGACGGCGGGCGTCCAGGTTCTACCCTGGTCGCGCGACGAGCTCACGCGCGTCGTGCCGTGCGCGTACCTGGACACCACGGTAGCGCCGTCCACACGCGCCACGTCGACGGGATAACTGAGCTCCTCCTTGCCGAGAGTCGGCGGAGGTAACGTGAAACACGCCGCACCATACGGACACAGCTTGAGCTCGACGGGCCCGGACGCCGCGCGAGGCGCGACGCCGCGAGCGTTGGGCAGGAGCGCCACCACCAGCGCGGTCGCGTCGCACGACGCGCCCACGACACGCGCCTCCGCGTCCGCCAAGTCCGCGGCAAAGGGCGCCCGGTCCGGGCCCAAGGACATCACGATCGATCGCCGGGCGGTGTCGTCGAAGGTGAACACGAAAGCTCGTCCCTGTGTGTCCGCCGGGCAACCGTCGACCGAATCTGCAGCAGCGTCGGCGGACGTCGACTCCCAACTGAGGCCGCCGTCCGTCGAGACGTAAGACTCGAGGTTGGCTCCCGATCCGAAGCTCGCGACCAGCCCCCGCTCGGTCGCTCGCGACCAGCGATAGCGCGCTCGCCGCTGGGGCAACCCCGAGCCGATCCCCGGCGTCGGCGCCTCCGCGGGGTGAACCGCCTCGCGCACATGGCTCGAGGGCTTCATGAGGCGCGTGTAGCCCGAGCGCACGAAGGGCCAGGCCGAGCGTGCCAGCTCCGCCAAGGTATCCGTCGAGGCAGAGAGAGCAGCCAGGGTGTCGTCGCTGGTGGCCCCGCTCGAGGCAACCGCAGCACGATCGGCCGCGACGCCGCCGTACTCCACGAACCGATCCGCCCGACGGTGGTGAGCGTCAGCGGCGGCCGGCGCCAGCCCCATCCGCTGCACGAGCTTGTCGCACGACGAAAACGGTTTCTCGGAGGGGCGCGCGTTCACGACCCGCCTGCGCAACAGCTCGATGAACTCCGCCGGGTTGTCTCGCAGCAACGTGGGCCCCGTAGGTCCCGCCATGCACGCAGCGTAGTCCGCGTAGACGTTCGCGAGCGTGTGCAGTCGCCACGCCGCGCGAGCGCGCGGCTCCACCCAAAGAGCCACGCCCAGCACGAGCCCCAGGGCAAGGAACACGCGCAATCGCACTTTCGGGAACGCCACCGGGACCGCGGCCGGCGTCATCGCTCGAGGCATCGCCCTTTCCTACGGACTCGAGCGTCTCCGGCCAACTTTCCGAGGGACGATTGCGCACGCACTGCTCCAAACTCTCGAGACAACGAACGAAGACCCGGTACCCAATGCGGGTCCGAGCCTTTCGTCGAAGGACGTCGATGTCGACACGCCGGCGCAATCAGGCGCCGCCCAAGCGTTCTCAGATGGGACGCTCGGTCTCCATGCGGGCGCGCTTGCGGCGACGGCGAGCCGCCTCGCTCATCTTCTTACGGCGCTTGACCGACGGCTTCATGAAGTGACGGCGGCGCTTCAGCTCGCGCAGAATGCCCTCACCCGCCAGCTTACGCTTGAGATGCTTGATGGCGCGCTCGATGCCCTTGTCTCCGACTTGGACTTCGAGCGGCTTGCACTGAATGGATTCACTGGGGTTCGACACGGGGGCTGGCATATGGCAGAGGGGCCCGCGCATTGCAACTGGAAAACCCGAGCCGCACCGCTTTCCCCCCGGATTTTTTCCTAGTCTGACGCCGACCCAAGCGTGCGGCTAGGTAGAAATGCGCTTCTCCGGGAACGGTCGGGCATGAAACCGCGCGCCAAGGCGCTCAATGTGGGACAACCGCGACACGGTTGGTCTTCCGCACGGGGAGTCCGCGCGAGCTCCGTGGGACCCTGACGCAGCGCGGGAGCGGCGCACCGTTGCCTCACGGGGCCGCCCCGACCACCCTCTGGACGGCATGAGCGACGACTCGAGACACCGCCCCACCGGCGTGAAGGCTCCGCACGGGGCGCGTGAGTTCAGTATTTCGTGGGCCGATGGGCACACCACGGTTCTCCCGCACGAGCTGTTGCGCGGCTACTGCCCGTGCGCTGGATGCCAGGGTCACTCCGGAGAAGTTCGCTTTCAGGAGGGCGTGAACCTCGAGCTCCGAAACATCACACAGGTCGGCAACTACGCGCTGGGCCTGACGTGGGGCGACGCGCACGACTCCGGCATCTACAGCTTTCGCTTTCTGCGAGCGCTCGGCGATTTGATCGAGAGCGAAGGCGCAGCGGCAGTCAAAGCTCGCGGCATCTTGCCCCGGCTGGGCTAACGGCTCGCTCACTCCGTGGTTGTCCATGTCGCTCGGCGCTCGTCCCGAACACATCGCGGTGGTGACAACGTCGTTCCCGCGCTTTCCGGGCGACGCCGCGGGACATTTCGTCCTCGCCGAGGTGCGTGAGCTCGAACGGCAAGGCGCGCGCGTGACCGTCATCGCTGCGGGCGACTCCGCCGCGCCGCCCGCAGGCGACGTCCATTTCGTGGGCGGAAGCGCTCTGTTCGACTGGCCTGGCGCGCTCCCGCGTTTGCGCGAAAGGCCGCTGCGAGGCCTGCTCGCGCTCACGTTCGTCGTCCGCTCTGCGCGCCTGCTCGCGCAGCTCGGTCCCTTCGACCGCGTGATTTCGCATTGGCTCTTGCCGAGCGCCTTGCCGCCGCTGGTGACGTGGCCCCTCGGAGGCGCCCCACGCCCCGCCCTCGAGGTCGTTCTGCACGGCAGCGACGCTCGGCTACTGGCGCGCTTGCCGCGACGCGCGCGCGGGCCGCTGCTCCGTGAGCTCGCGCGTCGCGGCGCGCGGCTACGCTTCGTTTCACGAACACTTCGTGACGAGCTCGCCCGCAGCTCCGGGCTCGGGCTCGGGCTCCAGGCTTGGCTCGAAAAAAGCGAGGTGCGCCCGGCAGCCTTGGACATCACCTTCGCGCCGAGCCGCGCCGAAGCGCGAGACGCGCTCGGTGTCACACCGGACGAGCGTCTCGTGGTAGTGGTCGGAAGGCTGGTCCCCGAGAAGCGGACGCACGTGGCCCTCAGCGCAGCTTCGCTCGTGCCGGACGCGCGCGTGGTGGTCGTGGGCGCGGGCCCGGAACGGGAGCGCTTGGCTCGCGAGCTTCCCGAGGCAGTGCTCGTGGGTCAGGTGCCCCGCGAGGTCGCGCTGCGTTGGATCGCCGCCGCCGATCTGCTCTTGAGCGCCTCACGAGAAGAAGGCGCCCCCACGGCGATCCGTGAGGCGCGCGCGCTCGACGTACCGGTCGTCGCGCGTGCGGCTGGCGACCTCGAACGTTGGAGCGTGGACGACCCCGAGCTTTGGGTGCTCTGAGGCGCCAGCGACCAGTCACTCACTCCGCGCGCACGCGCGGCAAGAGCTCGGCGAAGTTGCAGGGGCGCGTGCGGGAGTCCAGCTGCGGCACGATGATTTTCTCGAGAGCCAGCTTCACCGCGCCAGTCGAACCGGGGAGCAAAAACACCAACGTGGCGCCGCAGAGCGCAGCCTCGGCGCGCGACTGAATCGTGGCGGCGCCGATGTCGGCGTAGCTGAGCCAACGAAAGAGCTCGCCGAAGCCAGGAATGGGCTTCGTCACGAGCGGCGCTAGCGCCTCGGGCGTCACGTCTCGGTGCGTGATGCCCGTGCCGCCGGTGACGAGCACGACCTCGACGCGCGGGTCCTTGACCCACGCCTCGATTCGCCCACGAATCGTGGCCAGATCGTCCTTCACGATGGCGCGCTCGACGAGCCGATGTCCTCTGGCGACCAACGTTTCACTCAAGAGAGTGCCGCTTTTGTCCGTTTCGAACGTGCGGGTGTCGCTCACCGTGAGCACGGTAGCCCCCAGGGCAGTCGTTTCTCGCCCCGCGGCGACGGTCTTCGCCTCGTCTTGTTCGGCCATCACCCGCGGAGTGTAATGGACCGGCTCTCCGTGAGACACACTCTGGTTGGTTCCCGCCGGGCGTCGCTCCGCTGGCTCGCGCTCCTCGTCGCGAGCTCGTGCGCCGTGAGTTGTGGCCGCAAGACGGAACCGAGCCGAGCTGCACCGCCGACGAGCGAATCGCCGCGACCCACGACGAGCGCCTCCGCCGACGTGCCGCCGCCAGCGGCGCCGCTCCCCGCCCCTGCTCCCGTAGAAACGCGCCCCGAGACGCGTCTTGCGCCCGCCGGGCCGGGCGCCGTCACGAGCACGTCCGGGCTCGTGACCTCCGTCGAGAGCGAGGCCACGCGCGCGGGCGTCGAAATGCTCCAACGGGGCGGCAACGCGGTCGACGCGGCCGTCGCCGTCGCTTTTGCGCTCGCCGTCACGCACCCCAGCGCCGGCAACATCGGAGGCGGCGGCTTCATGTTGGTTCGCTTGGGCAACCTTACCGAGGCGCTCGACTTTCGAGAGACCACCCCACGCGCGATGACGCGCGAGCGCTTCGACTCCATGATCGCCCGCCGGGCGCGCGACGGAGCAGCCGTTGGAGTCCCCGGGAGCGTGGCGGGCCTTCATCTCGCGCACGAGCGCCACGGCAAGCTGCCGTGGCAGGACGTGCTCGCTCCCGCCATTCGCTTGGCATCCAAGGGCCACGCGCTGGGCAAACGGCAGGCGCAGACCCTCCGTTGGTCCTGGCCCCTGCTCGGACAAAACCCCGTCGCGAAAGCGACGTTCACCAAGCCCCAAAGCAAAACTCCGCTCGACCAAGGTGAGCTCTTGCGACAACCACGCCTCGCGGTCGCCCTCGAGCGGATCGCCTCCCTTGGACCGGCCGGGTTCTACCGAGGTGCGACGGCGAAGGACTTGCTCGCGTCACTCGGTCCGCACGGGGTGATGACCCACGAGGACCTCGAAGCCTACCGCGCCGTAGTACGCGTTCCGCTCCGATTTTCGTACCGTGGCTGGGCCGTGGAAACGATGCCGCCCCCCTCCGCAGGAGGCGTCACGCTCGCGCAAACGCTCTTGATGCTCGAGCGCGCGAGGGTGTGGGAGGCTCCCGCGAAGTCGGCGCAGAGGCTCCACCTCTTGGCGGAAGCCATGCAACGCGCCCAAATCGAGCGGCGGTTTCACGTCGTGGACCCCGACTCGCTCAGCGCAGACGAGCTATCGAGCAAAGAGCGCCGCTGGCTCGATCCGAACACTTGGCTCGCCGAGCATCCGCTCGGGTCGTCGCACGCCACGCCCTCCAGCAGCTTGCACCCGCTCTACGAAGCGGCCGCCCGTGAGCTCGAGCACACGACTCATTTCTCCGTGACCGACGCGCAGGGCGGCGTAGTGAGCTGCACCATGACTTTGTCGGCGAGCTTCGGCGCGAAGTTGATGACGCGCGACACGGGCATCGTGTTGAACAACGCCGTTGGCTCCTTCGCCAGCGTGGGAGAAAACACCGTCGTCGGCGGACGACGCACGACGAGCTCCATGGCCCCGACGCTCGTCCTGGATCGTGGCTCGCCCGTGCTCGTGCTCGGAACTCCGGGGGGCGACACCATTCCGAGCACCATCGCGCAGGTGCTCCTGAACCTGGTCGACGATCAGGCGTCGCTCGTGGAGGCCATCGACGCCCCTCGCATTCACCACGGCTTCGTCCCGGACGAAATCGCTTACGAGCGCTTGCGCCCCATCGCTCCCGCTCTGCGAAAAGAGCTCCGCGCCCTGGGGCACCGCGTAGTCGCGAGCCGCGCGGCCATCGGGGACGCGAACAACCTCGCGTTGTGGGAGGGCCAGGCTTACGGCTACGCCGATCCGCGCGAAGGAGGTCTCGCGCTCGCCGCTCGGCCCGCCGCGTCGCTCGCGTCGCCGAGCAACGACGCGCGAGCCCAGGGCGCTCGCTGAGCACGGCCCCTGGGCCCTCACGGCCACTTCGCGGCTGCGACTACGACTTGCTCAGGCGTTGACGCGCCGCCTACGCGCCCTCGTCGAGCGGCCTTCCAGGCGCGCTCGCAAGCGCTGCAAAGCCTCGGAATGCAGCTGGCAAACGCGCGACTCGGTGACGCCGAGGATCTCGCCGATTTCCCTCAAGCTGCACTCTTGTTGATAGTGAAGACCGAGCACGATCTGGAGGCGCTCCGGCAGCCCCTCCACGGCGTCGGCGACGTTGCACACCAGCTCGCTCTTGCTCGCCAACTGTTCGGGCGACGGACTCGTCGCCTGAGGCTCCACCGGCCCCACGCCGTCCACGCGATCGAAGCCGGCGTCCTGAATGTCGCTCAAGGTTTGGTGATACTGCGCGAGCGTGACGCCGAGCTCTGCGGCGACTTCCTCGTCGTTCGGAGCGCGCCCGAGCCGCTGCGTGAGAGTTCGACCCGCGGCGGCGATCCGACGCGCGGCGTTCCGGAGCTTTCTGGAGAGCGGATCGAGTGCGCGCAAATAGTCCAGAATGGCGCCGCGGATTCGGTACGACGCATACGCCTCGAACTGCTCCTCGGGCATCTCCGGGGGGCGGCGACGCATGGCTTCCGCCATGCCGACCCAACCTGCCGAAATGATGTCGTCCACGGTCAACGTCCGCGGCAAGCTCCGCACCGTACGGAGCGCGATGCGCCGAACGAGCGGGCTGTATCGCCCAAAGAGCACCCGGTCCGCCCGCATCACCTCGAGCCGGTCGTCGGCGAGGTTCGGCGCCACTTCTTCGGGTAGCGCCGAGGCAGCGTCCTCGGGCCGTGCTTCGTCGGACGGCATCCGCCGGACGCCCGAGTCGTCGCTGCGGTCTCGACTGGAGACGACCTCGTGCTCTTCCACATGCCCGCCGGCAGTGGGGGCGGGAGTTGGTCGCTCGACGTGCGTACCTACTGAAGCGCTCATGGACAGCTCACGGGTGAGAACCGAGTGAAACCGAGCGACGTCCCCCCATGGGAAGGGAGAACCAGATCCCTTGTGAGACTCCGGATCACCCCACGTCGCGACGGGTCGTTCCCTCTCGAGGCGCGCTCGATTCGGAAACGCGGTGCCCCGCCGCGAAAACCAAGTGCACGCCGGGTGCCAAGTCCTAGGGCCCGATGCGGGACGAGGCGACGCCGAAGGCAACGGCGCGCACTTCCGGAGTGACTTTCGAGACTTGCTTGAAACGAGGCGACCGAGATACCGATCCCCGCGCCGGCGACGCGCGGCGCGCGAAACGCCCGCCGTGTGCCGCGGAGGGACACGCCGACTCGGTGCGAGACGAATCGCTCCAGCGCGAGACGACCGCGGCAAGCGTCGTCTCGCGCTCGCCAGGGGTTCACCCCAACCCTTGGGTGGACGCCGCGGCTCGAACTCGGGAGCCCAAATATGCTCGAACGAGCGCGTGTCGCGCCATGAACGAAGGTCCACGCGGACCTCGGACGCGCACGTGCCCGAACGCACGAGCCCGGCGCGAATCGCTCGGCGCGATCGCTCGGCGCAAAAGCCTTGATGCCCTACGCCCGAGGCAGCCCAGTGCAGAGTGAGACGGACTTCGTGGCAATGCGCGCTCGAGGCCGTCTCCCATCGTGTGCCGCGAACGACGAGGACAAGGCGATGAGCAGCGAACGAGCGAGCTCGCGGGGCGGCGGAGCCCGCGAGGCGCTCCGCTCGGGGCCCCGCTGCATGCGCGGCGTGGACGGCAGCCATCCCAAGTGGGTGTCCGTCTTCGAACAACTGGACCGTGTCCTGGACGTACCTTGCCCCGTGCTCTTGAGTGGCCCGCACGGCGTGGGCAAACAGAAGGCGGCCCGAGCCCTTCACGAAAGCGGCTGCGGCCAAGGAGGCCCCTTCGTCGTCGTCGACTGTCTCGGCGCGGAGCCGCCTCACGCCGCGGAGCTCGACGAGCGTGGATGCCAGGATGAAGGACCAGAAGGGGCCCACGTGTCGGCGCCGCGGAAGCGCTTCGGCACCACTTCCGCGGCGGAGCACTGGGTCGCCGCAGCCCGTGGCGGCACGCTCTACATCGAAGAAATCACGCGCCTGCCTGCGCACGCTCAGGTGACGTTGGCGACTCTCTTACGCGAGGACGCCGAGCCATTCCGCTTGGTGTGCGCCTCTCGCTTGCCCGCGTCGCGCCTCTTGGGCGACGGGCGGCTGCGCGAGGACTTTTTCTACCGGGCCAGCGTCGTCAGCTGCGGGCTGCCCACGCTCGCCGAGCGCGGCAGCGATATCGTCGAGCTTGCGCTGCTTTTCCTGCGAGAGGCGACGCGACGCCACCGCGACGTTACCGACATCGCGCCCACCGCGCGCCGACTCCTTTCGAGCTACGCTTGGCCGGGAAACGTGAGCGAGCTGCGCTCCGTGGTGGAGCACGCGGCGGCAGTATGCAGCGGAACGAAAATCGAGCCAGCCGACTTGCCCGTTCGCTTGCGCGAGCTTGGCAACCTCGACTTCGAGCCGCGCCACGACCTCGAAACCCAGCTACCCGAAGACGGCCTGGACCTTCGAAGCACGCTGGAGGCCCTTGAAAATAGGCTCCTCCTCCAGGCGCTCGACCGCACGGGCTGGAACAAGCAACGCGCCGCGGCGCTCTTGGGCCTCAATCGAACCACGCTCGTCGAAATGCTCAAGCGCAAGCGCTTGGTTCGACCGACGGTCGAACCCAAGCTCGCCTCTTGAAGAGCCTCAGCGACCCGCGGAAAGCGGCTCACCACCACGCGAGGGCAATCGGCTCGCCGAAGAGCGCTCCCCACCGTACGCTCCGCGCCATGCGAAGCTTCACCCCGCCCGACAGGCTCTACGGCGGCTACATCTTCGACTGTGACGGCACGCTCGCCGACACGATGACCTTGCACCACCGCGCGTGGTGCGAAGCGCTCCGTTTGGCCGGCGCAAAGTTCGAGTTCGATTGGGAGCTCTTCATGAGTCGCGCCGGGATGAGCCTCGAGCTCACGGTCGCCGCTCTCGCGAGTCAGTTTTCGGTTCCACTGGAGACCGAGCTCGTCGCCTTCACGCAAAGACGCATCTTTTCGGAGCTCGAGCACGCCGTGGAGCCCATCCGAGACGTGCTTCTCTTCGCTCGTGAGGTATCGAGCTTGCGCCCCATCAGCGTGGCCTCAGGCAGCCAACGCGCCACGGTCGATCGCACCTTGGCCCGCATCGGGGCCAGCGATCTCTTTCCCGTCATCGTCACGCCGGAGGACGTCGCTCGGGGGAAGCCGGCGCCCGACATGTTCTTGCTGGCTGCCGAGCGCATGGGCGTGTCCCCGACCGACTGCCTCGTGTTCGAAGACGCGGAGCTAGGGCTGGAAGCAGCACGGCGCGCAGGGATGGACGCCGTCCGAGTGGCGCTACCTCGCTGAGCTCACGGAAGCGCCGAGAACCGTGCCCCGCGTGCCGAGCCACGCCGCGTCGGCTATGGTGCGCGCGCCATGAGCTCCCGCGTACCATCGTCCTCGGCCCCCTCGGCGCCGCTCTTCGCGCACGCCGAGCCACGCCGAGGCGACGCCCAGGCGCGCAAAGCTGCCCCGGTCCTTCCGACCACACGCGAGGAAATGCGTCGGCTAGGCTGGCAAGAGTGCGACGTCGTGCTTGTGACGGGAGACGCGTACGTCGATCACCCGAGCTTCGGCATGGCCCTGGTCGGGCGCCTCTTGGAGTCGCAAGGCCTGCGCGTCGGCATCCTCACGCAGCCGGATCATCGCTCGGTGGACGCCTTTCGCGAGCTGGGCCGACCGCGGCTCTTCTTCGGTGTGACCGGCGGCAACATGGACTCGCTCGTCAACCACTACACGAGCGACAAGAAGCCCCGCAGCGACGACGCCTACACGGCGCACGGCGCCGCTGGAGCGCGCCCGGACCGCGCCGTGTTGGTCTACGCGCAACGCTGTCGGGAAGCGTACCGCGAAGCGCCGATCGTGCTCGGCGGTATCGAGGCCAGCTTGCGTCGTATCGCCCACTACGACTACTGGTCGAACAAAGTCCGGCGTTCCATCCTCGTAGATTCGGGAGCGGATCTCTTGGTGTACGGCAACGGTGAGCGTGCCGTCGTCGAGGTCGCGCGGCGCCTCGCCGCGGGCGAACCCATTCGGGACATCGTCGACGTGCGCGACACGGCCCTGTATCGGCGCGTCCCGGAGGACTTCGTCGAAATCGACTCGAGCAGCGTGGACACGCCCGGTCCCCTCGCTCCGCCCGTGGATCCGTATCGCGCAGAGCCCCTGAACGATGTAGCCGCGGCCCGCCCTCTTGACCTCGTGCCCGCAGCCTCGTTGACGCGTCGACCACGCGCCGACGCGACACGCGCACCTCGAGAAAAAACCGTACTCCGCCTGCCGTCGTGGGACGTCGTGAAGGACGATCCCGTGCTCTACGCGCACGCCTCGCGCACCCTGCACCTCGAGTCGAACCCGGGCAACGCGCGCGCGCTGGTCCAGAGAAACGGCGACCGTGACGTGTGGCTCAACCCGCCACCGCTCCCCTTGTCGACCGAGGAAATGGACCGCGTCTACGAGCTACCGTACACGCGACTTCCGCACCCGCGCTACGGCGGCGCACGCATCCCCGCCTACGAAATGATCCGCTTCTCCGTCACCATCCAGCGCGGATGCTTCGGAGGCTGTTCGTTCTGCTCCATCACCGAGCACGAGGGTCGCATCATCCAGAACCGCTCGGAGGACTCGATCGTGCGAGAGGTAGAGGCGATTCGGGACCGCGTTCCCGGCTTTACGGGCGTCATCAGCGATCTGGGCGGGCCCACGGCGAACATGTATCGCCTCGCGTGCAAGAGCCGAGAAATCGAGTCGAAGTGTCGACGCTTGTCCTGTGTCTACCCGAAAATTTGCGAGAACCTCGGCACGGACCACGCGCCGCTGATCCGCTTGTATCGTCGCGCGCGGGCGCTTCCTGGCATCAAGAAAATCTTGATCGCCTCGGGCCTGCGTTACGACTTGGCGGTGGAGTCACCCGAGTACGTGCGAGAGCTGGTGACGCACCACGTGGGCGGCTACCTGAAGATCGCTCCCGAGCACGTGTCCGAAGGTCCCTTGTCCAAAATGATGAAGCCGGGCGTGGGCGCCTACGAGCGCTTCCGCGAGCTCTTCGACCACTACTCGCAGCTCGCCGGGAAAAAGCAGTACCTCATCCCGTACTTCATCGCCGCACACCCGGGCACCCGTGACGAGGACATGGTGGAGCTTGCGCTCTGGCTCAAAAACCGCGGCTTCAAGGCAGATCAGGTACAAGCCTTCCTGCCTTCCCCCATGGCGTCAGCCACCGCCATGTACCACTCGGGAAAAAATCCGCTGCGCGGCGTGAAGCGCAGCTCCGAGGACGTCTTCGTTCCGAAGAGCGTGGAGCAACGCAGGTTGCACAAGGCACTGCTCCGCTATCACGACGCGGCGAATTGGCCGCTCATCCGCGCGGCCCTGCGCCGCATGGGGCGCGCGGACTTGATCGGCAACGCGCCGCACCAGCTCATCCCGGAGAAAGATCCTCCCCTTTACATGCAGCGCGCGCGCGGCGGCGCCCAGCGGAGCACGCCCCCGAAGCGATCTCGGGGAGCCCCGCCGGGATTTCGCACGCAGCACACCGGGCTCGAGGCGGGTCGTCGCCCGACGAGCGAAGAAGCGGCGCACACGCCGCGTCACGCATCGCGCGCGGCCACGGAGAATCGCTCGAGCCGCGCTCGTCGGCCCAAAGCGCGTTGAGCCCACCGCTCGGCGACAGCAACACGATCGCTTCACGGGAAGGACGCACCAGCTCCGCCGAGCGCCGGACGGCACACGGGCCTCCGCGCTCGGAAACGAGAAGGCCCCCGGCTCTTCGAAACCGGGGGCCTTCCTGCTCGCGGGCAGCGTCTTCTCTGACGCTGCCCTCGATGGTCACTCGTCGAACGAGCTCACTGAGCCTGCTGAAGCGCCTGCTCGAGCCAGAACACGCCCGCCTTCGGGCCTCCCTGGCACTCGCCGTCCGACTCTCCGGGGCGCTTGAGCCACAGGTAGCCGTCGATGAGCGGATCACCGGTCTCGGTCGTCGGCGCCTGACCGATCTTGCGACCAGGCGGGTTGCACCAACGGATGGCCTCGGGCAGCTCCATGTTCGGACCGTTGCCGTTGCGGCTGGTGTCGATCACGAAGTGCGAGCCGCCCGTTTGCTCGCTGATCTTCCTGCCGTACGCGGCGTTCTCCTCGGTCGTGACGTAGTTCGACACGTTGAGGGAGAAGCCGTTGGCGTACTCGATGCCCGCTTCCTTCAGGCGCGGCACCATCTCTTCGACCGTCGCCCACTGCGCGTGACCCGCGTCGAGGTACACGGCGGTCTTCGGGTTCTGACGGAGGACCTTCACCGCGTCCTTCAGCAGGAACATACGCTCGGCCTTCTGCTCGGGCGTGAGACATTCCTGAAAGTGTCCCAAGGCGTCTGGCTCGAGAATGACGACGGCCGCGTCGTCGCCGATGCCCGCAGCCACGTTCCGAATCCAGCGCTGGTAGGCTTCCTTGTTGGACAAGCCGCCCTGCGAGTACTGGCCGCAGTCACGAAGCGGAATGTTGTAGGCGATCATGACCGGCACGGAGCCGTCCGCCTTCGCGCGCTTCACGAAGTGCTCCACGGCGCGGAAGATGTTGCTGTTCCATTCGCCCATCCACAGCGCTTGAGGCTGCTTGGCGATCTTGTCCAAGATGTCCGCCTTCGCGGGGTCCGTGCGGCGAATGTTTTTCGCCTGCAACATGGCGAGCGACTCCGGATCGACGAAGAGCTTCGCGCCCTTCAACGGATTGTCCGGCTTCGACGTGGGCGCGGGGGCCTCGGTGATGGGCGCGCTGTCGGGGAACGGCTGCTTGCCGCTGGCCTGGGCACCCGACGAGGGCGCGCTCTCGGCGTCGCCGCTGGACTTCTTCGTGCAGCCAACGGCCGCAGCGGCGAGAAGCGCGACGGAAACCAGAGCGGCACCGAACCTCAAAGACGGGCGGGCGCTCGATGATGAACTCACGAAAGGACTCGGAATCATGGCTGGACTTTTCCCTTTGCTCGAGGGGAAGCGCAACCCCCTTGGAAGCGCCTCATTACAGTGAAACCGGACAACTCCCCCAGAAACGAAACCGGGGCTCATCGCTCTCGGCGGACTGCTTTCGAGAACACACATCTATGCCTTCCCAGGAGGCTGCCTTCGATATTGTTGAGATTTGGCGCGGCAGAGAGCCAGGCGAAGACGAGTCAGCCGACTTGCGGCGCCCTGCCGGGATGCCGACCTCACCGGGTTGGGGCAGCGCCGGTCCCCGCTGAATCCCGGGTAGGGGGCCAAAAGGCACGTCACGCTCGCGGACGCCCCGAACGCGTAGCGCGGCGGCTTCGTCGGCACCTCGGGCGCCCTCTCTCTCGAGCGCGCGCCTTTCTCGATTCGGGGCGCCTCGCGTCCTTCGCATCTCGCATCGAGTCGACGCTCGTGGCGCGCGTCGGCGAAGCGCCCACGCGACCCGCGAACGAACGAAGCGTCGAAGCGACGTGCACGCGATTGATTTCGCGCGTCTCGCCGTTCGAAGCGTGTCGACGGCAACCGTGAGCTGTTTGCGACCGGACCGCGGCACATGCCTTGCACACGGCCAGGTTGCCATGAAGTCACGCAACCTCAGTCTCTTTCTCGTTCCCGCTGCGGCGCTCTTGGTGACCGCACCTGCGTTCGCCGCGGAGCCGTGTGAGTCGGATGCCTGGTTCTGCGACGAGAGTCCGGCTGGGTCATCGCCCGCCCCGGCTGCGTCGAACGCCTCGTCCGAAGCCAAGCCCGAGCCAGCGAAGGAGCCTGCCGCTCCTCCAGAGCCGTTCGTCATTCAAAGCAGCGGCGCCGCCGCAACTTCGCCGCGCCCGACGGCGAGTCGCGCCGTTTATCGCAGCACGGGCGGCGATACGACCCCGCGCACGCGAGGCACTCAGAAGAAGGAGCAAGATCGCCATTTCGGCTTCAACCTGCGTCTCGCCAGTCTCCTCATGGAGCAGGACAAGAATACTCACCCCGACGCAGGCATGAGCGGCCTCGGCGTAGGCCTGCGCTTCCTTCCTGCTCCCTTCGTGGCGCTCGAGCCGTCCATCGACGGACTGGGCGGTCGCGACGAGCTGGGCCGTCAGCGCACCGAGACGACGCTCGGCTTCAACACCATCTTCTTCTTGAACCCCGACGACCCGATCCTCATCTACGGCGTCCTCGGCGTGTTCACCACGAGTGCCGAGGTCAAGGGCACGCAGTCAGCGCCCGTGCCGCATGGCGGCAGGTTCAGCTACGTGGGCGGCCAGGTCGGCGCCGGCATCGAGCTGCGCCTGGGACCGGCGCTCGCTTTCAACGCGGAGCTCCTCGGCTATGCGCGTCAGCGCAACGAGCTGCCCGGACCCGAGGAAACGTCGCGCGAGCTCCGTCGAGACAGCGGCGGTGGCATCGTGCGAGGCGGAATGTCACTCTATTTCTGAGCGCGCCCACGAGCTCGTCCATCTCCGAGCGACCCACGCGGAAGCGCTCGGAGGGACTATGGCATCGACACCTCGCACCATAGGTGCACCCGAAGGCACGTCGAGATCCGGAGCGTACCGGCTCGACGAGGTCTCCCCGAAGGCCCGAGCGACGCCCGCATCCGCGGCTCCGCTTCCCGGGCCTTCGGCGTTTTCGCTCGAATCCCAGGGGCTCACCGTTTCTCGACTGCTCAGAAACGCGAGCCCAGCGGTCTTGTACGAGGAGGCGCTCCGCTACGAGCCCGGGACGGCGCTGGCTTCGAGCGGCGCGCTCATCGCCTTCTCGGGTGAAAAAACCGGCCGCAGCCCCGCCGACAAACGCATCGTCTCCGAGGAAGAATCGCGGAACGACGTCTGGTGGGGCAGCGTCAACACAGAGCTCTCGGAACACTCGTTCTTGACGAGCCGGGCGCGGGCAATCGACTACCTCAACACCCGCGAGAGGCTGTACGTGGTCGACGGCTTTACGGGGTGGGATCCGGCGTACCGCCTCCGGGTGCGCGTCGTGTGCGCGCGCGCCTACCACGCGCTCTTCATGCACAACATGCTGGTGCGCCCCAACGAGTCCGAGCTCGAGGCGTTCGAGCCCGACGCCGTCATCTACAACGCGGGGCAGTTCCCGGCCAACCGCTACACCGAGGGCATGTCGTCCACGACGAGCATCAGCCTCTCGTTGCGACGCAAAGAGCTGGTCATTTTGGGAACGGAGTACGCCGGCGAAATGAAGAAGGGCGTGTTTTCGCTGATGAACTACCTGATGCCCAAGGCCGGCGTCCTCAGCATGCACTGCTCCGCGACCGAAGGCACGGCGGGGGACGTATCCATTTTCTTCGGACTCTCCGGCACCGGGAAGACGACGCTTTCCGCGGATCCGCACCGCCTTCTGATCGGCGACGACGAGCACTGTTGGACCGATCGCGGCGTCTTCAACATCGAGGGTGGATGTTACGCGAAGGTCATCAATCTCTCCGCGCAAGCCGAGCCGGACATCTTCCGCGCCCTTCGGTTCGGCGCCGTCCTCGAGAACGTGACGTTCGATCCGAAGACTCGCGTCGTCGACTTCACGGACGCTCGGCTCACGCAGAACACGCGCGGAGCCTACCCCATAGAGCACGTCGCAAGCGTCAAGTTGCCCTGCATGGGCACACATCCGAAGAACGTCATCTTCCTCACCTGCGACGCGTTCGGAGTCTTGCCTCCCGTAGCACGGCTCACCGAAGCACAAGCGATGTACCACTACGTCAGTGGCTACACGGCGAAGGTCGCGGGCACGGAGGTGGGCGTCGTGGCGCCCGAGGCCACCTTCTCTCCTTGCTTCGGCGGACCATTCCTCGTCTGGCACCCATTGAAGTACGCCGAGCTGCTCGCGGCGCGCCTCCGCGACCACGGGGCGAGCACGTGGCTCGTCAATACCGGCTGGACGGGGGGCGGCTACGATGGTGGGCGACGCATGAGTCTCCCGCACACCCGCGCCATCATCGACGCAATCTACGACGGCAGCTTGGCGGCTGCCCCGACGAAGACGGATCCCGTCTTCGGCTTGGTCATCCCCGAGGTTTGTCCCGGCGTGCCCAGCGCGCTCCTCGACCCACGGCAAACCTGGAGCGACCAAGCAGCGTACGACGTGGCGGCGAGGCGTCTGGCCGCCGCCTTCAACCACAACTTCGAGCGCTACGCCGCAGAGGCCACGCCCGAAGTGAAGGCTGCGGCGCCGCGCGCTTCGTGATACCTGAGCCGGCGTGACGCGGCCCATCGACGACGCCGAGCTCTACTCCCTGCTCCACTCCGGCAACGCGGGAGACGTGGAGCACTACGAGCGTGTGTGCCGGGAAGCGTCCTCCGTGCTGGAGCTCGGCAGTGGCTCAGGGCGCATCGCGGCACGCCTGGCGCAAAACGGACACCACGTGACCGGCCTGGAGCTCCACGAAGGCTTGCTCGCTCGCTCCCGGGAAGTCGCGTCCCAACTGCCCGAGGCCGCGCGTCGCCGGCTCACGCTGATTCACGGCGACATGCGCGAGTTTTCGCTCGGGCGCCGCTTCGATCGCATCATCCTCCCCTACAATGGGCTCTACTGCCTCGGCGGCGTCCCCGGCGCCCTCCGCTGCCTGGAAGCCATCCGTGAGCACTTGAGCCCCGACGGCGAGCTCTGGCTGGACGCCTACGCGGTAGATGCATTCCACGCCGAAGCGCCGGAGGACGATCAGCTGACGCCAGAAGAAGACGACGAGCCCGTCAGCACGTTGACGTGGGGCGGCCGCCTGGTGAAGGCGTGGGAGCGCTCCACGTGGAATCGAGAAGAGCAGCGCCTCGACGTACGGTACGAGCTTCGAGACGAAAGTGGGGCACTCGTGGCAGAGCAGCAACTCGAGCACCACTATCTATTGACTCGAGAGCTCGTGATGTTGTTGGACGAAGCGGGCTTGGAGGCCATTTTGGCCTGCGGCGGCTTCGAGGGCGAGCCGTTCGACGACGACGCGGAGCTCCTCGTGCTCGGCGCGCGCCCGAGCTCGGAAGAAGCGCGGGATACGGACGCAGGCGACGGCGGTTAAGCCCTCGCTCTCGAATTCGACGACCTTTTTCTCGGCAAAGCTTCACTCGGCGCGAAGCGAAACACCTTGGCAGCCACCCGCGCGAGGCGCCATAGTGGCTCTTGGGGGGTGGGATGCCGGGCCAGTCCAAGGTCCTCATCGTCGACGATCAAGACGCGATCTGCACAGCGCTCAGCGTGCTCTTCGACGTACATGGGATCCCGTCACGCACCGAGAGCACTCTGGAAGGAGCGCTCTCCGCCGTTCGCACGGACGACATCGGTGTGGTCGTCCAGGACATGAACTTCAGCGCAGACACGACGAGCGGCCAGGAGGGCGCCGACCTGTTTCGCCGCATTCGCGAGTACGATCCGGATCTCCCGGTCCTCCTGATGACGGCGTGGACGTCGCTCGAAACCGCGGTGCAGCTGGTGAAGGAGGGCGCCGAGGACTACTTTGGAAAGCCGTGGGACGACGACAAGCTCGTCAACAGCGTGCGTCGTCTACTCCGGGTTCGTCAGCTGCGCCTGGAGAACCAACGCTTTCGAGCGCAAAACGATCGCTCCCAACGGCGCCTGGCGGAAAGCTTCGACCTTTGCGGCATCGTGTACGAGAGCCAGCAAATGCAGCAGGTGCTTCGCTTGGCGACCAGCGTAGCTGCCAGTGACGCTGCCGTGCTCGTGACGGGCCCGAACGGAGCCGGCAAGGAGAAGATTGCGCAGGTTATCTATGCGAACTCGCGTCGCAAGGACAAGCCGTTCCTCACCGTGAACGCCGGGGGTCTACCGGACGAGCTCCTGGAGGCCGAGCTTTTTGGTGCAGAGCCCGGAGCCTACACGGGGGCCAAAACGCGAAGAGTCGGCCGCTTCGAAGAGGCCCACGGAGGCACGCTGTTTCTCGACGAAATCGGGAACCTTTCGATGAAGGGGCAAATGAAGCTCCTGCGGGTGCTCCAGACCGGAGAGTTCGAGCGGCTCGGCAGCAACCGGACCCAGCAGAGCGACGTGCGCATCATCAGCGCCACCAACGCGGACCTCAAATCACAAATCGCCGCCGGGACGTTCCGCGAAGACCTCTTCTTTCGCCTCGCCGTGATCGAGATTGAAATCCCGGGCCTCAAGGACCGCCCGGACGACATCCTGCCGCTGGCGGAGTGGATGCTGCCTCGTTTCCCGGGACCCGACGGCTCCATCAAGAGGCTGAGCGACGACGCGCGCGACGCGCTGATGGCCCACGAATGGCCCGGCAACGTGCGCGAGCTTCAAAATCGCATGCAGCGCGCGTCGCTCATGGCGCCCGGACCAGAAATCACCCCGGAAGACCTGGGACTGGACGACGCCGCCCTGATCCCGTCGACCCCACCCTCCGCGTCACCGCCCAAGAGCGACGATCCGGAGCGGAAAGAAATCGAAGAAGCGCTGGCGCGCGCGCGCGGCGTCATCAGCCGCGCCGCTGCGGATTTGGGACTGAGCCGTCAGGCTCTCTACCGACGCATGAGCCGTGTGGGTTTGTCCGTCGAACGCCGCATGACGTCTCGCTGAGCACCGCATGCAGCGCGCCTCCGTCCCGCCCGCGAGGGGCCCGTCACTCTTGCAGCAAGACGGGACGCTCTCCTTCGAGCCCCTGCGCCCCGAACCCCCTCCGTCGGGGCGCGTTCAGCGCGCGCGCTCCGCGCTGGTCGCCGTGCTCCTCGTCTCACTCGCGCTCGTGATGTGGTTCACCTACGACCGACTGAACGATCAGCTCCGGCGCAGCGTCACCGGAAACCTCGAGGTGCTCCTGGACGGCAACGTCGCCGCTGCGCACACGTGGTTCGAATCGCAGGAGCTCATGGTGACGACGCTGGTGCACTCACCGAGCATCACGGTCGACGCCGCACTGGCTCTCGGCTCGAAAGGCGACCTCCAACGGACGGCGATCGAGTCGCTCGACACGCGCCTCACCCCGCTCCGCACGACGGGCATCATCTCCGGTCACTCGCTGCTCGATCCGGAGCTGAACGTGGTGACCAGCGCGGCCTGGGGCCTCACCGATCCCGGGCTGGTGGCGGCGGAGACTTGGGCGAAGGCGCGCTCGTACGGCAGCGCCGTGAGCTCGCCTACGTTCGTCGAGCAAGCACCCACGGCTGCCCCACGGGTGTTCGCGTATGCGATCGGAGCGTTCGGAGAACCGGGTGAGCCCACGGGCTATCTGGTTCTATCGCTGGACACGGGCGAGCTGTCCAAGCTCTTCCACGTCACCCGTTGGGGCGATACCGGTGAGGTGTACGCGTTCGACCAAGAGGGGCGACTGCTCACCGAGTCTCGCTTCTCCGACGACCTTCGACGCCTGGGTATCCTGCCACCGAACCGCGCGAGTACCTTGCGCCTGCGCGTGGCGGATCCCGGACCACGTGTCGGCACCTCCACGCCCCGGGATCGAGATCCCGCGGCTCAGCCGCTCACGTTGATGGCCAAGGAGAGCACCGCGGGCCGCAACGGAGTCAGTCTCGAAGGCTACCGCGACTACCGGGGCCACGAGGTGGTGGGAGCGTGGCGCTGGCTGCCCGAGCACCGCTTCGGCATGGCCGCCGAGATCGACACCCGCGAGGCCCTCGAACCCGTGGCGTTGATTCGTCGCGTCTCGATCATGTTCGTCGCCTTGGTCCTCTTGGCTGCGCTCGGCTTCACGCTCCTGGGCCGCTGGACGCTCAAGCTGCGTGAAAAATCCATGCTAACGAGCCAACGCCTGGACCAACTGGCTCGTGCCATTCAGCCTCTCTCGGCGGCGCTCGAGACCGAACCGGGTGCGGTGCTCCTCGTCAACAATCATCTGGAGGTCGTCTACGCCAACCCCTCGGCGGTAAGCCTCTTGGGGCAAGACCGACCCATCATCGGCATGCCCGTCGGCGTCGTGTTCGAGCGGCTCTCACCAGAGCTCCGTGACGCGCTGATCGAAGGTCAAGACACGGTCGTTTCGCAAGGCGAAGAGGACAACGACGAAGAGACCGTGCTCGTGAGCACGCGGCACCTCTCCATCGACGGCAAGCCCCACGCGCTCTGCATGATTCGCTCCGTCACCAAGGAGCTGCGCAGACGCGAGGTGGAGCACTGGAAGAAGCTCATTCGTGTGCTCAGCCACGAGCTCAACAACTCCCTGGCGCCGATTACGTCGCTGGTGTCCTCCGCGAAAAAGCTGGCCGAAGGTGGCGCTGCCGATCCGCAGAAGCTCGACAAAATTTTCGCGACCATCACGGAACGCACGGACCACCTGCGCACCTTCTTGGAGAGCTACGGTAACTTGGCCCGCTTGCCGCGACCTGCTCGGCGCAACGTCGGCTGGAAGAGCTTCTTGGATGGACTGCACTCGCAGTTCGAGTTTCGCTTGGAGGGTGACGTTCCACCCGGAAGTGGGTATTTCGATCCGATTCAAATGGAGCGAGTGTTCGTGAACCTGCTCAAGAACGCGCGGGAGTCGGGTAGCCCCCAAAACGAAATCGCCTTGCGTATTTCGACGGACCCGGGCGGAGTGACCCTGGACGTCCTCGACCGCGGCGCAGGAATGAGCCCGCGCGTTTTGGCCCAGGCGATGCTGCCCTTCTATTCGACGAAGCGGACGGGCACCGGCGTCGGGCTGGCCCTCTCGCGCGAGATTGTGGAGGCGCACCACGGCCGCATCACCCTGGCGAACCGCGAGGGCGGCGGCCTGCAGGTTTCCGTGTGGCTGCCACATCGTACGGAGCACTTGCTCAGCACCTCGCTCTGACGATCGACTCTTCTCGGTCGGCCTGCATGAACCTGCTCGCCGCGCTCGAATCGCGGCTAGGATCGTGTGTGCGGGAGATTCTGGGCGCGCAGGGGGGCGGGCAACGGATGGGGATGCAGATGGTGGCGTACTTCTTGGAAGCCGGGGAGCTGGGCGGCGTGAGAGCAAAGATGCGACTGGCAGAGCTGACGCAGACGCCGACGGCACTCGCGACCGTCCTCGAAGATCGCCCGGAGCAGATGGCGTACTTCCGGCGCGCGCTCGACCAAATCCGCGCGGAGTTCGAGGACGAACGACCCTCCACGCCGCCGATCGACAGCCGCTTGATCGATACCGTCCCAGAACCCGAACGCCTGGACGCGGCGCGGAAGCTCGTGGCAGATCGTCACTCCTTCATCACGGACAGAGCGCTCACCGCCATGCGGCTCACCGAAGTCGCCAGCTCCGCCCTCGACGTGGAGCGTGCCAGCGTGTGGCTCTTGGACGAATGCTGGGAGCGACTCGTGTGCATCGACCTCTACGAACGCAGCCAAGCCCTTCACAGCCAAGGGTCGTTTCTGCTGGCTCGCGACTGCCCTAGCTACTTCGACGCTATTGCGACTGAACGCGTGCTCGACGTTTCCGACGCTGGCAGCGACCGGCGCACCCGCGACTTCAAGGAAACGTACTTGGAGCAACACGGCATCACGTCGATGTTGGACGTACCGCTGTGGAGCAGAAACGAGCTTCGAGGCGTCCTGTGCGCGGAGCACGTCGGAGAGCCACGTCGCGTTTGGTCGATCGCGGACGAGAGCTTCGGCCTTCTCCTGAGCCAGCTCATGGCGATGTGCCTGGAGCTACATTCGCACTAACCCATAAAAGCCACGGCGCATCACCGCTACTCCGAATTCACGACGCTGCGGAGCATATCGCGGCAAGCCTGAGCGAGCCTGACTGCTACAGTTCTCGCTTGGAAGGACCGGAAGCGAGGGAGCTAGCTTGTCCGATCAATCCGTAAGCAACCGCTCGATTGCTGGCGCGGCCGTCGTTCTGCCGACCCCGCGCGTGGAGACGCGCGCGCGCGCCGATCGGGCCCTGCTCGTGCAGCTGGGCTTTCTGATGGCTGCCCTTTCGATCGTCTACTTCGCGTCGTTCCTCTTGGACCTTGATCCCGCGGCGCCGGCCGCGCCACTCGTCGCCCAGGCGCTCGTGTGCATGGGTGCCGGCGTGTCGCTCGGGTTCGCCATGACGGGCGTGGCCAAAGATCCAGCCACTCCGCACGATCGCCTGCCCGATCTCGGTCTGCTCTTGGCGCTGACACTCTGCGTCGTCCTTTCCAGCTTTCCCGTTCAGTTCCAAGAGCTCCAAGGCTTGCCCCCACCGCGCGCTACCCTGACGTGCCTGGTCGTGATCGCGTGTGCTGCTTTCGTGCCGAGCGCCCCGCGCAAGACGGCGATGTTCGTCGCCGTGGCCAGTGCTACGCAGCCCCTCGCGTTGGCGTTACTCTCCTTCCGCCCCGTGGCGCTCATGGCGCTGCTCGCCAGCGCTGCGACCGCTGGCGTCGCGGCTCTCGCCGCGGCGGTGGGTGGACGGCTCATGGCCGGCGCCCGCGTAACGGCCAAGAGCGGTCGCATGATGGGTCCGTACCGCTTGACGCGCCGCCTGGAGCACACGTCGAACACGGAAACATGGCGCGCCGAGCACCACCTCTTGGCGCGCCCAGCAGCCTTGAAGTGGATAAGGCCGCGCGCCGTGGATCTTCGCGCTTCGCCGCGCTTGCTCCGCCGCTTCGAGCGGGAAGCGCAAGCCGTTGCCAGCCTGTCGTCGCCGCACACCGTGACGCTGTTCGAGTTCGGCGTCGCACCGGGCGGCGAGGTCTACTACGTCACCGAGCTGCCCGAGGGACGCACGCTGGCCGCCACCATCGAGGTGCAGGGCGCCTTCTCTACCCCCGAAGTGACGCGCATCGTCCTCGAGCTGTGCGACTCGCTCGGTGAGGCGCACCAGAACGGCATTTCACACGGCCGCCTCTCGGCAAACAACGTTCTTCTGTGTCGCGTCGGCGGCCGTCGCGACCACGTGAAGGTGCTCGAGTTCGGCCTCAGCCAAATTTCTCCGGGTTGGGGCCTCAGCGACCGAGAAGGAGGCTCGCTCGACTCCGCCGCTCGCATCGCCAGCGGAATCGCGGCCGACGTGTCCTCCTTGGGTCACCTCATCGAGCTCATGGCGACCGCGCGTTACAACCCGAGCGAGTCGGAGCGCGACGAAATGGATCCGCACCTCCGCGCCGTCGCCCGGCGCTGCATCCGCGGCGAGCTCTCCGACGCGCGGGACGTCGAGTCCGCGCTGTTGGGCGTCCCCCCGCCCCCGGAACGAGAAGTCGTGCTCAGCCGCGGACCTGCGCAGCTGGCGCTCGAAGGCGTGGCAACCGACCAAGGCTCTGCGGTCCGCTCCCGCCTCCTGCCCGACGTGCTGCGCGACCTCCTGACGGCCGGCGGCGAGCGCGGTTCCAAGGCGTCGCTCTCGGCTTCGCAGCTCGACTCCGCTCGCAAGCGGCTCGGCTACCTGGCTCTCTTCGTTCTCGCCGGGAACCTCTTGCTCGGTTCGACGTGGGGTCTACGTGGTCCGGCGTGGGACGCTCAGGCGACCACGCTGGCGGCCGTCTGGACGATGGGTCTCCTTCTCGACGGGTTGATGTTGCTCGCGACGAGGAGCCCCCGGTTCGAGCCCAATCATCTGCTGACCTTCGGCCGCAGCTACGCGGGCCTGCGCACCATCATTCACGCGGCGATGGCCGTGCTCGCCTACATGGGTCGCGGTGTCGCGGCGCCAGGACTCACCTTCGTGGTGTTCTCCGTCGTGGCCTATCCGCTCGTCATCCCGACGCCGCCGCGGCGGGTGCTCCCCATCGCAGCGATCGCAGCCTGCGCCATCCCCGTGCTCCTGGGCCTCTTGGGTGACCCGGTCCCGAGCTTCGGCGTGCTCGTCGAGTGCGCCTGGATCGGCGCGCTCGCGGTGGGCTCCGCGTACTGCGTCACCGCGGCGCACCGCGTCACCGTGACCGAACGCCCCCGCGAGTTCGGCAGCTACGAGCTCTTGGAGGTGATCGGCCGGGGCGCCATGGGTGAGGTTTGGCGGGCCCGTCACCAGCTGCTCACGCGCCCTGCCGCTCTGAAGACGATTCGCCCCGACCGCGCTCCGAGTGATCCGAACCTTCTGAACCGCCTCTGGCGTGAAGCGCGCATCACCGCGCGCCTCACGTCACCGCACACGGTCAGGCTCTTCGACTACGGCGTCGCCGACGACGGCACCTGCTACTACGCCATGGAGCTTCTGCACGGAATCGACCTCCAAGAGCTCGTAGAGCGCACGGGGCCGCTCGACGCAGATCGCTCCATCGAGATCGCGCTCGACGTGTGCGACTCCCTGACCGAAGCGCACGCGCTCGGCCTGGTGCACCGAGATCTCAAGCCGAGCAACCTCTTTCAGTGCAAGGTGGGCTTGCGGGACGACCTCATCAAAGTGCTGGACTTCGGCCTGGCGCGCCTCAATCGCGCGCTCGGAGATCAGTCGGCGGACGACTCTTCCACCATCGTCGGTACGCCCGCCTACATGGCGCCCGAGACTTTGCTGGGGCAGGCCATCGACGCCCGCGCCGACATCTACGCCCTCGGCGCAGTTCTGTACTTTCTTCTGACCGGGCAGCACGCGTTCGAAAAGGGCAACGCAGTCGCGACCGTACTCGCCCGCCTGCACGAGCCGCCCCCGTCCATCCGCGACGTGGCGCCGGAGGTGCCGGCGGAGCTCGACGCCATCGTGACGCGCTGCTTGCAGCGAGATCCGACTCAGCGGTTTCAGTCCATCGAGGACGTCGAGAGCGCGCTGCTCACCGTACCCCGCTCGGACGGGCAGTACGCGCGGCCCGAGTACTCGGAGCGCATGCTCTTGCACTGAGCTTTCAGCCAGCCTTGGACACGATCCAACGCCCCAGCACCGCGAACAGCAGCTCACGCTCCACCGGCTTGGGCACGAAGTCGTCACAGCCGGCCTCGAGAGCCTTCTCCCTATCGCCCGGCATGGTTTTGGCCGTGAGCGCGATGATGGGGAGATGACGGTAGCGCGGGTCGGCACGAAGCCGGCGCGTCGCCTCGTAGCCGTCCATGGCGGGCATCATCATGTCCATGAGGACGATGACGACGTCCCCGTTCAACTCCAAGAGGTCGAACCCATCCAAAGCGCTGCTCGCCGAAAGCACCCGCACGCCGTGTCGCTGCAATAGGCTCGTGATGGCGAAGAGATTGCGCGCGTCGTCGTCGACGACGAGCACCTTCTTTCCCGTCAGCAGCGCTTCTGCGTCGCCGCGCCGCGGCGGGGACACTGCGGGCGTCAGATGGGCCCGAGCCTCGCTCGCGGCCGGGCTCCCGTCCTCGGACCGTGACCCGTCGGCTCCGCTCGTGTGCGCCGTCTCTTCGGGCGCCTCGCCGCCCGGGAGCAGCGCGAAGGGGGACGCTGCGTGCGCATCCGGTCCTGGAGATTCTCCGCTCGCGCCGAGAGCTTCGTCTTGTGCGCTCCGCTCGAAAGCCGCCGCGGAAAAGTCTGCCTCTCCCAGGCCGCCACTCCGTGAGGGCCCTGCCCGGTCCGCCGTGTTCGGCAAGTAGAGCGTGAACGTGCTCCCTTCGCCCAACGTGCTTCGCAAGTGAAGCTCTCCTCCCAAGAGGCTCGCCAGCTCTCGACTGATGGTCAGCCCCAGGCCCGTGCCTCCGTGGACTCGGCTCGTCGACGTATCGGCCTGCTGAAACGCCTCGAACACGATCTGCTGCTTGTCCACTGCGATACCGATGCCCGTGTCCTGAATCGAAAGAGCGAGCACGTTCGGCGCCTGACGCAGCGTTGGCTGCTCGAACTGACCGGTCTCGCGCTCCATGAACACCCGCAGCACCACGCCGCCTACCTCGGTGAACTTGAAGGCGTTGGCCAAGAGGTTCCGCAGAATCTGCTGAAGACGCTGCGAGTCCGTCACGAACGCCGGCGGCACGTCCGGCTCGACGATGACGTCCCAGCGGAGGTTCTTCTGCTCCGCCAGCGGACGGAACGTCTGCTCCGCGTACGCCACGATGGACCCGACCGCGACCACCCCCTCTTCGACATCGACGCTGCCGGCCTCGATCTTCGACAAGTCGAGGATCTGATTGATGAGACCGAGCAAGTCTCGCCCCGACGCCAGCACGGTCTTTGCGTACTGAACCTGCTGCTCCGTCAAGTTGTTGTCCTCGTTGTCCGCCAGGAGCTCCGCCAAAATCATGATGCTGTTCATCGGCGTGCGCAGCTCGTGCGACATGTTCGCCAAGAACTCCGACTTGTACTTCGACACCAAGGTGAGCTGGGCAGCCTTCTCCTCCAGGCTGGCGCTCGCCTCGGCGATCTCGCGGTTCTTGCTCTCGAGCTGCTCTGCTTTTTCCTCCAGCTCCTTCGAGCGCCGCCCCAGCTCCACGTTCGAGCTCTTGAGCTCCTCCAAGAGCTCCTCGGTGCGCCGACTGGCGCTGATCATGTTGAAGACGACGCCCATGTTGAGCGCGAGCTGCTCCAAGAACGTGAGGTGGATGGGGCTGAACGCCTCGAACGATCCGAGCTCGACCACACCGCGCACGGTCCCCTCGAACATGATCGGAAAGACCACGAGGTTGCGCGGAGGTGCCTCACCCAGGCTGGAGCTGATGGCGACGTACTCCTCGGGGACCCCGGTGATCAGAATCGGCTTCTTTTCGAGCGCAGCTTGCCCCACGAGCCCCTCGCCGAACGCATAACGATTGGCGACCTGCTTTCTACGCGTGTAGCCGTACGTCGACAGGAGGCGCAGGGTGGGCCGCTCCTTGGAGACGTCGACGACGAAGAACGTGCCGATCTGCGCGGAGACGACCGGCGTGAGCTCGGACATGATGAGCTGCGCCAGGGACTCCAGGGTGCGCTGCCCCTGCATCATCGAGGAGAACTTGGCGAGGTTCGTCTTGAGCCAGTCCTGTTCTTGGTTGGTGCGCGTGGTGTCGCGCAGGTTGGCGATCATCTGGTTGATCGTGTCCTTGAGCGAGAGCACCTCTCCCAAGGCTTCGACGTCGATGGTCCTCGTCAGGTCGCCTTTGGTGACGGCCGTTGCCACGTCCGCGATGGCGCGCACCTGGGTCGTGAGGTTGCCGGCGAGCTGATTGACGTTGTCGACCAAGTTGCGCCAAGTCCCCGCCGCGCCTGGCACCAGCGCCTGCCCGCCGAGCTTGCCTTCCACGCCCACTTCCCGCGCCACCGTCGTCACCTGCTCGGCGAATATGCGCAGCGTCTCCGTCATGTCGTTGATGGTGTCGACGAGCGTCGCGATCTCGCCCTTGGCAACGAGGACGAGCTTCCAAGTCAGCTCTCCGTTCGCCACGGCGGTCACGACCTTGCTGATGCCGCGCACTTGATCGGTCAAGTTGCTCGCCATCACGTTCACGTTGTCCGTCAGATCCTTCCAGGTCCCGGATACGCCGGGGACGCGCGCTTGGCCTCCCAGCTGCCCCTCGGTCCCCACCTCCCGCGCCACGCGCGTCACCTCCGACGCAAACGTTCTGAGCTGCTCCACCATGCCGTTGATGGTGTCCTTGAGCTCCTGAATTTCACCTTTCGCCTCGACGCTGATTTTCCGAGACAGGTCGCCGTTGGCGACGGCCGTCGTCACCAGCGCGATGTTGCGCACCTGGCTCGTCAGGTTGCCAGCGAGCATGTTCACGCTGTCCGTGAGGTCTCGCCACGTGCCGGAGGCGCCAGGCACCAGCGCTTGCCCGCCGAGCTTCCCTTCCATGCCGACTTCCCGCGCCACGGTCGTCACCTGCTGCGCGAAGGTGCCGAGAGTGCGGGTCATGTCGTTGATGGTGTCGGCGAGCGACGCGATTTCTCCTCGTACTTCGAGCACCAACTTCTGCGACAGATCGCCACGCGCTACCGCCGTCACCACCTTGGCGATGCCCCGCACTTGGCTCGTCAGGTTGCCGGCCATCAGGTTCACGCTGTCGGTCAGCTCCTGCCAGGTTCCGGCGACGCCCGGCACCTCTGCCTGCCCGCCGAGCTTTCCCTCGGTGCCCACCTCGCGCGCCACGCGCGTCACTTCTTTCGCGAAGGTGCGGAGCTGCTCGACCATCGCGTTGATGGTGTTCTTCAGCTCGAGGATTTCCCCCTGCGCCTCCACCGTGATCTTCTGCGACAAGTCGCCGTTCGCGATGGCGGTGGACACCAGCGCGATGTTGCGTACCTGATTGGTGAGGTTGCCAGCCAGTACGTTGACGTTGTCGGTGAGGTCTCGCCACGTGCCCGCCACGCCGGGCACGCGCGCTTGACCACCCAGCTTCCCCTCGATGCCGACCTCACGCGCGACCGTGGTCACCTGGTCGGCGAACGTGCGGAGCGTGTCGGTCATGTCGTTGATGGTGTCTGCCAGCGCTGCGATTTCGCCCTTCGCCTCCACGACGAACTTCTTCGAGAGATCGCCGCCGGCCACCGCAGTGACGACCTTGGCGATGCCGCGCACCTGGCTCGTCAGGTTGGACGCCATCAGGTTCACGCTGTCCGTCAGGTCCTTCCACGTACCCGCCACCCCCGGCACCAGCGCCTGACCGCCCAGCTTGCCGTCCGTGCCTACCTCCCGCGCCACGCGCGTCACCTCGGACGCGAAGGTACGAAGCTGCTCGACCATTGCGTTGATGGTGTTCTTCTGCTCGAGGATCTCGCCCTTCGCCTCGACCGTGATTTTCGTGGAGAGATCCCCGTTCGCTACGGCGGTCGTCACGGCCGCGATGTTGCGCACCTGGCTCGTCAGGTTGGCCGCCAAGAGGTTCACGTTGTCGGTCAGGTCCTTCCAAGTGCCTGCCACGCCCTTGATGTCGGCTTGCGCGCCCAGCTTGCCCTCGGTGCCCACCTCCTTGGCGATGCGCGTCACCTCCGACGCGAAGTCCCGCAGCTGGTCCACCATGACGTTCATGGTGTTCTTCAGCTCGAGGATCTCGCCCTGCGCCTCCACGGTGATCTTCTTGGAGAGATCTCCACTAGCAACCGCCGTCGTGACGAAGGCGATGTTCCGCACCTGATTGGTGAGGTTGCCCGCCAAGAGGTTCACGTTGTCGGTCAGGTCCTTCCAAGTGCCGGAGACGCCGGGCACGTGCGCTTGACCGCCTAGCTTTCCTTCGATGCCCACCTCACGGGCAACCGTGATCACCTGCGCGGCGAACGTGCGCAAGGTCTCCGTCATGGCGTTGATGGTGTCGGCGAGCGCGGCCACCTCCCCCTTGGCCTCCACGACGAACTTCTGCGAAAGATCGCCTTCGGCGACCGCCGTGACGACCTTGGCGATGCCGCGAACCTGGCTCGTCAGGTTCAGCGCCATCACGTTCACGTTGTCGGTGAGGTCCTTCCACGTGCCATCGCTCGCGGAGACGACCGCTTGCCCCCCGAGCTTGCCCTCGGTGCCCACCTCGCGCGCCACGCGTGTCACCTCCGCAGCAAGCGTCTGCAGGCGATCGACCATCGCGTTGATGGTGTTCTTCAGAAGGAGGATTTCTCCCTTCGCCTCGACCGTGATCTTCTGCGACAGGTCGCCGTTGGCGATGGCCGTCGACACCACGGCGATGCTGCGCACCTGCTCGGTCAGGTTGCCGGCCAACATGTTTACGCTGTCGGTCAGGTCACGCCACGTCCCCGACACGCCTCGAACGTTGGCTTGCGCGCCGAGCCTCCCCTCGGTGCCCACCTCGCGCGCCACGCGCGTCACCTCGGCGGCGAAGCCACGCAGCTGGTCCACCGCGCTGTTGAGCGTGTTCTTGAGCTCGAGGAGCTCTCCCTTCGCGTCGACCGTAATCTTCTGCGACAGGTCTCCGGCCGCGATGGCGGAGGCGATGAGCGCGATGTTTCGCACCTGCGACGTCAAGTTGCTCGCGAGGCGGTTGACGCTGTCGGTGAGCTCCTGCCACACCCCCGACACGCCACGCACGTCCGCCTGCGCGCCGAATTTTCCCTCCGTGCCCACCTCGCGCGCCACGCGGATGACTTCAGCGGCGAACGAGCGGAGCTGCTCCACCGTCGAGTTGACGGTGTTCTTCAGGTCGAGAAACTCACCGCGCGCCTCCACCGTGACTTTCTGCGAGAGGTCACCGCGGGCAATGGCGGCAGAAACGAGCGCGATGCTGCGCACCTGCGCGGTCAAGTTCGTGGCGAGCACGTTGACGTCGTCGACGAGGGTCTTCCACGAGCCACCGAGCCCCTCGGCGCTGGCTCGCGTGCCCAACCTGCCTTCTCTGCCGATTTCCTGGACGACACGGGCAACGTCGCCCGAGACGATGCGCAGCGTTTCCGTCACGGCGTTCACCGCTTCGCCGAGCTTCTGGAAGTCGCCCAAGAGCGCGTGGCCCCCGAGCTGCACCGGCATTTCGCCCGAGAGGTCTCCCTTGGCCACCAGATTGAGCACCCGCGTCGCTTCTCGACTCGGCGCCGCTAGGCTCTCCACGAGCGTGTTGATGGACTCGACGTTCGTCGCCCACGCGCCGCCCACGATGCCCAGCGAAGCGCGCTCGCTGGTGCGACCGTCGAGGCCGGCCACGCGCGCCATGCGCTGGAGCTCGCGTGACATCACCTTGTTGCGCTTCATGAGCACGTTGAAGGCCAACGCGACCTCCGGGAACATGCCGTGCGCGCCGCCGTTCGTCGGCAAGCGAACGGAGAAGTCTCCCTGACCCGCAGCGCGCAGCGCGTCGCGAAGCGACCGAAGATGGTCTTCCTCGGTCGCTTCGTCGTGAGCGGGTCCCGGTGGCGCGTGCTCACCTTTCGACGCCTCCGCCTCGCCCGCGTCCGTGTCCTCGTGCATCTGCGTCCCCTCGTGAGACGTAAACGTCCATGCTTCGGCGCCGGTAAGCGCGCGGACGGGAACGAACTGCGTTGCTCGAAGCGCCAAGAAACGCCGCGCGGACGCGGCGAGGACGACTCCCTTTCGTCTCAGCGAGCTCTACGGCCCGGGCCTCGCAACCTTGGACGCTACTGCGCCCCAGGGCTCACGCACTCGCCCAGCACGTACGAGCGTGAGTAGCCACTGGTTCGGTTTTCGATGTGCACTTTGATGACACCGGTCGCCGCGTACTCGTACGTTTCCACGATTTCTTCGGCGGTCAGCGCGTCATTGCGCCCACAATGACGCTCCAGCTGGGGGTTGTTCTTGAGCGATGGATCGTAGGGGAACAGCACGTTGCCCCACGGCGTCAGATCACCGAGCGGCTGGTCGTCGTCGTCGAGCCGAGCGCACTCGACGAAGCGCAAACGTCCGACGGAGTGCACGGGCCGGTACACGCGCTGCGCCACGATGGGACCATCCGGGACCAAGCCCAGGCGCTTGGAAATGATCGGATCGAAGATTTTCTCGAGCCCCGACTCGGCCTCGCGCCATACGCCGAAGTGCCGGGTGGGCGCCTCACGTACGAAAATGCCCGCCTCTGCATCGGCGGAAATCGCCAAGCCGACGGCGGTCGCCGCATGCGGTTGCGGCGCGAGCTGAAGCTTGCGTTTGAAGCGTTGCCGCAGGGCGCGCGTGACGGCAGGAAACTGCACGCTGCCGCCCACGAGGTACACGGCGCCGAGCTCTCTATGGTTGTCCGGATCGATGCCCTGGGAGGCAAGCTCTTCGAAGAGCCGGTCGATGACGGCGATGGTCTCCTCGATGAGCGGCCCCGCGCCTTCGTAGATGGGTCCCACGTCGAGGACCACGGAGCCGCAGTCGAGCACGTCTCCCACGTCCACCAGGAGCTTGCGCGAGGATGGCGTCAGCGCCTCCTTCGCCATCCGACAACGCTCGAGCAGGTGGACCCAGGCGCTTTCGCTCAGCTCTTCCTTGCTGGCGCCCAGCTCCTGGAGCACGAAGGAAGCGATCAAGGCGTCGAAGTCGTTTCCGCCGAGCCGCGTGATGCCCTCTGCGCCGAGCAGCTCGAACCTGCGATCGAGCAGCGATACCGCGGCCGTGTCGAAGGTGCCGCCGCCCATGTCGTACACGACGACGTAACGCTTGGGGCTGCGATTGCTGAGCGCGCCCAGAGTGTTCTTGGCGAACTCGATGGCCGCCGCCGTCGGTTCGTTGACGAGTCCGAGCACCTCGAAGCCAGCGCGTTGGAATGCCTCGATGGTCAGGTAGCGCTGCCGAGTGCTGGCGCTGGCCGGCACGGCGATCATCGCCTCGAGAGAATCGAGCGCGGAGATTTCCAGGTTACTGCACTCGACCAACATGTGCCGGACGTACTTCAGGTACTCCGTCGTCAGCTGGAGCGCCGACATGTCGGGTTGTGGCCACGCGCGGACGGGCTCGTCGGGGGCTGCGCCCGTAATCGCCGCCTTGACGGAACGAATGAGCGGCACCGTCAAATCACGCCCGGCGTCCGCCCCGAACGTGAGCGCGTCTTCCTGCAAGGCCGCCAGACCGGGCAGGTAATCGTGGAAGCCGTCCGACGTCTCGAAGCTCACTACGGGGTAGCGTCCCCTGTGAGCTGCCGCGACCACGGTTCTGGTGGTGCCGAAATCGATTCCGAGACGCATGACGAAGTCCCCCGCGCGAGGCGCGCTCCTGATGCTACAGCCAAATCCGGATAGCTTCGCGGGTTTTGGGCATCCGAGGCCCGGCGGGCGTTGCCGCTGCTCCATCATCGCTCGAACGAGCCTTTACGACCGACCAGGGGGTTGCATCCGTCGGGCTTTCGAGGCTATCCGGGCGTTTCCGTGGCTTACGATGGAGCACGCTTGAACGCCGCGCACAGGTCCGCGCGGGCCGCCTTCGCGGCGTCGCTCGCGTTCTTCCTCACGCCCGCGGCACGGGCGGAGCCCACCGGTTCGGAGGAGCTTCCTCCGGAAACGGCCGTGACACTCCCCGCCAGCAGCAACGTCACCCCACGGACGTCCGCGGCTCTCGACCCGACGTCGACGGCAGGCGACACCGCTGCCCCCCTTCGCGACGACCGGACGTACCTGACGCTCGACGCGGTCGACGACTGGACCTACGCCGCTCCCACGACTCTTGGGGCGCTCCCCGCTCCGCCTCGCCTGCTCCTCCCCCGCCTCGAGCCCCTCGCCCTCGATCGAGAGCCTTGGAGCAGCGCGCCGCTCACACACGCCGAGCCCGCTCAGCCGCCGGCTTCGCAATCCCCCCCTCCCGTCGTGGACGATCGCTCCACGTGGGCCAAGTGGAACACGACCCTCGCCGGGGTCACCTCTTCGCTCGTGGCCGTCGACCTTCTTTGTTTGGGCGCGTTCACGCTTTTGCCGAACGACTGGACCGGCTGGGAGGATCCCGAGTTCAAGGGACTCAAGGAGAACTTCACGATAGGTCCGCGCGTCGACAACGATCGTTGGGCTTGGAACTACATCGCTCACCCGGTCTCGGGCGCCGAGTACTATTTGCTGGCGCGCAACCGTGACGCCCAGTGGTACGGCAGCTTCGCTTACTCGTTCGCCATGAGCACGTTTTGGGAGTTCTTCATCGAGAGCGCCTACGAACAAGCGAGCTGGCAAGACCTCTTCATCACGCCCGTCGCGGGCGCTGCGCTGGGCGAGCTGCGCTGGCAGGCAAAGAAGGCGCTGGAGAACCCCTCGACGGGGCGCCCCTCCGGCACCCTGAACAAAGTGCTCTACGTGCTCATCGATCCGTTCGACGCCGTCACCAAGCTGTAGCGGCAACCCCGGACGGGAGGGCGCTGGCCCGCGGGAGCGAACGGACCCTGCCGCACCTCGCCGAGGAAAAACTCGGGAGACGTTGTGCCGACGCCGTCCATCGCGTCGACCCCGGGAGCCCGTGACGAGTCTCGAGGAAGCGCCCTTTCCCAAGTGGCGTCGAGGGAGGCGGGCGCTTCGACCTTTCGGACCGTCGGCTCTTCTGGAGTACGCGGAAAGCTACGCTCTCCGCGGATTCATTCGGCGCTCGCCGAACGAGGCAACGAGCGCTTTGCCCTCGTCGACCGAGGCGGGCGAGCGCGCCTCGGCTGCTATACTCGGCCGGATGCGTTGCTTACTGACTTTCGGACCGCGCGCCCAGAAGCGCTCGGGCGCACGGGGCTCCTTCTTCGTTCTTGGCGCACTGGCGAGCGGTTCGCTCACCGCTTGTGATCTCGCGGGGAACCTCGAAGACATGGGCGGGACGCTCGTGGATCCCGACGCCCAGCTCTTGGACGCTCCGGGGCGCAAGCTCGCGAGCGGTACGTACTCGAACCTGGAGCTCGACGGCTCGCTCGACAAAGGCGGCTACGTGCTGGCCAAACGCCACGACGTGGAGCCGCAGTCGCTCGCGATCATTTCGTTCGTCGGTAGCGGCGCGTGCGAGGTTTCACCCGCGCAGGCTTTTCAGCGCATCTCCAGCCGCGTGGATGTCGCGCTGCCTGGGCTCATCGCCTACCAGGCCGAGCGCGATGGCCAAGGCAGAGGTCAGGTCGATTTCGTCGGGTTCGACTGTCAGCCGCGGCTCTCTCCGGTTTCGAGCGCGTCGCTCCCCGAGGTGCCTTTTCCGCGCAGCAAGCCGCGTGGGCTGCTCACGCTCGACGTCGACGGAGCGCTTTCGTTGGTCGACGCGCGCGCCGGTGAGCTCGTGCCCGTCGCGGACGGCGTGAGCTCCGGGCGCGCAGAGGGCAAGTACCTCTGGACGATCGAGGAGGGCGTCGCGCACGTCTACGACCAAGACTTGGACGAGGTCGCCTCGTGGGGACAAAACGTGCGCGAGCTGACCATCCGCGGCGGCACACAAGAGCCGAGCGCGGTGCTCGTCGACGACGATGGTCTCAGCTTCGCCTCCGTCGAAACCGGTGAAAAAACTCTGGTGAGCAAGACCGGCTGCGCTCCGGTGTCTCTGGCCTCCGGGGTCGTCGGCTACTTCGATCCTTGCGAGTCCCGCGCGCTCACGCTGTCCATTCCCGGCACGTCGCTCTCTTCCGAAGAAGATCGGGTCACCATCCGGGTGGCGGACGACGTGGTTCTGCATCAATTCGCGCTCGTGAGCTTCCGCGGCGATAGCGGCGCGCTTTTGTATCTCGCGAACGAAGCGCCGGGCACCTCGAGAGATACTCTCCGCGCCGTGCGCCTCCGCGGAGGCGACGAACCTGGCGCGACGGACGACCGGGTGCTCTCGAAGAGCGCGGCTTTGATCGCAGGCAACATCTACCTCGACTGGGACGGCTCGAGCGGCACGCTCGTGGTTCCCCGCTACGACGAGGACGACGACGGGGTCTTCGTCGACAAGCTCGTCGAAGTCGCCTCGAACGTTGCCCAGCTGCCCGGCGGAACGGTGAGCTCACCGCGCGGCATCCTGGAGCGCTTCGACGGCAGCGTGGGCGATCTGTCCGTCGCGGTCGCCCGAGGCGACGGCTACGAAACGCGCAAGCTCGCGGGCGGCGTGCCCATCCAAGACCAAACCTTCGATCAAGAATCCGGTGACTTCGCCTTCGTCGGCGATTTCGACGGGGTGAGCGGCACACCGTACCTGGTGCGTGGGGGACGCGTCCGCGCCGTCGGCAAGAAGGCGCTCCCTGGCACGCTCCGTTTCTTGGAGCAGCCACGCGCCATCGCTTACCTCGCGGAGAACGGAACGGGCACGAGCGCCACGCTGCGAGCGTGGCTCATCGACGCAGAGCTCGACTACCAGGTGGCCGAGCGCGTGACGGAGTACCGCGAGCTGCCCTGGCCGTCTCCGGGCCTTCTGTACTCCGTGCCAGAAGGCGACCGCGCCGGTATCTGGTTCGCCAAGGCGCGCTAGGCCTCGGCGCCCCTCGCGCGGGCCGCCTGGAGGCCGGACGAGACGCACGGGGCCAGCCCGGATGCGGGAGGCGCCGGTCGGACGAGCCTGTGCTATGGGGGGCGACCAGGCATGAGCCAAGTGGCCGCACCCGCTACGGCGCAAGGAAGCGCAACGTTCAAGGCCCGAGACGTCGAGGAGTTGATCGACTTCTACCTCCACAGACGCGCGGCCAATTGGGTGGTGCGAGCGGTCGCGTCGACCAACGTGCGGCCGGATCAAATCACGGTCGCCTCGGGGCTTGCCGCCGTCGCCGGAGGCGCATTCGTCGGGCTCGCCTCGGCGCCCTGGCACCTCGCGGTCGGCGCGTTCTTGTTCTTCTCGTCGATCGTTCTCGACTGCAGCGACGGACAGCTGGCGCGCCTCAAGGGCCAGTCGAGCTTCGCCGGGACGTACCTCGACGGCATGGTGGACGCCGTGGCCACCACGGCCATCTTCGTCGGACACTTCGCCTTCATGCTGCGGCACGACGTCGGGTTTTGGCTGGCGTGGTGCTTGGGCTGGCTCGCTGGGTACGCCGTCAAGTGGCACGCCCACACCTACGATCACGTGAAGAACGTGTACCTGCTCAACACCGAGCCGCCCGAAAAGAGCGCCGCGGCGTACCCGAGCATGGAAATGTTCGACCGCGAACGCGACGAACACCTGCGGCACGGGCGACGCGCGTCGGCGTTCATGACGGACGGCTACCGCCGCTTCGTGATCAAGCAGCGCGAAAAGGACAAGACCCGCGATCCGGCCGTAGCCACGACGGACGCCGAGCGCGCGCTGTATCGCTCCATTTTCCGGCCCTACATGCGCGCTTGGACGTTCAACGGGCTCGGCACGCACTTGTTCTTGCTCGTGCTCGCCACGGTCGGCTGCATCGTGGATCCGCGGGCACCCCTCGTCGCCTGGCTCCTCTTCATCGTCCCCTTCACCGTGCTCGCCTTCGTTCTCGTCGCGCAAAGGCCACGCCTCGAGGCTCGCTACGCGGCGGAGCGTGCGCGTCTCGCCGGAGGCGCATGACGGCGCGCGCCCGCGTCGGGGGGGTCTCGCTCGTGCTCGTCACGCTGGCAGCGTTTCCGGCGTCCGCCGAGCCAAGCCCGGCTCGTTCGGGCACGCAGGCTCTGGCCAAGAGCACCTCCGAACAGGTGACCTCTCCCGAGCTCCACGCCCCGCCGCTGGACTCTTGGGCGGAGCCGCCAGACGCCGAGCAGAGCGACGCGGACACCTTCGACGGACCGCGCCCGGAAGAGCCCTCCACCTTCGCGGAACAAGACTGGGACGACCGCAGAGCACAGCTCGGCATCACGGTCGGCTTGCCTTACTTCGACGACGACATCCTCCGCCCGGACGTGCACGTCGAGGTTCGCTCGGCGTACCGCTTCGGTTTTTTCGTGCCTCACCTCGCGGGCGGCTACCGCATCGCCCGGCTCGATACGAACGTCGTGCCGGACGAGGTGTACGCGAACCAGCTCGAGTCCTTCTACTTCTCCGTCGGTGCGCGGTTCGAGTTGCCTGTCTCGCGCAAGTTCGTTCCTTTCATCGGCGTCAGTGCGGACGTCGCTTGGTGGAGCGTGACGTTCGACACGTTCGACTACTGCCAGGCAGGCAGCCGAGCGAGCTGGTACCCGAGTGCGTGGGGTTGCTACGACAAGGACGACTGGGCCTTCGCGCCCGTGTACCGCGCGCAGCTCGGCTTCCTCGTTCGACCCGAGCCATCGGTCGCCGTAGAAATCTTCGCAGAAGCAGCGACCATTCCCCGTGCGGACATGTTTACGCGCACCGTCTCGCTCCTGACCCCTTCCGTCGGCCTTGCCTGGCACTTTTGATGGGCTTTCGCCGTCGCCGCCTGGGGCGGCGCGCACCCGCGAAAACGCTCGAAGAATACGTTTCGCGGACGGGCACTTAATGGCCCGCCCCCCCGGGCCGTCGCTGTCCCGAAGGGGGCACGATGAGCGAAGCGGTCGTGGAGCACATCGAGGGGATCAGCGTGGTCGTTCTGCCGCGACGCGTCGACGTGAACAACACGAACGGGTTCATGGACGCAGCGCGCGCCGAATTGTCCGCCGGGCAGCACGACATCGTGCTCGACCTCGGTGCGACCGAAACCATCGACTCCACGGCGCTCGGCGCGGTCGTGCAGCTGTTCAAGTCACTGCGCGCACACGGCGGTGAGCTGCGCATCGCGCGCGCCTCGGACTCCGTTCGACGGGTCTTCGCCATCACCCGCCTCGATCACGTCTTCGAGACCTTCGAGACACTCGACGATGCGGTCCGCGCCAGCCAGCGCCCCTCCTGAGACTCCCGCGACGTCGCCCCAACCCCGGAGCCCAACGCTCGTGCAAGACAACTGGGTCCCCGCGTCGCACTCGATCTTGGTCGTCGACGACACTGCGGCCAACCGACGGCTTTACAGCGGAATTTTGAGCCGCGCGGGCTTTCGGGTCGAGACCGCCAGCGACGGCGTCGAGGCGCTCGCGCGGCTTGGATTCGAGCGGCCGTCCTTGGTGCTGCTCGACTTCGTGATGCCGCGCTTGGACGGCGTCGGAGTGCTCGATCACATGCGCAGGGACGCGCGCCTCGCGCGCATCCCCGTCGTGATGCTCACGTCGTCGACCTCTCCCGACGACATCGACGACGCGCTGGAGGCCGGTGCGAACGACTACATCACCAAGCCCGTCAACAGTCGCATCCTGGTGACGCGCATCAAGACGTTGATTCAAGCGGATCGCGATCGCGAACAAGCCAGCAAGGGCCGCGCCGTCGACTCGATGCGACAGGAGCTGGCCGAAGCGTGCCGCGTGCAAGAGGCCCAGCTCCCTCACGTTCCGGTAACGTGGAACGACTGGCGCGTGGTCGGAGTCGTCGCGCCGAGCGGCCTCGTGGGCGGCGACGTCTTCGACATCGTCGTCACCGAGGACGAACGGTTGGTCGCCCTACTCGTCGACGTGTCCGGTCACGGGACGGCTTCTGCGCTCGTGGCGGCGGAGACGCGCGTCGAGCTGCGCAACTTGCTCGCGACGAGGCCTCTCTTGGAGTCCGTCTCGCGCCTCAACGCACGCATGGCTCGACGCGAGACGGGAAAGTACTCCTGCCTCGCCGCGGTCGAGATCGAAGGCACGACCGCGCGGCTCTTGAACGCAGGCCTGCCGCCCGTCGTCGTCCTGCGCGGAGGACGCATCGTCAGCGAGGTCGCGGCGAGTGGTGTGCCGGTGGGTATGTTCGCCGAGAGTCCCTACCAGCTCTCCGAAATGCAAACGGAGCCAGGGGACCGCATCGTGCTCATGAGCGACGGCCTCACGGAGCCCTTCGGCGCCGCAGACGACGTGCGCTCGGCGCTGCATCGGCTCGACCTTCTGCTGGGCCCCGAGCCAATGCAGCTGGATCCGAGCGAGCTGCGTCGAGCCGTGAGGCGGGTGACAGAAGACCACCGGGAGCCGGATCTCGACGACGCCACGGTGCTCGTCCTCGACTCCGTCGGCTTCGCCCAAACCACGTTCCGCATCAGGCCCCGACCGGAGGCCGTACTGCACGCGGTGCATTGGGTACAAAGCCAGTGCCCCGACTGGGTCGACGGGAACCTCTTGGACGTGGGCCTGACCGAGGCGCTCACCAACGCCGTGTTCCATGGCGCACTCGAGCTCGATCCCGCTGCGCGCGCGCGTGGTGCTTACGACGAATACTTGGAGCAGGCGCGCGACTTGGCCTCGTCGTGCACCTTGAACGAGCGAACCATCGACTTGTCGCTCCTCTCTGCTCCGGGTCGCTTCGGCGTCTCCGTGCGCTGGGACGGCGCTGCGTGTCCACCCGACGCGCGAAAGCCTCCGGCCCTCCTCGCGCCGCTACCCGAGTCCGGCATGGGCATCTCGATCATCTTCGGCCTCTTCAGCCAAGTCGTCTGGGCAGACGACGGACGGAGCTTCGAGCTCTGGTTGGACCGCCCCTCCCCGAAGTACGCTCCCACGCCTTGACCCTCGCTCGACCGTCCGCGGCGAACGGCGGTCACCAAGCGTGCGCCCTCGGACCATCGCGTGGGGGATCCGTCAATTGCCTCAAGGGTCCGGCCGCCGTGCCGTCGAGAAAGGACTGGGGCTTTCTTCAAGCCTTTCGCTGGCTCGGCGCACATTTCGAGCACTCGGCGCACATGGTGTACAACGAGGTGACCACTCGAACTCTCGGAACTCGGAGCCAAGCGAGTTCGGCAGAGCTCGCCACGGAAGCAGGCGCGCGCGGCGTCCACGAAAGCCAGCAGCCGTCACCCGACGCGTCGCCGACGGCGCCCATGTCTCTCGAGTCCAGCGGAAGCGACGGCGAAGACTCTGGCCTGCCCCCTCGGCAGCTCGAAACCGGCGATCGCTTCAACCGCTACCGCATCGAGGAGCGGCTCGGCTCGGGCGGGATGGGCGCCGTGTTTCGTGCGCGCGACGACCTCTTGCAGCGAAGAGTCGCGCTCAAGGTCATCTTGCCGGACTACGGCCGACGGGACCCCGCGGCGGGTCTCCGGTTCTTGCGCGAAGCGGAAATCGTCGCGGGCTTCGATCACCCGAACATCATTCGTCTCTTGGACGCGGGCCTGGACGACGGCATCGCCTACATGACGTTCGAGTTCGTCGGGGGAGCCTCCTTGGCGCAGCGCATCCGCCAGGACGGCCCCATGTCCACCGAAGAAGCCGTGCGGCTGCTCCTCCCCATCGCTTCGGCCATGGCTTACGCGCACGCTCGCGGCGTCGTCCACGGCGACGTGAAGCCCACGAACGTCATCTTGGGGCGCGACCATCGAGGGAACCCTTGCCCCAAAGTCCTCGACTTCGGGGTGAGTTTTTTTGCGACCGTCGACCCGAGACTCGACCCGACGCGCAGCCGAGTCGCCGGAACACCGGGTTACCTAGCCCCCGAGCGCCTGACGCAGGCCGATCTGGACTCGCGCCTCGACTGTTTCTCTCTGGGGTGCGTGCTCTACGAGTGTCTGACGGGGCGAGGGCCGTTTTCACATTGCAAGCGCCTGTCCGAAGCGGCTCTTGCCGCTTACAACGCCGACTACGTGCCTCCCAGCCACGTGTGCAACCTGCCCCACGACGTGGATCGCGTCGTGGCGCGCGCGCTCGCGCCTCGCCCGGCGGAACGCTACGCGACCGTCGCCGCGCTCGCGCGCGATCTCTTGATTTACGCGGCTCCCTCCGTGCGAGACCAGTGGGCGCTCGAGTTCGCGGAGAACGCATAACCCGATGAGGCTCCGGGGCGCGCTCCACAAAAGTGAACCGCCCCGACCATTCGGGGCGGTTCGAACATACCCAGGAGACGAAGGACGAGCTCAGAGACTCGATTGGCGACGCTGGTAGGCCGGCGTGTCCCAATCAGTATCGATTTGTGACGGAAACGCGATGCGCTCGCGCACCGTCGGTGCAGGAGGCGCGCTGCTGTGTGCGGGCGCGGCCTGGGCCACGAAGGCCGGAGCCGTTTGCACCGGGCGACGGGTCGCGTAGGCGGGCACCTCGGAGGGCACCCGAGCCGCCTCGCGGGGCGCGGGGGCCATGGACGAAGCGACGGCCGGCGCCGTGATGTCGCGCGTTTGGGGACGAGCTTGAGAGCGCGAAGCCTCCGCACCGAGTCCCGCCTCGGCCGGCGCGCGGTCGAAGCCCGTCGCGATGACCGTGACCTTGAGCGTGTCGCCCATGGTCTCGTCGATGCTGGCGCCGAAGATGATGTTGGCCTCTTCGTGGGCCTGCTCCTGAATGAGCGACGCGGCCTCCTGAATTTCCTTCATGCGCATGTCCGGGCCGCCCACCACGTTGATGAGCACGCCGGTGGCGCCCTCCACGGAGATGTTGTCCAGGAGCGGAGAGGTGATGGCCTGCTCCGCGGCGATCCGCGCCCGGCCTTGGCCCTTGGCGCAGCCGGTGCCCATGAGCGCGCGGCCCATTCCGCTCATGACGGTCGTCACGTCGGCGAAGTCCACGTTGACGATACCGTCCAGCGTAATCAGGTCGCTGATGCCGCGCACCGCTTGGTAGAGCACCTCGTCGGCCTTGCGAAACGCTTCGACGAAGGTGAGCTCGTCGTCCGCCAACGTCATGAGCTTTTCGTTGGGGATGGTGATGAGAGTGTCCACGTGCTCGCTCAGCATGCTGAGACCGAGATCGGCACGGCGCGAGCGCTGACGACCTTCGAAGGCGAACGGCTTGGTCACGACGCCGACGGTGAGCGCGCCCATTTCGCGAGCGATCTGCGCGATCACGGGCGCTGCGCCCGTGCCCGTGCCGCCGCCCATGCCCGCGGTCACGAAGACCATGTCCGCGCCCTGGAGCGACTCCTTGATGCGCTGCGCGTCCTCGAGCGCCGCCTTGCGGCCTCGCTCCGGATCTGCGCCCGCACCGAGCCCGCGCGTCACGGCAGCTCCGATGTGGATGCGCTCCGCGGCGGCGTTGGCGTTCAGCGCTTGCACGTCCGTGTTGACGCTCAAGAACTCCACGCCGTCGAGCCCGAAGTGAATCATGGTGTTGATGGCGTTGTTTCCGGAGCCACCAACGCCCACGACCTTGATCCGAGCTCGGTATGCCTCGTTGTCGTCTGCGAACTCGATCGAAAAGCTCATTTTGTCCTCCCGGTGCGGTTTCACCGCTGAGCCGACGTCACGGGGTGCCTCTTCCCCCTCCCGACCTCCGGGAGACTGTGCCGACTGCTCGAATGTGTCTAACTGGGTACTCGTCTACGTCGCGAATCGAATGTCGAATCAGAAAGCCGCTTTGAACCAGTCCATGAACCCCGAGCGCTGACGAGCGGGCCGCGCGGTAGCTTCGCGCAGCGCGGGTTCCACGACCGTTTCCTCGGCGCGAGCGCGGGCGTCCATGAGCTGCATGGCGCCATAACGCACCAGCCCAACGCCCGTCGCATACTGGGGCCCTTGCACGAGCTGCACCAGTCCCTTCACGTCGATTGGGAAGCCCATGCGCACCGGCATGCCGAGGATTTCCTCGCCACACTCGGCCATGCCCTCCATGAGGTTGGCTCCACCAGTGAGGACGGCGCCAGCGTTGATGCGCTCGAGCAACCCCGTTTCCTCCATGCGGCGGCGAATTTCGTGGAAAATTTCCTCGCAGCGGGGCTCGATGATGTCACTGAGCAAGCGGCGCGCGCTGCGGCGCGGCGCGTGTCCACCGACGCCCGGCACCTCGATTT